>CAILAD010000022.1 GCA_903832035.1 uncultured bacterium
ACTGAACAGATTGTGGATAACTCCAGGCAGATGTACGCAACACCTAGAAGCGAAGTCGAAAAGATGATTTCAATTTGGACCGGTACGGACGAAGCTGAAAATAAAGATGCTGATAAGCAGCCTCAGAACTACTCATCCAAACACACTCAGTATGCACAGCAAAAGCCACATACACCCTCTGTGAGCGGAGTAGAGCCTAAGAAGTATAGTGAGTTAGTAAACAAAAATAAAAACCACCACAGCGGCCCTAAACAGCACAATAATAATGGTGGAAATCATTCTAGCAGTAATAGGAACCGACATCAGAACAAGCCATTCTACCCCGCTAAAAATAAGTCTGAGTAACCGTCGAGCTTAATATATATTAAGACCAAACAAAGTTAGCTTATTGCTTACTTAATTGTTAGTAGTGTAAATAGTTATCACAGCAGTACTATTTACGGCCCTATTGGAGAATATAAAAATACCTTCATAAGTACTTGGATATAGAGGACTACTTACACCCGAAAGGTGTTATATATTCAGTGTCGCACAATGTATATTTTACGACTAAAGACTGAGCCTTACTAAATAACTTATAAATATGCTTATTTAGCTTAGTTTTCAGATTTAATTTTATTTTATTTTTTTTACTCCCCTGTCTACCTTAAGCTTAACTCACTCTAAACTATACTTTTATGTGATTTTACCACTATTTACACATAAACAAAAACCGAACTTAATGTAGGCTAGAGCGAGTCTAAAATGCAATTATTTATAGAAAACCTTGCCATTTATCCGTAGGTCTATATATTCGCCCACCTTTTTATTCTGCTTTTTTAGCTGGTCTAACACGGTTACTAGGTCGGTTATTTGTTCTTTAACTGGCCTAGTGGTATCAAGTCGTATTTTATAACCTGAATTAGTGACTGCGTAAATTTCAGTTGTTGTATCCTGTATTTCATAATTCGCAACCTTAATACCATTTGAAGGTAGGGCAGAATTGATATCCGAAACGAATTTTACAAAAGTATCAGGAACTGTCTTCTCCCCTGCCTTCACCGGTAAGTTAGTACTATCTATCACCATTGGCAATCTCTTCAGTAACTCCTCTGTTGGTTGCCCTGCATACGCTCTACCATCCTCTGCTAATATAGATGTTGTAATACCTGATTTCCAGATTATACTCGGCTTCTGTTCGGTTATTGTCACCTTAATGGTATTAAACGGTATTCGGTTTATTTTCGTACTAGCTATCTGGTAGTTATCTTTTTTAAGCTGTTTATTAATCTGATCGGCGGAAATGAAAAGTATGTTCTGGTTAAAAAATGAGCTGCCTACTATGTTTTCCACCTGAGATCTAATACTGTCTTCTGTTAGTGTCTGTTCACCAGTCACCTGGATTTTCTTTACTTTAAATAATGACGAAATAACAACTACATAAAATAAACTGCCAAAAATAAGAATGGTCAATAAAATCATTAGGAACTTTTTGAAAGTAAATTTCTTTTTCTTTTTCTTAAGCTTAGGACCTGAATTTGGATCAAAAAAAACCTTAGTCTGTCTATTCTTAACCACCCTCCTTTCCATGCTATTTTCCTGCTCCTATAATTAGCTTGGCAATCCTGGTAGCTGAATCAGGAATCCAAAATTCGTGTATAGATTTTTGTAGGTACTTCTTAGCATCCTTATTAGAGAGAATTTTATCAATCTCCGAACACAAACCTATTGGTGTTAGTTTTTCTTGATCAATAATTCTAGCCGCACCCATCTTCACTAAGAATTCAGCATTTTTTTGCTGATGATTATTGGCAGAATGTGGACTAGGGATTAGTATGGTCGATTTGGAGTGCGCAGCGACCTCGGCAATCGAGCTAGCACTTGGTCTAATTACAGCTACGTCTGTCAAGAATAAGGCATCCCCCATCTCGCCGTGTAAAAATTCGTAGGGACGATAACTATCTTTCAAATTATCCGGTAATCTGTCGAGAGCAATTCTTGCTCTCTCGATTCCTTGAGTTCCAGTATGGTGAATAATATTATACTTACTGGTTATTATCTCGATACCGCTAAAAATAATATCATTTATAGACTCAGCCCCCTGTGATCCTGCAAATACAAATATAATTGGCTTTTTAGCCTTGAAGTCGAATTCATTATTAGCCTTTTTAATATTGGTACTAAGTAATTCTTTTCTAACAGGGTTACCAGTGAATACTATCTTATTTTTTTCTGGTAATTCACTAAACGCTTCAGCCGGAAAACCGGTAGCGATAGCTTTAGCGCTAGATGCAAGCATCTTACTTGCAACACCAAGTACAGAATCAGAATCGTGTATTACTAAAGGGATATTTAATGAAGACGCGGCTAGACCGACAGGGAGTGATACGTAGCCACCTTTTGTAAACACCACATCAGGCTTGAACTTTTTTAGGATTTTTTTAGCCTGGAAATATCCTTTGCCAAAACGGAATAAGTCAGCCGCATTTTTTTTGTTAGTCTTTATATCTCGAAGTTCCTGATGCCATTTACGTCTATAGCGACGAAATTTTCCTGTAGAAATAGCGACGTAATCAATACCATAGTTAGATATTAATTTTCTTTCCATGTCAGAACCTGAACCTATAAAGACAATACTGCTATCTTTATCAGAATCACGCAGCGCGTCTACTACTGCTAATACCGGTGTTATGTGCCCGGCTGTTCCGCCGCCGCAAACCACGATTTTCATCTAGCTGTTCTCCTTTCGTGTAACGTGAAATGTTTTGCAAAATGCCAATCGCTATAAGCAAAGCTAGCAAGCTAGTTCCACCGTAACTGACAAATGGCAGGGTAATACCTGTTAATGGTACTAGACCAACCATTGCTGCTACGTTGAAAAAGGCCTGAAAGCCTATCCATGCTATTATACCCCCGGCAACAAGTCTAGAGTAATCATCTGGGGCATCTCGCACGATCCTATATCCCCTCCAGAGAAATCCTATAATCAAAGAGATTATAAGTATGCAGCCCAAGAATCCAAACTCCTCACCAATTATAGCGAAGATGGAGTCATTGGTTGCTTCTGGTAAATACCCGTAGGCCTGCAGACTTTTACCAAGTCCCTTACCCAAGACTCCGCCCGAACCAATTGCTATTAATGCCTGATTGATATGATAGCCGGACCCAGTTGGATCATTGGATGTATTTAGAAATGTTAAATACCTAGCCAGGCGGTAGCTTGAGCTAGCTACCAACAATACCGCTCCCGCGATTAGACTAGTAAACGCAATTAAGAACATCTGAATTGAAACGCCTGAAAGAAAATACATCGTAAGAATTGTCGACACGATAACGGATGCCGAACCCATGTCTTTTTGCAAAAATACAACTAGCGCCATAGACAGTCCTATTATAGCCATAATTGGTAATAGTCCCTCTATTGGATTATTTAGTTTTTCTTTATTTTTCTGTATCCACGCGGCGACAAATAAAATTACCCCAAGCTTAAAAAATTCCACTGGTTGAAAGTTGATTAATGGACCTAGGTGAATCCATCTAGAGGCGCCATTTGATTTAACCGATATTCCCGGCACCAACACTAAAAACATCAGTAGAAGCGAACCGTAGAAAAATACGCTCGCATACTTCTGCCAGAATGTGTAATGTATTCGACTAATAAAATACCAAAGTAATACTCCCAGCCCTAAGCTAAAAGTCTGGGTAATGAAAAAAGTATTTTTACTGCTACTACCCCCTGTTTGCTTGAGTACAGTTATCCAGCCGATTGAGTAAATCATGATAAGCCCAATCGCTATTAGGGCAAATATTAAAATTGTAAGAGTGTAGTCAGGCCTATGTGATGCTTGAAACGGCTTGGTTTTTCTTCTTTGGGGGTTCATATTCTGAAACTTAGCCTCTCATTATTAAGCCAAGGAGCATGCCTAGAACTGCACTAACGGCACCAATCACCCACAAACGCATAGTGACTTTTGTTTCTGGCCAACCTATAGCCTCGAGGTGATGATGTAGTGGTGCAGATAAGAATATCTTCCTCTTAAAGACTCTCTTAGAGAATATCTGTACCAGGCTCGAACCAGCTTCAATTACAAACACAGCGGCAATCACCGGCAATATAAAAACCGAATTCGTCAACATGGCAACCACACCTAGTGCGGTACCGAATGCAAATGAACCTGTATCCCCCATAAAGAACCGAGCTGGGAAGATATTAAACCAAGTATAGGCCAGCACTGCCCCTACCATAGCGAGACAGAACCCAGCGATACCATAATTTCCCTGCGCAAAAGCAATAACGCTATAGGCTCCAAAACATGTAGACAGCAATCCTCCAGCTAATCCATCTAGTCCATCAGCTATGTTTACCGCATTCGCTGTTGATACAACAACTAGGACAAACAAAGGAATGTATAGCCAGCCTATTTCGAAATTACCGACTGCTGGTACGTGGATTTGGCTATAGCCTAGTCTAAAAAAGAAGTATAAAGCTCCGGTCAAGGCAACAGCTAATATAAGCGCCATCTTAAGAGAGCCACGTATACCGGCTATTCCACTATTTCCCCTTATATTTATAAAATCATCCAGTAGTCCTACCCCACCCGCAGCAACAAGGCCAAACACTGGCAGGTAGGTCTGCGATCTACTCCAGTTTAGAGTAAGCATAGTAATTGTTACTGCAACAACACCCACAATTCCAGCCATAGTTGGTATATTTCGTTTATGCTTTGCAGCATGCAATTTATAGTATACTGGTGCTTTTTCTCCCGTCATCGCATCTGTACGGATTTTCTTCCAGACTTTGTACTTAAAAGCGAAATGCGTATATAAAGGAGTGAAGGCCATTGCCAATATAAAGCATATGAAGCCCTGAAAAAGTATGTGTGTCATTTCGACAGTAAGTGTTGTTCCAAACATAACGTCTCCCTATTTTACCAAATTTTACTCTTAATTCCCACTAGGTGGTACCTGATAATACTTGAATAATTCTTTGGCTACAGTTGAAAAGGCTGGTACAGCAGTCACTTCTGCAAAGCCATCGACCTTCGGATAATCTATCCTAACAAACATAATAAACTTGGGGTTATCGGCAGGGGCAAAGCCAATGAAGCTACCTATATTCTTATTTGCTTCATAGCCTAGCCCATCAGCTCTTGGCACCTGCGCTGTACCGGTCTTACCGGCGATACTGTATCCTTTCATTCTCGTCATCCAGCCCGAGCCATGCTCAACCACTTGAGTCATCATTTGCGTTATTTTACTGGCTGCATCTGAACTAATAACTGACCTGACTACCTCTGGTTTATTTGGAATCAAATCACCATTATTATCAAGTGTTCCTGCTACTATCGTAGGCTTAACTAGCACACCCTTGTTAGCAATTGCTGATACTGCAGAAAGCATTTGAACTGAATTTACAGAAATACCCTGCCCGAAAGTCATGTTGGCATAGTCTACGTCATAAGTCGTAGGGGGTTTAATTTGGCTACTAACCTCACCGGCCTGCTCGATACCGGTAACTTTACCTAATCCGAACTTCTTCAGGTACTCATAAAATAACTGCTTTCCGGCTGCGGTTATCTCCTTGGGATTACCTCCTAGTTGTTCAAGGACAAATACCACGCCTGTGTTTAGTGATTTCTGAATAACATCAGTCATATTCTGAATACCGAACTTGTGATTTTCAGCGTTCTTAATGGTCTTACCACTAATTACAACTTCTCCAGTATCATTATATGTCGTTTCTGGTTTAACCTTACCAGCATCTAACCCTGAAGCCATAGTTATAGTCTTAAATCCACTACCGGGCTCAAACAAGCTAGACACACTGCTATTAGAAAAGAGTTTATAGTCTGTTACATTTCTAAAATTATTTGGATCATAACTTGGATAGTTAACCATGGCTTTAATTGCACCTGTGCTTGGATCCATAATAATTATGCTACCAGATTCAGCCTTGTTTCCATCTACAGCAGCCTTTAGAGCATCGCTAGCAACTTGCTGTAATCCCCTATCAAGTGTTAAAACGTAACTTTTACCATCCTTCGGATCGATGAGCGTATTTTCTGCACTATTTATAGGCACCCCTAATGCATCTGTAACTGTATTGTAACGACCTGTAGTACCAGATAAATCACTGTTCGCAAATTGTTCTAAGCCGTACTGCCCCTCCCCGTCATCGTTTACATACCCCAAGACCTGTGAAAATAGATCGGCTTCAGGATAATAACGACTAGCTCTCTTCTGTAAAATGACACCAGGTAGGGATAGGCTCTTTAACTTATCGGCCTGTTCACTACTTACGGCTTTATTAATTTCAGCGTACCTAGTATTTGCTGTTAACTTGTCGATTATCTGATCACTGGGTGTATTTATTATCTTCGATATCTCATCTGATGTCTTTCCGGGGTCCTTGACGAACTTGGGGTCTACAGCTAAGTTATATACCTCAGTGTTAAGCGCTATGGGATATAAGCCATCTGACTCTTTTATGTAAACAAGTCCTCTTTGGGCAGGGATGTCGAACTTCCTTGACTGCTGTTGTATGGCTTTAGATGCGTATTCCTTGCCTTGAATAGCTTGTACGTAGAATAATTTCCCGACAGCGAGCAGCCATAGGATAGCAAAAACAATGGCGACTCCAAATAGCCTTAAGCTTGGTCGAGATTTAGGAAGCATACTAGTGCGCCGTTGCGTAGGAAACCGTATCAGTCTTAATTAAACCGGCACTGGTAGCATTCGCTTTTGCCTGAGCAAGCGACTGCACGCGTGCAGCTTCAATTTGTAGCTTTTGCTTCTCTGTGGTCAGATTTGCTTGAGTATTTTGTAGATTTGAAATCTTGTAGTTGAAGACTGAAGTTTTAGTAATTTGGTTGAGGTACAAAAGAGATAAGACAATAACAAATCCTAGAAGTAATAAACCAACCGAAAAAGGACCCGTTTGGAATGATAGTTTATTTCGGGTTATATTTTGGTTTCGGCGTAATGCTGTTGCAGATGTCATTGATTCTCCTTTTTGTATTTGTATATTTTTGTTTTTGTTTTTGTTTTTGATGTAGTTTAGCAAGCTTGAAAAACTATAAATAGTTCAATACTTACTGAACTGTAATTACACGTACCTTTAGTTTTCTGGCTCGTGGGCTTTCGTTTTTGATGACTAAGGTCATTTGACCCTCCTTTTTATTTTTGTTTAATTAATTTTCTCAACGGCTCTAAGTTTAGCACTTCTAGCGCGCGGATTTGATTTATCGAATTTATCGCCCGTAATGGGCTTTTTGGTAACCGGACTGAATTCAGGATCTGTTTCGATTTGTCCAAATTCATTTCTTCTGGGTGTGCATAGGCTTTTAAAGCTACGCTTAACCATCCTATCTTCCAGTGAATGGAAGCTTATAATAGCTACCCTACCACCAATACTAACTTCTTCTGGGATTACCTTTAGAAGTCTATCTAACTCTCCTAGTTCATCATTTACTGCTATTCGGAGTGCTTGAAAACTCTTGGTGGCTGAATTTATTTTTCCGTGTCTACCAATTCTGTTAGATATTATGTCTGCAAGCTGTGTGGTTGTTTTGATCTCTGAGATATTTCTCTGTTTTACAATCTCACTTGCTATCGCTCTACTCTGTCTTTCTTCACCGTACTTATAAAGTATGTCCGCAATATCCTTTTCAGTGTATCCATTGACGATATCGTAAGCTGTTAGTTGGGACGTTGCGTCCATTCTCATATCTAGAGCTCCTTCACTGCTAAAACTAAATCCTCTTTCGGGAGAATCTATCTGCGGTGAACTAACGCCAATATCAGCAAGTATCATATCGGGCTTTTTACTAAATACTTGCCAGTCAATATCGCCAAAATCTGATTTTATAATTTTAACGTTACTTCTACCGGTGAACTTTGTCTGTAAGTATTCTACTGCTTCCGGATCTCTGTCAAAAAGATATCCAAAGCCAGTATCCCCTACTCGCTCAAGCAAAGCTTCGCTATGGCCTCCGTATCCGGCGGTTAAGTCTGCGAAGACTTCTCCACTTCTTGGAGCTAGAACTTCCAATACATTATCTAATAAAACTGGTATGTGTTTTTTCATTGTCAAGGTTACCTATTCAGCAGCCAGCTATGTATTTCTGTTTTTGTTTTTGATTCTACCCTAGATTGGGTAGTTAAATGTGGCAAGGACCTATTTAATAAGTCCTTGTAAAGTTGAGATAGTTTGTGAGGTGGAGTTTTTTGTTGCATGTACGTGCTAGAGTTTTGTTTTAAGCGTCACCCTCCAGAAACGCTTACTGACTGCCAAATAGTTAACTTTGATTTTTGTGTTTGTTTTAGTTTTCAATGAGCATTTGTCTTTAAAAGACCATCTGATGAATTCTTACTTAGAGCTTATTCGGAAGTACTTTCCGGCCCTAACAGCGATAATGTCATTCTTATCACCTAAGAGTCTCATGTGATGAGCTTCTAATGTTATTCTCCCCTGCTTAGCATCCAGCCTAGCAATTGTTTTACCTGATCTTAGTCTCACATTAAGGTCGGCTTTAGCCTCATCTAGTATGTCACCTCGCAAGGCATCTTCTACGTCATTATTCCAGACTGATTCTGGGTAGATATGAAGGTAATCCTTGAAGCCAGGTGTAATAACTACATTTTGGCCAAATTCTTTTCTAAGTTGCGTAGGTATTGTAAGTCTATTTTTACTATCTAGTTTTCTCTCGAAATAATCCATCTGATATTATTCTTTCTTACCCACTGTTACCCACTACATCTAGTATACACTCACCAATTACCCACTGTAAACCGTTTTAGCATAACTTTTTTATATACTATTAGTTTTTCTTTTGCCTTTATTAGGCTAAAAAATAGTACTTTACGAACAGACTGCGAAACAGTCATGCCTATATTTTGCTATAATATTTAAATGAGACGCAGAAAAACAATATCACCAGACTATTTTCACAGCGGTTTTTTTGGTGTTGAAGATAGCTTAGTATCGACCACTGGAGCTCTAGCAGGTATAGCCATATCTGCTACGAGTAAGGAGGCTATTATAGCAACAGCATTAGTAATAATTGCGGTAGAATCAACATCTATGGCGGCCAGTGAATTCATTAGTGAAGAGACTGAAGAGGATGTAGAGAAAGAAAAAATTCCCGCCAATCCAATCATAAGTGGGCTAATAATATTTGTAGGCTACATTATTGCTGGTATGGTGCCGCTCATACCATACCTATTACTTCCCCACCTCCAAGCAATACCCGTAAGTATTGTTGCGGCCTTGATGGGTTTGCTAGCGCTCGGTATATTCAAAGGCAAAGTAACTCACAAGAGTAGGTTCAGGGCTGCTGTAGAGGTGCTAATTATTGGTGGTATTGCTGCCGGAATTGGTCTGGCCGTTGGCATTATTTTTAAAATCTAGAGATCAATTTAGCTTCGACTGGACGTAAGACTTTAATTCAGCTATCTTTATTCGCTCTTGCTTCATAGTGTCTCTATCTCGAACGGTTACAGCATTATCTTCTAGACTATCGAAGTCTACAGTCACACACAGAGGTGTACCGATTTCGTCTTGTCTTCTGTATCGCTTACCAATCGATTGGGTTTCATCGTATTCAACATTAATATCACCGGAGATAATTTCGAATACTTCGCGAGATAGCTTACTTAGCTCGGGCTTTTTACTTAGTGGCAGTACTGCCACCTTAACAGGTGCTAGAGATGGCTTAAACTTCATAACTACACGAGTTTCTTCACCTACCTGTTCTTCTGTATAGGAATCGGCTAGCACTGCAAGGAATAATCTATCCATACCAACGGAAGTTTCAATCACCCAAGGTGTAAATCGTTTCTTACTCTCTTCGTCGAAGTACTCCAGTTCCTTACCGCTAAATTTACTATGTCTACTAAGGTCCCAGTCACCTCTGTTGTGAATACCCTCCATCTCTTTAAACCCAAACGGGAAGTTATACTCAATATCCCACGCGTCTTTGGCGTAGTGAGCTCTTTCATTTTCACCGTGCTCTCTAAATCTAAGATTGCCTTTATCCAAGATAGTCTCATGCCACTTCATGCGACGCTCCTTCCATTGACTAAATATCTTGTCGGCTGATTCTGGGTCAACAAACATTTGCATCTCAGCCTGCTCGAATTCACGCTGTCTAAAAAGGAAATCTCCTGGTGTTATTTCATTTCGAAATGCCTTACCAATTTGTGCTACGCCGAATGGTAACTTAGCTCTTGTAGTTTCTCGAACATTATCAAAATTTGTATAAATACCCTGACAGGTTTCACCTCTAAGATAAGCTACTGCATTGTCATCCTCGAGTGGGCCAAGAAAAGTCTTCATTAATAAGTTGAACTGTCTAATATCGGTCCAATCATGACCACCGCAGTTAGGACAATCAAATTTATTTACTAGCTTAGTTAGTTCTGGGATATCTACGCTATCCACATTAGCTAATTTATCTGCCCTAAACCGCTTTTTACAACTCTTACAATCAACCATCGGGTCGCTGAATCGCTCAACATGTCCACTAGCCTCCCAGACTTTTGGGCTTTGAATAATTGCACTATCAATGCCTGAGATATTATCATTTATATAGACCATTTCTTGCCACCACAGCTTCTTGATATTATTCTTTAACTCCACCCCGTAAGGTCCGAAGTCGTACATGCCCGCTACTCCGCCATATATCTCGCTGGCTTGAAAAACAAAGCCTCGCCTTTTAGCATAGCTAACCAATTGTTCCATAGTAATTTTAGATTTATTCATAAGTCACTATATTATACCCTAAAACTGACGTTCTTGAAAAACGCCCAAGCTCTTAAAGCGTAAACCAAAATGATATTCGTAATAGTGAAATATTAACTTCTCACTTTCTTTAAATATTTCATCAATACCAGATATTCTAGCGAGCTGCTCAAGTGGGTTTTTATACACCAGTCGCCAGAACTTGATTGTCTTATCTGATATTATTCCATAGTGCGAGTTAGGGTGAAAAGGCACAACTTCACCGGAGTCGTAAGATAAATAGTGCCTGGATCCCGCGACTGTACCGCCTAACTCAGGTTGCGAACCTAGACACACGAGCAATTTCAAACTAAAGTACTGGCGCAATAATTGGGGATCAACTTCCCTCACCTCTGAAATACACTCAACATATAAATCATATGCCGACTCATTGGGCTGATCCTCGGGTAACATTTTGTCCATAATCTCGTTAATTAGGTGAGCGCTCATTAGTATTTCCTCATCTATAGATTGAAAATTAAATAGCTCTCTTGCTTCGGCGCCAATAATTGTTGCAAGTGATTTATTACCAACAACCCTAATATCTATTAGGCAGTAGGGCTCTAGGTGGCCTGACAGTTTAGCCTTACCCTTCCTAATTCCCTTAGCTACAAGCTTCACTTTGCCCTTCTCTAGGGAATAGAAACTAATTATCCTGTCAGCCTCTCCCAGGTTATACCTCCTAAGTACAAATCCTGTTAGGCTCTGCTCTCTCATTCTAATATTTTGATTATGTTATCAACCAAATCTCTGGGCGAAACTTGTGATTTTACAAAATAAGCATCAACCCCAAGACTTTCCTTAACGGTGTCATGTAAGCTGACGTCGGACTCAGTCAAATTAGTTAAGATAATAATACGCATATTATTATGCCTTGGATCTTTGCGTATCGCCTTAATTAGCTTTAAACCATTCATCTTAGGCAGAAGAATATCCACAATAGCCAAATCAGCCAAGTTATCATTCAGCCAATCAAGCGCCTGGAGGCCGTCTTCGCTTGGGTTAGTATTAAAGCCTGCACTATTTAGCTTGATATTATACATATCGCGCAGTATCTGATCATCTTCGACAAATAATATAGTTTTCTTCATACCCCTACTCTACTCCTCTACTGTACCACTATCAAATACATTTAGTTGCTTAGAAATAGGCACTTTAACATAAAGCTTATCTTTATTGTTAATTTTTCTGTAGCTAATACTAATACTCATTGATTCAAGCAAGACACTAAGCATGAAGTATGCTGCAATTTCACTTAATTGATACTTACCTTTGGTTACGTCAATATGTCTATAGGAATTAATTATTTTCTTAATGTCATCTTTCAGCCACTCTGCTCTTTTTGAATAAAGAGAAATGATAAGAAAATTACCCCTTCTTCTAGAATCCACAAAAATATTCTTTGACTTCGTGTTTGGAGAGAGCAAGGCGTCCATGCAGTAGACGAATAACGATTCATCAACACTAATCAGTGAGATAGAGTAAGTAGATTTTGATTTAAAATTAATTACTGAGTTATTTTCTAATGATGAAAATAGCTTTTCTACATGAGTACTTTTTCTGTGAACAGCCGAATGATTTATGACGCGGTAAATAAATTCTACAAACCTTGCATCACGGAGCTGTTGGGAATATATTTTTTTTAAATTAATAACTACTATGTCTTTGTTTTTGGGAGTACTAATTTCATCCAGATAACCAATACTAGAATTAGCAGAACTAACCGAGCCCTGTAGAATGGCAAATAAAATTGACTTCATTCCACTCCTAGAATACCAAAGACCCAAATCGTTTAATTCTGGATTTGGGTCTTTGGTGTAACTCATATACTTATACTATAGTGCGATACTCACTACAGGCAAGCATAAGTAGTTTACTAGGGATTAAGTTTTACAGTTCCAAGAATGGTATTAAAGGCTGATAAATACTTTGTATTATCATCAGTTTCTATAATAAATGTCTTCTCTCTAATTGGAACAATCACCACGGTACCCTTTGTTATTTTGTCAGAAAGTTCTCCCGAGTACCGATAACCTTTAATTCCTGAGACAGTAGTATCTTCACGACTAACTTTTTTTTCTGAATACAGAGAATCGTACTCTGTTTTTGTTGAATCTATATTCTGGTTTTTGAGGGAAAAAAGTAGTGGGTAATTTACAATCTTTGAGTCAACGTAGTCTGGGGCTGAAAAGCCATCAATCGTCCCTACGGAACTATCTGGTGTAACCATAAGACTCCAGGACTTTGGTAGTTGAATTGAAAAATTACCAGCAAAGTCAGGTGCAGTATATGTCCTTGTGCTACTAACAGCTAGTTGCGCTACGGCCTGATCATCCTTGGTCTTCTGAACTGATGCACCTGAAGCCTCCCCAGCCTGTCTGGCATCGTTGATCTTTTTATCGTTAGTAAATGCTCGGCTTGCGAAAATCAGTAGGAGTATCAGTAGGATTGCTGAAATTACTGCCATAGCAATAAGCGGTAATTTATTGCTCTTAGACTTCTTACTGGGCTCCATGCCTGACGGCTGGATTGGTGTGTAGGGTTGTTGGGGGGTATCCATATCTTGTCCTTAATTCTTTAAGTTAGGGTCTCCAGGTATCCAGTCGACTGGACAAAGGCCACCAGTTTGAAGTGCTTTTACTACACGCATAGTCTCTTCTACACTTCGACCAACATTACCGTCAGATATAACGACGTAGCGAAGTTTTCCTTCAGGGTCAATTATGAAAGTACCTCTTTCGGCCTCGCCAGAATCTTCGGCTAGTACTTCATAGTCCCTTGAAAGATTGTGTGAAGTATCGGCAAGGATTGGAAAGCCAACTTCTTTTAGGTCTCTTTCAAACCATGCTTTATGACTGTAGATACTGTCTGTACTAGCTGCTAAAACTTCCGTATCTAACTTCTTGAAATCGTCATACATTTTTGCGAATCCTTTAATTTCTGTGGGACAGACGAAGGTAAAGTCTCTTGGGTAGAAAAATAATATTACCCATTTACCTTTGTATTCAGCGAGGCTAACTTCTTTGTAGTCATCTTTGACGCCTTTCTGATAAGCACTCAGATTAAAATCTGGTGCTGGCTGATTTAGTTTTAACATCTATTCTCCTTCGTTATTATTATTTTCAGTTTGATAGCCCGGGATATTGCTACTAACTCTTTTATTTACTTCTTCCCAGTCAATGTTTGCCATATATTTTTCGATATAATCTGCTCGTTTAGTTGCGTAATCAATAAAGTAGGCGTGTTCATACACGTCCATGACGACTAGAGTAGTAGTATTCCAAACTCCACCTTGATTATGAACGTCACAGATGTAATTTTCAAGTTTTTTGGTATCAAAATTGTAGGCCAATACTACCCAGCCTCGAGCAGTCATTCCTAACGCCTTAAACTGTTCACTCCATGCATCAAAACTACCGAAGTTTTTGTTTATTAACTCTGCGATTGATCCAGTAGGCACTCCACCTTGTCCGCCCATACCTTCAAAATAATACTCGTGCAATACAACACCGTTAAGAGCGAAGCCTTTTTCTATAGTTAGCTCTCTTAGGTCTGAGTAAGTAGCATTAGCTGTAGTCAAGTCTACTCCACTTAGCTTTTCATTAATTTCATTATATTTTTTTACGTAACCTGCATACAAAACATCATGGTGTTCTTTGAGTTGTTTTTCACTTAAGCCATCGAGCTTTGAATACTTTAGCGGTTTTACTTCCATGTAGTCTCCTTATTTGTAACTTTATTGTAACTTAAGAGAGACTGCTTAGTCAAAAGCGGTAGAAGTGTGTATTGTTAGTTTTTTTAGTAACTTCAATATTAGGTAGCTCAAAAACATAACTTGCAAAATAACTATTTGCTTTCATCTCTGACTGTAATTTCTTCTCTAGTTTTGGCATATACTTCGTAAGTAAAAAAGTAAAAACTAAATCAGCATCACTGACGTCGGCTCTCCACAAACTCTTTAGCTTAACTTTTGCATTTGGGTATTTAAATAGCCTCAAGTTACTGATAAGCCACAATATAGGATTAATCTCATAACCAATCACTCTATAGCCTTTTTTAGCTGCGATAACTAACATCTTACCGTCGCCTGATCCCAGATCGATTACTAGACTTTTTGTTGGTATCTTAACTATTCTAAATATTCTTTCTAAATCTTTTTTAAAAGTCGGTAGATATGGGGCACCAAAAAAAACCACGAAACAAAAGAGTAATGTGATTACTGCAGATATCCAAAAAAAAATCATTATCTATTTTTTTCGAGCCAGTCTATAACTTCTGGTACAGTTTTCAATGGCTGAATCTTTGGCCAAACTGCCAATATTTTCAGATCTTCGCCCACCAGTACGGCTGAACGGACAGTGCCCATGTATTTTTTACCGTACATATTTCTCTCACCCCAGGCACCGTAAGCATTTATCATGTTATTTTCTGGATCGGATAATATATCAAACGGTAGATTATGGTGAGCTGCAAATTTCTCATGACTCTTTACGTCATCCTTACTAACTCCATAAACATCCAACCCAACAGACTGAAGCTTCTCGAAGTTATCCCTTAAGCTACAGGCCTGGATAGTACAACCAGGAGTCTCATCTTTCGGGTAGAAATATATAAGCGTCTTCTTACCCTTCAAATCTTTTAGTTCATGAACCTTACCAGATTGATCTTCAAGTTTAAAATCTGGGGCTTGATCTCCTACATTTAATGACATACACACCTCCTTATAAATTAATTACGTTCTCTTAAATACTGGTCCCATTTATGGAATAACGCGGCAGTAGCCTTCAAGTCTTCCACATTATATTTTGCAATCTCTAAACCCCTACCCTCTCTAAAGTATTCTCCAACCTGACTTCCATCCATTTCGCCCTTTGGTGACTGAATACCAAAAGCCCTACACCATCTGTGAAGACTACCCTTGTACATTGCGGTTCCATAAAAAGTCAGTAGCTCAGCTAAGTCCCAATGCAGTGCACCGGTAAATTTACTAGAATTATATCTATTAGAAATTAAATCCTTAGATGGTTTAATACCATGAACAGCCGAACGAATATTTATGTATGGAACATCGGAGCGACGACCAAAGAAACTAATAAATTCATCAGCGGTTTCAGCAAGCGCCCAAAACTTTATCAAGATCTCCTCTTCTGTCATGGGCACGTACTTAAAATCACCTTCTTCGATATCGGTCTGTTTACCTGTGGGATCTTGGTAATAAACAGCTCCTTTGCCAGAATCTATATCAAAAACACCGATAGCTACGATAAAGCCAGTTAGCGGACTAAAAACTAACTGGTCTTTAACGTATTCAAGTTCTTTTTCATACCCAGTTGGATCCTCTTTTTTTTCAGGAGCCCTCTTGAGTAAATCTTTTTTTGTAATCTCATCGAATTCATCCCAGTTTTCTGAGGCAAATTCAACATCAAATACTAAACGTTTTTTATGCATGATTCTATTTTATCACAGTTAGAGTGTTATCTCTGTTGGACAAATGTAAATGCGTAACCGTGATTACCAGCTCGACCGGTTCGGCCAATTCTGTGGATATAATCTTCGTAGTTTGATGGCTGATCGAAGTTTATGACATGAGTAACATTTGGAATATCTAAACCACGGGCGGCCACATCAGTAGCAACTAATATTTCTACTTTTCCGTTAGTGAATGCTCTAAGAGCTCTCTGTCTTTGCGGCTGAGATTTATTACCGTGAATCGCTTCAGCAGGCAAACCTTTTTTAGTAAGCGATTCTGCTAATTTCTGGACGCCCCATTTTGTTTCACCGAATACTAATACTTTTGAAAAGTCTGGTTGGGCTAGCATCTTTTCAAGTAAATCTTCCTTGTCAGCATGAGATGCGAATGGAATTATATCTTGTTCAATATGCTCACTTGTTTCTGCTGTTCGGACTGAAATAGTTACTGGATCAACTAACATAGTGTCCATTAATTTCTGAATTTCAGGAGTTATAGTTGCGCTAAAACATAGCGACTGACGCTTAGTAGGTAATTTATCTAGAATAAAGCGAATATCATCGATAAATCCCATATCTAGCATTCTGTCGGCTTCATCGAGTACTACTATTTCAGTGTTCCTTAGGTCTAATTTACCTTGATTTTCAAGGTCTTTTAATCGACCTGGTGTACCAATAACAACGTGCGGTCTTCGAGAGAGTTCTCTTATTTGACGTTGAATATTTACACCACCAACACAGATTGTGCTGTATATCTGCATGCCTCTAGCGAATGATTTAAATTCTTCCTCGATTTGCACGGCAAGTTCACGGGTTGGTGCCATAACAAGTGCTAGGATACCCTTTGGCTGCTCTTTACGAGTCTTTAGTAAGTGAATCATTGGTAGTGCAAAAGCGGCAGTTTTACCTGTACCGGTGTTTGCGAGACCAATTACATCCCTTCCCTTTAGCACTTCAGGTATTGCACCGTCCTGTATTTGGGTTGGCGTAACAAAGCCCTTCTGTGACAAGTTGTCTTCAAGTGCCTTCACAAATCCAAAGTCAGTAAAATTATGCTGTGGCACGTATTCTACTCTATCCTGAGGTGTGACTGATTTATTAACGAATTTTTTAGGGTCAATATATTTTCCCCTTCGGTTTCCACCGCCTGATTTAGAACCACTGTTACTTCCTTTGTAACCAAATGGTTTTCGGCCACGAGTATTTCGTGAGCCATAAGAATTGTTTCTCATAGTTTTTAGAGTTTACCTTTTCTGTAATTGTTATTGTTTTGCTGTCTAATCCGGTGAACAGCGAGATTACAGTTTTATAGCTCGGTATTCACTCTTAATATTAGTCTTATAAATATATCATAAGATTCATTAGATGTCAATCTAAACTGTTTTGCCAAATTTCCAAATGGCTAGCGGTATGAAAACTGCCATAATCACCAGTGACCAGGTAATAATAATCCATACCTGATCGGTGGGTCCGCCTAGCATCAGGGATCTGACTGAATTAATTAGTTGAGTGACTGGCTGATTGCGTGAGAAAACCTGCAGCCAGTTAGGCATCGTATCGACTGGTACAAAAGCTGAGCTAGCGAAGGTTAATGGGAAGACAAACAAGAATCCGGCCGTCTGAACTGCTTCTGAATTACGTATAAACATACCGAGGGTTGCTGTAAGCCATGAGAATGCATAACCAAATAGCAGTACTATGCCTAGTGCGGCCATCAATTTGCCACCGCCAGCCTGATAACGAAAGCCTAGGATTGTTCCGAATACTAACATTATTAGAACTATAAATGTCATTCTCATAGAATCAGCAAAAGTTCTGCCGGCTAGCACAGCGGCCCTAGACATAGGTAAGCTTCTAAATCTATCTATAGCTCCCTTGTCCAGGTCCTCAATTAAAGCTATCGGGGTTTGTAGAGTACTAAATAGAGCTGTCTGGGCCATAATTCCTGGAAGTAGAAAGTTGATATATTTGGCACCTGGTGTAGCTGCACTTATCGCACCACCAAAAACATAGTTAAATAGCAACAAGAACATTATTGGTTGGATGCTTGAAAAAACAATAATTTCAGGTGTTCTTCTGAAGCGCATAATATTTCTACGCACTATTGCACCTATATCACTCAGGGTCATTCTAAAACTCTTCATCATAGTACTGGATTCCATTACTTTTCACCCCTTTTATTAAGTTTTGATGAACTCGTAGACTTATTACCTGTAACTGCCAAAAAAACGTCGTCTAGGCTTGGTCTGTGGACGGATAGATCCTTGGGTTTAATACCAGCTTTTTCTAGTTGAGTGACAATTTTTACCAGCATATCTGCCCCTTTGGCAGCTCTCACACTAATTGACTTAGTTATATCGTCAACGATTGTATCGCACTTCGCAACACTAGACATTATCTTAAGGGTTTCATCCTGATTCTTGTCTTCTACCTTAACCTCGACTACATCTCTTCCTAGACTCGACTTGAGCTCATTTGTAGTACCTTGCTTTACGACCTTACCTCGATCAATAATACTTATGTAGTCGCATAGCGCATCAGCTTCTTCTAGATACTGAGTAGTTAATAATAACGTCCTACCCTCATCTACCAACTCTCTTATAAGGTGCCAGAGCTCCTGTCGGGTTCTTGGGTCAAGTCCAGTAGTCGGTTCGTCTAGGAATAAAACTTCAGGCTTACCAACTAAGCTGGCTCCCAAGTCGAGCCTTCTTCTCATACCGCCGCTGTAGGTCTTAGCGGGCCTGTCGGCTGCGTCCGACAAGCTTAGCCTCCTAAGTAGTTCGTCTGTACGTTTTTTGGCTTCTTTTTTTGGTACATGATAAAGTCTGGCAACCATCATCAGTGTCTCTCTTCCAGTTAAGAAATCATCAACGGCCGCAAATTGTCCAGCTAGTCCAATCATCCTACGAATCTTAGTAGGGTGATGCTTTACATCTACTCCGTTTACTGTAACTTCTCCAGAATCTGGTTCTATTAGGGTGGCCAGAACTCTAACTAGAGTTGTTTTACCAGCGCCATTGGGGCCTAAAAGTCCATAAATAGTACCCTTATCTACCCTAAGGTCTATTCCGTCTAGGGCCTTCACGTCTCCGTAGTATTTTTTTACATTCTTTACTTGAATTACAGTTTGCTTTTTGTCCATTACAATATAATACCTTATCTAATATTAACTCGCTAGAATAAATGATACTTCGTTATGACGAAATATGCCCGGCTTCCACGGCGGGTCAAATCTCGAGACAATTGCCTCGCCAGTTACCTTTAGAGATTGGGATTCAGCCCAATTCAGTAGTTCATTTATTTTGTTTATTATCCTCCCTTCGGTAGCTAGCCCAGAAAAACTCAAGGCTACTTCCTGGTGGGGTGCCACTTCTGCTATCAGTACATCAGAATTATTTGGTTTTGGAAGTGTACTTAGTTTGTATTTAGATGGCATAATAAAAGTTACGGTGTAAGATTTACCTTTTTGCTTGGATGTACTAACAGGAGCGGTCATGGCTATTTTTTCTGATTTAAATTCTCGCGACGAAACAGGGGCAGTCATAGAGATAGAGCTATTTTTCTTATTATTACCAAAGATAAAATCGGCTAGTAAACCAAAGCCATAACTCCCTGCAGAGCTATGTGAATCTGAAATTACAAAAACTTTAGCTTCAATATGTTTTTCATATTGCCTTACACTAAACTTTTTATCTGATTTTATAAGTTTATATTTTGGGGTTTCAATCGACATGACTTAAATATAGCAACTAATACGGCTTTATGCTAACTTGTTGTGGTTAGAATGCTACAAAGGAGGTAGAATATTATTATGGGAAAAAAGAATTTCTACATAGCTAGTACAATTACAATATTATTATTGGTTTTTGGACTAGTACTGACAGTAACATTTTCTAAATAGTTGATTTAATATGCAAACAAATTCGAGCAGCAGAATAAAAGAGCTAAATAATTCTAATAATCTACCAGGTAAATGTGTTTTATATGTTATGAGTCGCGACCAGCGAGTACAGGACAACCACGCCCTGTTTTATGCACAACAAAGCGCTATAAAAAATAATCTACCGATAGTGGTTTTTTTTAACTTACTCAACTCAACCGGTGAGCGAACTCGAGAACATTACGAGTTTATGATCTCTGGACTTAAACAAGTCATGAAGGAGCTGGCCGAGTTAAAAATAACTTTTATTCTAAAGACTGGTGGATACTTAGATAATCTAGTGAATGTGGAAAAAGAGATTAATCCATCAGAAATTTATTTTGATTTTAGTCCACTAGATGGACCGAGAAAAGTAGTCGCTACATTTAGCAAAAAATCAAAATCTAAATGTTTTATGGTAGATGCTCACAATATTATTCCTACATGGGTTGCCTCTGATAAAGAGGAATTCTCAGCCTACACGATGAGGATAAAAATTCACAAACTCTTACGTAATTACTTAGAAGAACCACCCCTTATAGTTCCAGGCTTGATAAAAGCAAGCGTTGAGGGCACAGACCCAGACCTTTTCATGAAGCTAACCAAAGATGTTGTTAGCAAACTAACTTCGTCAGGTATTAATGTCACCGCAAAAGCTGGCACTGAGGCTGGTCTAAAACATCTCAATAAATTTATCAAGAATGACTTGAGTGATTACTCTAAGGCCAGAAATGACATAGCAAATGACAGGCAGAGTGGGTTGAGTCCATACCTTCACTTTGGACAGTTATCATCATTGAGAATTGCTCATGAAGTAATGAAGGCAGCCAACAAACAGCCCCTATTATTTAAGGAGGCGAAATTAACGCAAGATGATGGTAAGAGCTCAATAGAAACTGGAATGAATGCTTTATTTGAGGAAATGATTGTTAGAAAGGAGTTATCTGATAATTTTTGTTTACATTCAAGATCTTATAATAATCTTGACGGCATAAGGGATTGGGCAAAAGACACACTGACTAGCCATATTGGTGATAAAAGAGATTATGTTTACAGCGAAGAGCAATGGGAGGGCTCGCAAACCCATGACCCTGCCTGGAACGCCGCTCAAAATCAATTAAGGAGTACTGGCAAGATTCATGGCTACATGAGAATGTACTGGGCTAAGAAAATCCTAGAATGGTCAAAATCACCTGAAGAAGCTGTTAGAACGGCTATTTACCTAAATGATAAATACTCTATAGATGGTGGTGACCCTAATGGTTACGTAGGTATTTTGTGGTCAATTGGTGGAATTCACGATAGGCCCTGGATTGAGCGTAAAGTTTTTGGGAAAATACGATACATGAATTCGGAAGGCTTGAAGAGGAAATTTGATCTCGATAAATATGTAAAAGAAAATAGCCAAACTACTTTAGTCTGACACTTAGGCCTTTACCGCCAAAGACATCGCAAACAAAAACCGGATTGTTTTCAGTGCTTAGTTTGTCGCTATACCTATAGCCTAAAGATGAAAATTTTGGTAATTCACTTTTATTATCAATCCTACTTTTTATAAGCCAATTAGCAAATGCTCCCCGTGCTATTTTTGAATGAACCGCTACGTTACTGTACTCTTCTTTGATTTTACTATAAGTCAAGAAGTGTGGAGTTATGATACGTTCCTTGCTGATGTAGGGTAAAACAGCCCTACCATATTCATCCGATGTAAGATTAATTATCAATTCATCTTTACTCAGTGTATTGGCAAGTTCATTACTCCAGAAATTATACAAATTATTATATGGTGTTTTGTCGAATCTATATCCCATCTCTACTCTATACGGAGATACTCCGTCTAAAGGACGTAATATCCCATATAACCCAGATACGATCCTTAACTTATCATTAGCATATTCGAAATCTTCAATACTGAAATCATCAACCTGAAGTCCACTATAGACATCGCCCCTGAAACTAAGTACAGCCAAGCCTGTATTTTCACTATCCGTTGACCATTCAGAAAATGTATGTTGTATTTCGCTAGCCAATTTATCAGATACTTTCATCACTTTTTTTAGTTGAGATATATTTAGTCCTTTTAGGTAGCTAGCCAACTCTACTGATTTCTGTAGGAATTCAGGCTTGCTCATGTTGAGCCTTTTATCTGTAGTTGGTCTCATTGTTTTTGATGAATGTATCAAATATAACATTCAGAAGTAGCCTCTATGATTGCCTCCGTGAAGGCCTGTTTTATTGAATTAATATTTGTTAAATTAGGGGCTAATGAGATTGGGTCGTGTGTTATAGAGGCATCATACTCAAGCTGTAAAGATTGGACCTCGCATTTCACGCCTTTTTTTTCTAGAAATGCTTTATTTCGCCTTGTATTATAGAGTCGGCAAATGTACCCCCCTTTATAAACATAATCACACAGCACCTCGGAGGGTAAGCCATAAGACTGAAGTTTGGAGCTAAATAGTTTGGCAAGAGAAGTTAAAAATTCTGGGTCGCAGCTAACCGTTTCATTGGGGGCTGCCTGTGCATCACCCTCAGTTCCCCTGTTAGACAGTATGAAGGGTCGCATCATTACTCTCTCATTGCTATCTCTGTCACCAATTAAATAATGGGCTGTATTATCCCAGGCCACAACGTAAGTTAATTCGCTTCTGTTTCTTAGCTGGTCTGTAATAGCTTCATGAAAGGGTTCGTAAAATTTCTCCGTACAGTACTCCATTTCACCTAGTGTCAACTCTAATCCCTTCTTCCATATTTCATTACGATTTGGTTGATTATAGTCATAAAGCTGAAATCCAGCGGCGTCACCAGGTTCATGGTTGAGATCTCCTAGGGCTCTACTCTTTTCAGATATTATTGTCGCTAGGCCATTAACGGGAACAGTCAAGTCAGTTCCATAATCTGAGAACCTAATTTTTTGCTCCTGAGTGAGTGCTACCCTATCATCGAACTCACCAAAATCATGACTAGCATGGTGGGCAGTATATATAACAGGGACTTGGTTATTTCCTTTTATGAGCTTCATTATAATAATAATAACATGAAGACGATTAAGTAAAAAAAGACTACCGGCCTTGGTGCTACTTCTTCTTAGATCTATTTAGTGTGATTGCTTCTTGGATTAGGTTTTTTAAAGCTTTTTCATTTAACTTATCGCCTTCAAACAATTTTATTGCTCTACGTTGATTACCTCTTAACTCATCATTGAATACTTTATCGGGATCAGGCAAACTTGCACCATAAAGAAAACCTATCTTAACGCTAGTTTTATAAGCATCTGCAATAGCAATCATACCATCACAGTAAAAGGTAGGTGTTCCCATATATTTCCATTCCTCAATCATTCCAATATCAGAGGAATTGAATATATCACGAATTTTTTTCAGTAACGGTCCGCGCCAATCAGTTAGTTCGGCAATTAATTTATCGATTTTTTTAGTTGGTGACATGTAGATATTGTAGCAGATTTTAGACTTATCAGGATGCTTAACGACAGGTGGCCTGCAATAATAACACCTCAGCAAAACACAATGATTAATTTTTACCAAAAACAGAATTGGTACTCATTACTAAATGATGGCAAAGCTGCAAGTGTAAATACATATGAATAGATGTTTTGGCCTAAATATAAATTAATAGCAATATAAAACACGACTATACTAACAATCGCTATAGTGTTAATTAGTCTAAATATTCAATGTGTGGTATAATAATGACAAGTCAAGAAACTCTAATTAATTATCGTAAAAATTAATAGCCCAAAAAGCTCAACATTTTAGTTATTAAACAGACCCCTTGTCGTATGTTCAATAAACTAATGCTGTTCTCATGAATAATGAGCTCACAAAACAAGAAAGGCAGACAAAATATGTCAGCAAAATTATACGTAGGAAGATTACCCTACTCAACAACAGAAGAAGAATTAAAAACTATATTTGGTGCACACGGTACAGTAACTAGTGCTCAGATAATCATGGACCGAGATACTGGCCGTTCTAAAGGTTTCGGATTTGTCGAAATGGAAACAGCTGAACAAGCTGAAGCTGCAATCAAATCACTAGACAATAGTGAAGTTGAAGGACGAAGCATCATGGTTAACATGGCTCGACCAAAAGAAGACAGACCTTCCGGCAATAGCTACAGAAGCTAAGTCAACTACTAACTAAATTAATATCTAAATATTTTCTGAACATTGTTCTGGGGCTTTAACTATGAAGAAATCTAAAAAGAAAATAACTATTATACGTTCCGAACACCCGGAGCTTAGATCAATGGGACCCAAGTACACAAAGCTTTTACTTGAAGCTCTATCTACAGGTTACGAAAATGTAACTGTGCTCATGATCAACAACCAAAGTGATATTTCCAAGCTAAAAGATCTAAAGCCAAATTTAGTTATAGTTGGGATGAAGAATTTACCTCTACCTAAAGATAAATTTGATGATAGTATTACGCCTGTCGCACTACTAGAAAAATTAAAAATCAATTTTGCAGGCTCAAAGGATGCGTCAAGATCAATTGGCAGGCAAAAGGAATTGGCAAAAGAAGTCATGAAAAAAGCCAACATACCTACGGCCGGATACTTCATGGCTAAACCTGATCAATACCGCACAGGCAACAATCTACCATTAAAGTTTCCACTATTTATAAAACCACCGCACCGCGGACAAGGCCTAGGAATAGATGCGGACTCGGTTGCGAGAAATTTCAAAGAGTATGAATCAAAAGTTAAGTCTATACATAAACTATTCAATAGTAAATCACTTGTAGAGCAGTACTTAAATGGTCGAGAATTTACAGTGGCTATAATGGAGCATGAGAATGGTCAGGCTCTCAATACTATGCCCGTGGAATTAATTGCAGCTGAAAATGATAGAGGTGACAGGATTCTAGGATCGCGTATAAAAAATGAGGATAATGAATCTGTCCTTCTAATAGCTGAGCCACATATTAAAAAAGTAGTTATCGCACTAGCAGAATCAGTGTTTAGACAGCTAGGTGCAAGAGATTACGCTCGAGTCGATATACGCATGAGTGATGCAGGTACAGCTTATTTTATAGAGGCAAATTTATCACCAGGTCTAGGTCATGGCTATTTCACAAGGGCGTTTAGCATTAACACTGGCGTAGGCTACGACAAGCTTATATGCAGGATATGCGATATATGCATGAATAAGAATCGTAAATTATTAAACTGATCTAAGAAAAGTTTTTAGTTTAGCGAAGGGCTTAATTTTTAAATACGTTACTACTAACAGTTTACAGGTATGGGTCTCTCTGAAGTGCATCGCACGCTTGTTGAGAAGTATGATTTTAAAGTAACTAAGCAACAATACTTTATTGACTATGAATGTATGGCCATAGGGCTGTATACCAGAATAGCCAAGCCCATACCGGGCATAAGAATTTATAAAATTTTTGTATGCGCGTGGGATAAAGTTGGCTATAGCATCTTCACCTAAGGCGGCTTGGATAAAAAATCACTCTAAATATATAGGTCATCTAAATATTTCAAGCTTATTACGTCCGCTTACGACAATTACGTGGCGAATGGAAAGCCTAGCCCAGAGTATATATAAAAGCTCTCGAGCAAATACAGTCATCAATAGGTAACACGCTGGGAATAGAGGATTCGACTAACGGCACCCGTGCTGCAAAGAGCGCTGGTTTAATATGCATCGGTTTGAATGTTGACGGCTTTAATCTACAGGATCTGTCGATGGCAGACACTATAGTTAGAACCTATGATGATTTACTTGGTATTTTTATTAAGATGCTTAATTAGAGCATCTGTCTTTTCAAGAAATTTATTGATTAAATCTTGTTCAATATTATCGGCATGAATACGCTCAACCGCCCAATAAATCATGTACAGCGAGATGACCTCCTCGGCATATTCTCTGTCTATTCCTGTAATTTGAAGGTACTGCTCCAACAATAACCTATATATTTGTTGGCCGTAGCCTTTCGTGATTTCTTTAAAACGGAAATAGGCGATGTCCATTAATGGGTCACCAATGAAGGCATCACCGTAATCAATAATGCCTTCGTAATGCTTATCTTTGACGAAAATTGCACTCAAAGCAAAATCTCCATGTACAAGCATACCTATTTCTAGCTTAATTTTTGGCGCAGTGCTTTGCCAATAGGTTGACAAGTTTTTCTTTTGATCACCAGAAAGCAGGCTAGATGAGCGTAGCTTATCGAGCGCCACATCTAAAAAAACTCCCCAACTATCGTAAATGCCACGAAACTGGTCGTTGGTAAGCTTAGCCGGGCCAAAGCCACTGAATAGTATCCTACGGTCGAGTGCGAGGTCTTTCGCTATGTCACGAAATATCTCTACCTCCTCGTACAAGTCAATTTGGTCATCAATTGTCGCGCCGCTAAAAGCGCTCATCACAAGTTCATCATCACTTACTGATATTAGGATTGGTACATGTGCACCGAGCTTAGCGAGAGCCTGGTACACGAAGCCTTCGAACCGATATTGAGTCTTGCCATTGGTGCGACGATTCTTGGTAACTGTAGGGAACTGGCTACTAGTATTGAGATAGACGATACTCTCTGTGCCAAGCCCAACAACAGACGATTTAGGTTGACTCTTACCCACAGGCAATAATATCCTTGCCCCCTAAGCTCGTAACTGTTTCCTGCTCTTCTTCGGGAAACTTATCGAGCAATTCTTGCATTACTTGAGCTTCAAATTCATCTTTACGCTCATCCAGCTTTTCTTGCTCACCGTATGGACCTTCCGGATTGTTAGCGTAGGCAATCATACTGTCTGACCAAAGTAATTGTCTAATGCTGGTTTTAAGGCAACAACGTGCGAACCGCCATAAACTACAAAGGGCTTTTTGCCTTGTTTGGTCGCGTCGGTAATAATATCAAACAAGTGGCGGTCTCGGAACTCGATATTCATTTTTGCTACTTCGTTTAGTCGGCTACCACCAGATGGCCCCGTAGCCTCTACTAGCTGAGTACCGCTGGCCCCGGGTAGAGTCAACGCTCCATCCGCGCCAACTTCAAATTGGGGTAAACCCAGCTCCCGCAACACCGGATTAAATTTCTCCATCGCAAATTTAGTTCCATCAGCTGCCATTTGGGCCAAAAGTGCGTCACGTAATTCTGGTTGTTGACTGATTTTGATTTTTTCTTCTTCGCTGTACTCACGAAAACCTGGAAGCCCGCAGCGAGCTAGCTGAGAATATATGTCGCCACCAGGGTCTATCGTTCGGCCAGGCTCCTTTACCAAGCTTGACCCAATACCTCGCAGGGTAGTAAACAGTGTCGCTTCCTCAATACTAACACCGCGACGCGTTAAGTCTTCAAGCTCTTCCTTTGGGGTAGGGTCTCCAGATGTGCGCTCTATTCCAGCGCCATCTGCTAAAAACATCGTTAAGCCACTGTCAGCGCGGTCCAAAATGGCGCGGGTTCGGTCTGTAAAGCTACCATCGCCACCCTCATAAACTACAAACCGTTCTTCCGGTGGGGTGGCATCGATATACTTATCAAACTCAACCTCGGTGTCGGTATGCGACTTAGCCTCGGGATTGTAATCATGTCCGCTAAGGACCTCGCCAGTCGCTTCGTTTAGCCTTACTTGGGCAATGATTGTAGCTTGCGGATAATGCTCGACTGCAATCTGGCCGGTGGCGGCACGCTCGGCATTGGCCTCCTCGTAAGCTTTATCGTAGCCTTTGTACTCCCGCCAAGCATCTTCTTCGCGGGGAGCTTCAGGGCTCTCGGTTTCTGTCTCGCTCGCATCAGTATTGCCAGTATTCACCTTGTCTTTTATCGCCAAGAGTTCTTCCCTAAGGGCTGCACCGGCCGACTGCTTATCACTTTCTTCATGTGGCTCTTTATCCATGGTCTTATAATACCAAAAAAGAGCCCTTCCAGGCTATTCCCTGTTCCTTGCTCGCTAAACAACTCAAGGCCAAGCAAACTGTCGTCGGTCGTCGTTGGCAGCCTTACCAATCACCCCACCTGTCTTGCTATTCGGTATTGGGATGACTTGCGTGCTCGCTACAGATACATCGACATCGTTGGTGCCCGAAGTCTCTAGACCATTCGTCCCGGCGATATATACATGAATAAGAACCGTAAATTATTAAACTGATCTAAGAAAAGTTTTTAGTTTAGCGAAAGGCTTAATTTTTAAATACGTTATTTTGTCATCAGTCTCGTTAAGCTCAGCCCTCGTAACGGAATAGCCCTCGGGGATGAATATTTTATCCCAGCCATAACCACCCTCTCCTTTGGGGTGCTTTGCAATTACTCCACCCATCTGACCCTGAAAAAACTTCATATCAATTCCATTATAATATCCAAAGACACACTTAGCCGTGGCATTCCTACTTAAACCGTCTAAGGTACGGCAAATTGTCTCAAAGGGCACTTCCTCTACAAAAAATTTTATAAATGGACCAGGAAGGCGTCCCATAGCTTCGAATTCTAATGCTACGTCTTCTACGATGACTGGGGATTTTACGACATCGTAAGCTTGGACGACCTTGTGTTTTACTATTTCCATAAGATCAAGTGATTGGATTTCGTCCAAATTGACTTTTTGATGTTGGACTTTAAAACCTAACTACTGAGCTAGGTAATCTGCCTTGCTTTGATTGCCAGTAATGAAAGTTATATCTTTATTCATTATTTGCATTATATAATATATCTATGGCTAGATGTGCATTCGCAATCATAAAAAATAAAAGCAATAAACTACTTCTTGTTCAAATAGCTCCGCCCTTCAGGGAAGATCATAAATGGAACTTCCCAGGAGGAGTAATTGAAGACGGTGAAGCTCTTGAAATAGGGTTAGCCCGAGAAGTCGTAGAAGAAACAAATATTGTCTGCGAAATTACAGAAATGATCGATAAGTTTTATACTCAAGATCCAGAAAATAACATTCATATTTTTAAAGCAAACTACATCTCTGGTGAGATTAAACCTCAATTGCATGAAATACTGCAAGCAAAATGGTTCTCAGTCAATGAAGCTCTAAAGCTGCCGATGGCGCATAACTCTCTACACTATCTAGAGGATATAGCCAATGGAGAATAAGTTTTTTTATTCCTCAGTCCTTACGCTCAAATTCACAATTCCAATGCACTACTAGTAGATAAAATATATTCAAGAATAGGTTTGAAATTTTCGTAGTTATGGTGCACTTCGCCAACATCATGAGGTTTAACAAATGACCTTTCCGAAACCTCATGCTCTTGTTTGAAATCGTGAACTTTTATTACATCGGCTAAATAGAGCAATTGGTAAGCTATTGGGGGATACTTTTTATTAGCATCGATGTCTCTAATTTTTTTTATTTTCCAGTACCCTATTAATTGTAAATTATTAATCTCAACTTCGGCTTCCTCCAGGCACTCTCTTATTAAACAGACTTCTGGCGTTTCACCCGGCTCAAGATGACCCCCAGGCAAACCCCATCCTCTGGCAGGCTTTGTTAAGAGAAGATTATTATTTTTGTCAAAAACTGCGCCCATGACAGAAGTTATTGGCTGAACGCTTGGAGTTATTACTTTTGATACGTAAAACTTAACCTCTGTAGATTTATCTTCTCCCCAGAATATTTTTTTGAAATAATATTTTTTCATACTATCAATTATATACCAATTTCAAATGTGGTAGTTTATGTATTTCTTAGTTCTGTCACTATTTATGTTGTTATATTTTAAATTGGAGTATACAATAACGTTAATTTAAAAAAAGGGGTGATATAAATGAAAAGTAATAAATTTATTGTGGCGTTAGCATTGCTGTTAGTTGTGGTGCTTATAGGTATTGGTTTACTTACATGGCATAACCGTTCGAGAGGTTTAGATACCTCAAAGCCGATTAGGATTGGGCTAGAGGCACCCCTTAGCGGATCTCAGAGCAATGTAGGCAAGGGTATGCTTAATGGTGCAATATTAGCTGCAAACGATCTAAACTCTTCAAAGGGTATACTTGGTAGAAAAGTGATAATTGTACCAATAGATGACGCAGCAGACCCTGAAACTGGCGTTAAGGCAGCAAAAACAGCAATTGCTTCTGGTCTAGACGCAGTAGTTGGACCATACAATTCTGGGGTTGGTGCTAAGACTCTACCACTTTATATTGCGGCAGGAATTTTACCTATGAGATTTACTTCATCAGACTCAACTAGTGGCCTAGGATACACTTTACAGCCTATGACATCACAAATTGCTCCAGTTGCTACAAATGCAGTTTCTAAATGGGTTAAAGCTAAATCTGTCTCAATAATATACGACTCAACAACAACATATACTGTAAATGCTGCCCAGACTATGAAGACTGACTTCAGTAACGCCGGGATAACTATTAATGACTACCAGGGCATAACCCCAGGAGCAGATAACTATTCTTCAAATGTAACCCAATCTAAATCTAGCAATCCAAGTCTCATATATATAGTTACCTATTATCCAGAAGCTGGTCTAATAGCTAAAGAAATAAAGCAATCAGGAACAAATTCTATGTGTCTAGCAGACTTTGGTGCGTATGATGATGCATATGTTACAGCTGCCGGTATTCAAGCTGCCCAGAACTGTCCTGTGGTGGGGGTTCCAGCACCTTCAGATTTTCCAGGATCCTCAGAATATATGTCTAGATATTCAAAAACTTTTGGGGTAGCGCCTGGTACGTGGTCACCATATGCATATGACTCTGTAAATGCTTTGGCAAAGGCCTCTTCCGTGGCCGGAAACCTCAAATTGAATAGTTTATCAACCGCTCTTAATGGCTTAAAGGACTTCAAGGGGTGGACTGGCTCTATAAGCTTCGATACCAAAACGGGAAATAGGCTTCCGGCTCCAGTTGTAATAGTGGCTACAGACAGCAAGGGTGAACTACACACTGATACCGATTGGATCAATAGCATTAAATTCACTTATTAGATCTTAATAATATTAGTCTTTTAGTACTGCAAAGTGTTTCTAAATGCAAAAATGTAACATAATTATAAAATGTAAATTACTGGAAGTATTACCGTTCAGCAACATAAACAAACTCCAAAGGAAATAAATAACCCGGCGAGTGAAGCTGCGATAAATTAAAGGCACAATTAACAAGTAAGACGGCTTCATAAGGGGGCTCAACCTGCTACTATTCGTAAAAAATAAGCAGATAAATCGTAGAATAAATATCTAAACAAAAAGAGCCGAGTTAACGGTTCTTTTTTTAATATTTCTACCTTTGTTGACGCAAAAGCAGAATTAGGGACTTAGGTCTGAAGTTCTGCTGTATCATCTGGCTGGCCTTGGTGTTTGAAGTTAGAAAGTATTATATAAGCAATGTTACTTTATATAATCTCTTAAATCGTCTGCAACTTTTTCAATACCTTGGTTTCCGTTTATAGAGTAGTTTGCAATTCCTTTTGATTTGAGCTCCTTGAAGTTGTCTAGTTGGCCATTAAACCAAGGCGAAACATCATCATATTTTTCATCAGCCATTCTTTTTTCGTTTCTTTCGCTCAGAATATTTAATGGCACTTCTAAGATTACTATTTTGAATCCTTTTTGCTTTGCTTTTATTAGTAAGTCGTCAGGAATATAACTAGCAAAGTAGATAACACTTTCTCTAGAAATTATTTCATTTGTAGTTTGCGGCACCAATACTTTATTTTTAAGATCATTATTTGGCCATACATTATTATTGGCCTTCATGACTTCTTCGTCTGTTTCAGCTATGTGTAAGTCTGTGTGTTCTCGCAAATATCGCATCAGTGATGATTTGCCACCACAAGAGGGTGCTAGAACGATTATTCTATAATTCATGCAGCTATAATATCATAAAAGACCCATCGGGTCTTTTAATCATAAGTACATTGACTGAAGAGATGGTACCTAGTCAAACACTAAGCACTATCTATAAACCAAGTAATTCTTGAGCAGATATAATCGAAGAAGCTATAAAATACTGTAATGGAATAATGTTATCATCCATCTGTGCTGCCTCTAAATATTTATAGTACGCATACTTCTTTTCTTTTAAAATTATAGGAGGAACTAAGTTTGATTGAAGAGCCATAATAAGTAATATAAGTCTTCCCGTTCTGCCATTGCCATCACTAAAGGGGTGAATTTTTTCGAATTTTGAATGAAAGTTTGTCATATTAACTATAGTGTCTAGCTTTTTATTTTTAACATCTAGTACTAGATCATCCATTAAGTCTGGTATCTTCAAATAATTAGCAACTGTTGTTCTTGACCCTTGAATTCTTACGGTATGGTTTCTATATACACCTGCATCGCTAACTATGCCATTCATAAGTCTCAAATGAATAGATTTTATTATCTCAATATCTAATTCAAATTTATTATTTGTTAATTGATCAATGATCCATAGAAGCACAGATTGATGGTTTTTTGCCTCAAGTTGTTCAATTGCGGTTCTATTTGATAGCAC
>CAILAD010000023.1 GCA_903832035.1 uncultured bacterium
CATCGAAACTATTAAAAAGGTTAATTGGGTCCCAGAGGGTGATATATCGCTAGCTTTTGTGAGCAGGGCTGAGTCGCAAAGACTCAATAGCCAGTATGCTGGCAATGATTATCCAACCGATGTTTTAAGCTTCCCTTACCGGGAAGAAGGTGTTATCGAAAATGAATTTTCTGGCGAGATTGTTATTTGTTCAAATATTGCACGGGCCCAGGCAAAAGAATATGGAACTGATTTACAGTCCGAAGTCGCGCTCTTAGTTGTGCATGGAATACTACATATATACGGGCTAGATCACCAGGATAAAGACTCTAAGACTAGCTTTGAATTGATACAAAATGATATTATGAAATCACTAAATCTAAAAAATAGAAAGATGCCATGGTAATTTTTAAAAGTTTTTCCTATGCCCTTAAGGGCCTACGTTACGTGATTATGTCCGAGCGTAATGCTAGAATCCACCTCGTGCTTGCGGTACTAGCCCTGCTTGCAAGTATAATATTTAATATTAGCCTTCAAGAGTGGTTGTTTGTGGCTGTTTCTATAACATTGGTATTTTTTGCTGAGATAGTAAATACTGCTATCGAGAAAACATTAGACTTAATTAGCCAAGAGAATAACCAGATGGTTAAAATGATAAAAGACATGATGGCTGCAGCAGTCTTAGTTACTGCAATTACGGCATTTACCGTAGCTAGTGTTATATTCGTGCCTAGAATTTATGACATTATTCGGAGCGTTAACTGGTGAGAAATTTAATAACACTCATGGGAAAGCCCGGAGCTGGCAAGGACACCCAGTGCCTACTATTAGAGGAGCGTGAACACATGAGTATAGTTATGGTGGGCGGTGAGGTGCGAAGGCGTAGTGCAACAAATAAGGTTTTGGCTGAAGGTCAAGAGAGTGGTGCTCTAGCTGACCCTGAAATGGTTAATAATATTGTCTACGAGTTACTACAAAATACCAAGCCAGACAAGGACATAGTAATTGATGGTTATCCAAGAAGTATTGATCAGTCTGATTTTTTAGAAAAAGCATGTAAAAATCTAAACATTAATTTTTCGAAAATTGTATTTTTGTCTATCCCAGATGAAGAAGTTCAAAAACGCGTGAGTTTGAGAGGTCGAAAAGATGATAGTCGGGAGATTTTGAAAAAAAGGTTAGATGTATTCAATACCGAAACCCGACCAGTTATTGACCGCTATAAATCTAAAAATATGTTAATTGAAGTTGATGGTCTTGGCGGCGTAGAAGAAATACACAAAAGAATAGTAAAGGCATTAGGAGTTCATGAAGACACAAATTAAGACAGCTAGTGAAATAGTAGCCATCCGAAAGAGTGGCCAGATTCTAGCCGAAATACTAGATATCTTAAGAGTAGCTACTGTTGCGGGTATTACAACCGGTGAGATAGATAAGTTAGCAGAACAGGAGTTAGAAAAGCGCGGTGCCAAACCAGCCTTTAAGGGCTACGACGGCTTTCCGGCTAGTATTTGTATTTCTATAAATGATGAAATAGTGCACGGCATACCTTCTGGCAGGATAGTTAAAGACGGGGATCTAGTCGGCTTGGATTTTGGAGTCCTTTACGACGGCATGATCACTGATTCAGCAGTAACCGTACCTGTCGGCAAGATATCTAAAGATGCTGAAAAATTACTCGAGTATACTGAGCGAGCTCTGGAGTCAGGAATAGCTGTACTCAAAGACGGGGTGAAGGTTGGCGATATTGGTGCTGCTATAGAAAATACCTTGATAAAAGGTGGCCTTAAGGTTATAGAAACGCTAGGTGGGCACGGTGTCGGTCATAAGGTCCATGAAGAACCTTATATCGCAAACTTCGGAACTGCTGGTACGGGTGAAACTCTTAGGGCTGGTATGACAATTGCCCTTGAGCCCATAGCTAGTCTTGGTACTCATGATGCCGATCTGGCCGATGATGACTGGACCTATGTCACACGTGATCATAGCCTATCGGCACAGTTTGAACACACCCTCCTTATTACCAAGGATGGCTCCGAGATATTGACTAAGCTACGTTGAAACCCTACTAAATAAGCTGTATAATTCAATTCTATATGGCATCACAAAAACATGAAGCAACATTCGTTGGATTAGATATTGGCAGCAGCAAGGTTGTCTGTATCGTTGGTTTGCATCAACAAGATCTTGCTACTCCAAGTATTATTGGTGTAGGCACGGCCCCAGTTAGTGGTCTAAAGCGCGGAGTCGTAACCGATGTTGAAGAAACCGTCAGTGCTATAACAGCTGCACTCGAAGAAGCGGAACGTATGAGTGGTATTGCAATCGATGGCGCGACTATTAATGTTGACGGGTCTCATTTGCAAGGAATTAATAAGAGTGGTGTAGTGGCTGTGTCTAGGGCAGATAGAGAAATCGTTGCCGATGACCTTTCTCGGGCTGAATTAGTGGCAAGTAATATTAACCTTGAAGCTAATCGCCAGATAATTAATGTTATTCCTAAGGCCTATCATGTCGATGACCAAAAAAATGTATCTGACCCAGTTGGAATGCATGGAATTAAGCTTGAAATTGATGCCTTTATCTTAACCGGATCAACGCCAGCAATGAAGAATCTTCAGAATGCCGTCTTCCGTTCAGGAATCGCCATAAACCAGCAGACTGCCACAGCGGTAGCTGCCGCAAAGGCCCTACTTACTAAACAACAAAGAGAGCTAGGAGTAGCAGTGATTAATTTTGGCTCCGAGAGTACCAGTCTTGCTGTTTTTGAACAAGGATCACTTAATTACTTGAGCGTATTACCCTTAGGGTCTAGTAGTATCACTAAGGACTTAGTCTATGGACTGAGGATTACCCCCGAGGTAGCAGAGAATCTTAAAATTCAACACGCAATAGCCGCCAAACCACGAGGTAAGACCAATAAACACATTAACCTTGAAGAGTTTGGTGCTGCAGGTAATGTATATCAACACGATATCGACACTATTGTATCTAGTCGGCTTGAAGAAATTTTTCAACTTACCGAAAAAGAACTCAAAAAAGCTATTAGTACATCAGGTGGACTAGGGGCAGGAATCATATTGACTGGCGGAGGGGCAAACATGCCAGAGATTACTAATTTCGCTAAACATATAATTGGCGCCCCAGTTCATCTTGGTAGAGTAACTGGATACACTGGAATTTCAGATAAAATTTCAGACCCTACTTACTCTGTTGCGGTTGGTCTAATGCTTGAAGACATGGAGGTTCCGGCCCAAAAAAGACATAATCAATTAACTGATATCTTAAAAAGTACTCTGCAGCGCCTCAAAAGTATAGTCAAAGGCCTAATGCCCTAACACCTGTGGATAACTTTATTACAAACGACACCGCATGGTGTCATTTTTTATTGAATACAAATATAAAAATATTGAACACATATTTTATATCTATAAATAATTAAAAAAAGTCGAATAAATATGTTGTATTGTTCTACCGTTATGGTTATACTATATGTATCTCTTGTTTGTACAAGAGTGTGTGGCAAGGATTAAATCCTATCTGGTGGGCCATCTCTAGCGCCCACCCCAAGAAATAATTCTGGATTATCAAAATAGTAGAGGAGATAGTATAGTTATGGCAGAAATTCTACCGGATATAGAAACATTCGCGCGTATCAAGGTCGTCGGTGTTGGTGGCGGTGGCGGCAATGCCCTAAACAGGATGGTCCAATCTAAACTACGAGGTATAGACTTCGTTGCTATTAATACTGATGCTCAAGCCCTGCACTACTCTCAAGCAAACAAAAAAGTCCATATTGGTAAAGAAGCTACTAAGGGACTAGGTGCTGGTGCCAACCCAGACGTCGGAAGAATGGCCGCAGAAGAGTCTGAAGCTGAAATTTATGAGGCCTTAAAAAATTCCGAAATGGTCTTTATTACCGCTGGTGAAGGTGGCGGTACTGGCTCCGGTGCTACTCCAGTAGTAGCTCGTATAGCTAAAGAAATTGGTGCCCTGACCGTAGCTATTATTACTAAGCCCTTCACTTTTGAAGGTGATCGCCGTAAAAAGATTTCAGATCAAGGTATTGATGAAATAAAAGATAAGGTCGATACCCTGATTATGATTCCGAATGACCGAATTCTCCAAATTATTGATCGTAAGACATCACTACTCGATGCTTTTGCAGCTGTAGATGATATTCTAAAACAGGGTGTGCAGGGTATAGCGGATCTTATAACCATAAATGGTATAGTAAACCTCGACTTTGCTGATGTGAAGTCCATCATGCATGACGCCGGATCAGCCCTAATGGGTATTGGTCAAGGTACGGGTGACACCAGAGCCGTAGACGCTGTCAAACAGGCAATCGACTCACCACTGCTTGAAGTATCGATTACTGGCGCCAAGGGCGTCCTTATTAACTTTACTGGTGGTAGAGACATGGGAATGCACGAAGTCGAAGAAGCTGCTAAGCTTGTTCACGATTCAGTAGATCCTGAAGCAAATATTATTTTCGGTACAGTAATCGACGAGAATATGGCTGGCGAAATAAGGGTCACTCTAGTTGCCACTGGATTCGACCAAGCTAGACCAACTTCCAACTTTGGTTATTTCTCTCCTGCAACAACAATTGAAGAAGTAGAAAGTAATACCGATAGCTATGATTTAAATGAAGATAAACCAGAGTCACTGAATCAGTTTTTAAAAGATGATAGCTCTAAGCCACTACTTGATGATAGTCACGAACCCATGGTCAAAGCAGAGCCTGCTAATACTGTGGTAGAGGAGATTGTTGGTTTTGATATCGACAATGATGTTTTAGAAGAAGAATCACACAAAATTCCACTCGATAAATCTGAACCTATTGTGGAAACTATATCTACTGGTTTTGACTATGATGACGATGAGTTTGATAAACCGGCATTTCTACGAAAAGGTCAAACAATAACTGAGCATCATGATTCAGACGACTCATCTTCTGATGATGACTCGATTCCATCATTTATAAAACGTAAACTTTAGTCGCTAAAATGCGTTGTCCTAAGTGTGGCTCAGAAAATAATAGAGTACTAGAGTCACGAGAAGTTGATGACGGACTTGCAATTCGTCGTCGCCGTCTATGCGAAGACTGCCAATCAAGGTTTACAACCTACGAAAGAGTCGAGATAACACATCTGATGATAGTAAAAAAGGGTGGAAATAGGGAGAGTTATGATAGAACTAAACTCGCCCGGGGTATTTACCGAGCTTTCGAAAAAAGACCTACTACTGCTGAGGCAATAGAGCTATTAATATCTAGAATTGAGCAGCATATACAGGCCGAGGGCCTACCAGAGATACCTAGTTCACTTCTAGGTGAAGCGGTGATGGACGAACTGATGGCTGCAGACCCAGTAGCGTACGTTAGGTTTGCTAGTGTATATCGCAGTTTTACCGACCTAGCTAGTTTCGAGAGAGAACTAAAAGATATTAAGAAAAATAATAAAGAATA
>CAILAD010000024.1 GCA_903832035.1 uncultured bacterium
ATCTTCAGGCACATTATCACTAGATGTCTGTGGGTCTTGCTCGGAAGCCTCACTTTGTTCTTTTTTTATTTCACCGTCTAGAGTGGTAGTGTCCGGTTGATTCATTGCATCATCTTTAGCAGAAGAATCTCCGTCTAGCTTCTTTTCTTCTTTGGCAATTTTAGCTTCTTCAGCTTCTGCAGCTGCCTGAATAGAGGTCCTGTTATCAGCTTCATTAACCGTAGACTTATCGAAGCCCATCTCAGCTAATCTTGCTGATTTACCACTCCTATCTCGCATATAGCTTAGGTAGGCTCTACGAACCTTACTTCTTTTTACAACTTCTATTTTCTCAATACTTGGACTGTGCACTAGCCAGCTTTTCTCAACACCAACGCCACTAGCGATTTTTCTCACTGTAATAAAGGCCTGTAAGCTTCCAGTCTTTCGGTATCTAATTACTAAACCTTCAAAAATCTGGACGCGACTTTTCTTACCTTCTGTGATTCTCTGGTGTACACGAACTGTGTCGCCAACCTTAACATTGGCGATCTTTGTCTTCATCTGTACTGCTTCTAGTTCTTTTATAGCGTTCATAACCTTGCCATTGTAGCACAGCAAACGTTTCGTATCAAGAGTTATTATGCCGCTAAGGGGCAGCTATTTTTTTACTTTTTGTTCTATGAACCTTTATATTGTCCTCTCCCACAAGATTTGTTATATTCTCTATCAATTCCCTACTGCCATCTACACCATCGGGCAACCTTAACTTTTGAGAAGTCGCGGTAAAATTTAGAAATAAGTCTATATCTCCTTTATGCGCCCCAATGATCTTCTTAATTTCTAGTAACTTCAGGCTATCTGATGTAGATTGTAAACTAACTGAAATTTGTTTTATGGGTAAAACGTGGCTATCATCTTCCTCCGCTTCATGGAATCTTGGCTCACCTTTAACTGTTTGCTCTGGTGGTGGAAAATGCTTAGCAGTTTCATAATTTAATAATTTAGCACTATTGGCCATTACTTTTAACTCATCAACTAGTCTGCCGTCCCGGTCTTTGGCATTAATTTTTCCCGATACCTCCAAAACATTGTCGAGCGCCCAGACTTCTTTATTCTTCTCAAAAACCCTAGGAAAAACAATTATTTCCAAATCTCCATTAAGTGTCTCTAGCTGAACAAATGCCATTGGGTCATTATTTCTCGTGTATATTTGGCGTAAAGATGTCACGATCCCGCCAACATCTACTGACTCACCATCATTATTTTTAGAAAATCTCTTCAAGTTTTGCGTCTTGGTAAGAAGATAATTCTTATAGTCGTCTAGGGGGTGACTACTGATGTAGAGACCAAGTAATTCCTTCTCCCACAGAAGGTGCTGCCTCGTATCAGTCTTTCCCTTTGGAGGCTCAAGTGCTAAGGGTGGTGACTGGCCTTGCATATCGCTAGTTCCAAATATATCGATTTGACCAGATAGCGCATTTTTCTGGACTCTGCTGGCATAGCTGGTAATCTTCTCAATATTATTAAGTAGCGTATCTCGATTACCAAGCTCATCAAAAGCACCACACTTAACTAGTGATTCCATAACTTTTTTATTTATCACACTTGCCTCAACTCTGGTGCAAAAATCTTCAAGGCTCTTGAATTTACCGCCTTGACTTCTAGCTTCCAAAATTCTTTCAATAGGCCCAACACCAACATTCTTAACCGCCCCTAGTCCGAAGCGTATATTTCCGGTATCAGGGACGACTGCAAATTCAGCGTAGCTTTCATTTACGTCTGGTGGTAATAATTCAATCCCCATCTTCCTGCATTCTGCTACCTCTATTGATATCCTGTCTAAGTTTTCATGATCGCTAGTCATTACGGCAGCCATAAATGCAGACGGATAGTTTGCTTTTAAGTACGCTGTCTGGACCGCTATAAGTGCGTAACAAGCAGCATGACTTTTGTTGAAACAATAAGCTGCGAAGTCCTCAATACTCATCCAAAGATCGTTTATGAATTTATCTTCAACTCCTGAATTTTTTTTAGCTCCCTCAACAAAGTCTTTCTTCATTTTAGCTATAACTGTAGGGTCCTTCTTACCAATACCCTTCCTTAGGGTATCCGCTTGCCCACCTGTAAAACCACACAAGTCTTTTGCTATCTGCATAACCTGTTCTTGGTAAACTATAATACCGTAAGTATTCTCAAGTGGCTGTTTCATTTTTGGATGGCCATACGTAATTAGTCGGGGGTTATGTTTACGGTTAATAAAGTCTTCTATCCACTGCATTGGACCTGGCCTATAGAGAGCTACCATAGCAACAATATCTTCAAATCTATCGGGCAAAAGATCTCTAATATAACGCTTCATCCCTGCAGACTCAAGTTGAAAAACCCCTGTGGTATCTCCCCGGCTTAAAAGTTCATAGGTTTTTTTGTCATCTATCGGAATCTCATTAACCTTAATATCAACACCATAAACTTTCTTTATAATCCTCAAGGTGTTATTTATAACAGTTAGGTTTGATAGGCCAAGAAAATCGAACTTGAGAAGCCCCAATTCTTCTACCGGACCCATTGAATATTGAGTTGACACGCCACCTTTACTAGCTCGAGTGAGGGGGACATACTCGACAAGATTTTCGGGTGCTATAACAACACCTGCGGCGTGCGTACCCGCATTCCTAATCGTTCCCTCAAGCTTCACGGCAATATCCATAACCTCTCTAGCTCTAGTATTGGATTCATATTCTCTACTTAGCTCAGGATTATCTACGATAGATTTTGCTAAAGGTATGTGCCTACCTTGAACTGGGGCAGGGATAAGCTTAGCAATAGCATCAACTTCACCGTATGGCATTCCTAATACTCTACCGGTATCACGGACGGCATTCCGGGCAGCCATCGTGCCAAATGTAATTATCTGAGATACCCTATCTTGACCATATTTATCTGTAGCATAGGCTATAACTTCTTCTCGTCTGTCATCGGCATAATCCATATCTATATCTGGCATGCTTATTCTTTCTGGATTAAGAAAACGCTCAAAAAGAAGATCATACTTTAGTGGGTCTAGCTCAGTGATATTTGTTACGTAAGAAATAATACTTCCAGCAGCACTACCACGACCAGGGCCACAAACAATTCCCTGGTTTTTACTCCAATTTATTAGGTCGGCCACTATAAGCATATAACCTTCATATCCCATGTCGGCTATAACCTTTAGCTCAAACTCTATCCTGTCTAATGTGACCTTATTTAGCTTTGGTATTACTTTATGCTCTGCTATTTCAGATAGGTCTTCCTTGGGTATGTCTGTATACTTATTAGCAGCACCAGAAAAAACCAACTTTCTAAGATAGCTTTTTTCTGTTTCGCCTTTAGGTAAATCCGGAAACCTGGGAATTAATATTTTACCCAACTCTATGTCTAAATTACACATAGAGGCAATCTTAACAGTGTTAGCGATTGCCTCTGGATTATCACTAAATTTATCGAGTAATTCAGATCCGCTATGCAAACTTAAATCTTGATCAAGTTTCATCCTATTAGGGTCCTCTACGGTACTGCCAGTCTGCACACAAAGCAGTATGTCATGCGGGTAGTGATCTTCTTCCCTCGAATAATGAGAGTCTCCCGTTACAACGAGATCTAAATCTAGCTCTCTACTTAACTTTTTCAGTCCTTCATTAACTTTCCGCTGCGGCTCCCACTCTATATGAGGCTGCATTTCAAGATAATATCTTTCCTTCCCGAATATTGACTTATACCACTCTGCAATCTTCTTAGCTTGCGTATAATTATTATTCAATAAATTAGCGCCTACTTCACCTCCGACACAGCCAGAAAGGCATATAAGTCCTTCATTATATTTTTCTATAAGTTCATGATCAATTCTAGGCTTGTAATAAAACCCCTCAAGGTTAGCTACTGTACTCAATTTCATAAGGTTTTTGTAGCCAGTTAAATTACTGGCTATTAAAATTAAGTGAAAAGGAGTTCTATCTTCTGCGCTGTTTTTATCTAAATGTGTCCTAGGGGCAATATAAGTCTCTATACCTATTATAGGCTTAATACCCCTTGCCTTTGCGCCCTTGTAAAACTCTATTGCACCACTAAGACTTCCGTGATCAGTTATTGCACAGGCCTGCTGACCCAACTCCTCTACCCTACCTAGTAGATTAGGGACTTTCTGTAAGCCATCAAGCAAGCTGTAGTGAGTATGATTATGTAAGTGAACAAAATCAATAAAACCCTTAGTCGCTCGGGCTTTATCAATAACTTCATTTTTACTGCTGTGATCATCTTTCATAAACTCACCTACTTATAAACATTTTATCATAGGGGTTACTACAAAAGTCCACTAATGTTAGGCAATATGAATACGTTGTTAAAATAAGGTGTTAGTTAACTTTTGCCGCGGCTGCTAGACTCTGAAAGAAGTGACCTATTATTGGTAGACCCCCAAACACTGTTACTAATAATCCAATAATAATTATTGCTACTGCAGCGCCAATGAGACCTGATAAACCCCTAATAAAACCGGTTTTAAAATTTAACCAATAAAGCGCTCTCGGGCTGCCTAGTAACTCGTTTATAGAATCTAGAGCAGTTATATCTATTAATTTACTCTCTCCTTCTGTATTTTTTTTTACTGAAGATGGCATGTTTATTTCTACTTTGTTCTTAAGTTCTTTACTTCTTTCTTACCCTGATTAAGTACTTTTTTTGTAGATTTTTTTAGTTCATCAGTTAGTACATTTGCTTTCGAATATAGATCTTTTGCTTCTTCTGCAGCTACCCGGCCTACACGCGTGCTGCTTTTCGATAATTCAACACTCTTATTGTCTAATTGTTTTTTTAGCCCTTCAGCTCGTTTTATTATTTGCTGGGTTTCTGCACTAGCTGATTTTTTTGTTTCCTCAAGTTTCTTACCTAAATCGGCACTTGCTCCGTCTAGCTTATTCATTAGATCTTTCCTTAGATCCTCGCCTTTTTTTGGAGCATAAAGTAGTGCCGTTATGGAACCAATTACTCCTCCTAATATCGCACCTTTTAGAAATCCTTTTTTACTCATCTTTGCCCTTCTTTCTTTTATTTCTGCCAGAAAGATATTTCTCAATCATCATAGCAATTACGCCTGGGTTTACTACTGTTCTACGAACTTCATCCACGAGTTCAGTCGCCGAATCAGCGCTCTCTTGCACTTTTTCTGCAGCCATCCTTACCTGTTGAAGTGCCTTAACTAATATCACTAGGAATATTATTGTGTATATAGTTAAAATTAATGTTGCAAGAGATAAAACTGAAATAAGGGCAATTTCTAATCCTGTCATTGTATTTAGCTCCTTTTCTTTATTTTATGATGTATTACTTTTATGATATCACTTCTACCCAGATGTTCAAGTTCAACATCATCTCTCTCTAAAAGGGTCCATTCGTTTTCGTCTACTAGTGAATTAGGAAGCACATGTAGTTTTTTATACTTATCAATTATACGAATCTTTTTAGTATCTATTTCTATAATATAGCCCCTAACCCTAAGATCTTTCTGACCAACTTCCACTTCATCGCCAATACGAAAGTCATGGTCGCTACTCAACTGAAGGCCAGCAAGTAGATCTCTTACTGTCGGTGTTAGGCCCTGTGATAAGCCAAATGAAACCGCTGCAGCTAAAGCTCCGGCTGTAATAGCTACGTTCGAAAGTCCCAATATTTGCAAAACGCCAACGCCAAGTAATACCCAAAAAATACCTTTTATTATTATAGTCATTATCTCTTTTAGTCCAAAGGATAGCTTTACTAAGTCAATAATCTTATCGAGTAAGATAGAGAATAGCCTCATGAATAATATACCCAATATTAGAAACAGTATTGCCCTAAGGAATCTTGGGCCATAGTTATTAAGTATATTTAAAAACTGAGTGGTAACTTTCTGAGTGTTTATTAAAACAAAATTTCCCATAGCTATAGTTTATCTAATAATTTAACCACAAGCTCATTGGCTTTACCAGGGTTAGCTTGACCCTTAGTAGCCTGCATCACTTGCCCAACAACAAAACCAGCTGCCTTAACATTCCCAGACTTATAATCTTCTAGCACTTTGGGATTATTCTCTATTATTTCAGAAATTATTTTTTCTAACTCTGCATCATCCGATACCTGTAGCAACCCTTCCTGATTTACTATATCGCTGGGTGAGTGTCCGTCTATTACTTTATTAAAAATCTGTTTAGCAGTCTTAGATGATATCTTACCTGATTCTACAAGTTCTATTAGACTGGCTAGGTTCTTGCCGGTGAGTTTTGAATTTTTAGTTTCACTACTGGTCAAAAAGGCCTGGTAATCGCCAACCAGCCAATTGACGGCTTTTTTCTCTAGAGACTTATTATTCAATATATTACTTGCTTCGAAGAATATATCACTTGTCTGTGATTGGCCTATGAGAATGTCTTGCTCGTCATATTTAAGACCAAGATCTTTAAGATTCTTGCGTATAACTATTGGTAATACTATATCTTTGACTGGCGAGCGAGAGGATTCGATGAATATATCACTCAATTCGAATGGTGGTAAATCGGGCTCAGGGAAATATCTATAGTCATGGGCCTGTTCCTTACCACGCTGACTAAATGTAATGCCTTTGCTATCATTCCAGCCCCTAGTCTCCTGCTGAATTTTTCCGCCACCTTCCAATATCTCAATCTGTCTATTTATTTCATACTTAAGAGCTCTTTCTGCATTCCTAAAAGAATTTAGATTCTTTAATTCTGTACGAATACCTAGGACGTTAGTATCTTCACTTACGGAAATGTTCAGATCGAATTTAAAGTTTCCGTGCTCCATATCTCCATGTGTTACACCCAGCACAGTAGCGATGGCATAAACTTCCTGAAGATACCTTTTTGCTTCTTCAGGACTATGCATATCAGGTTCGCTTACTATCTCAATAAGTGGTGTTCCTGCCCTGTTAAAATCAACAAGGCTATAATCACTTCCGATAGGATGTGTCGATTTACCTGCATCCTCTTCTAGGTGGGCATGATGAATACCTATTTTTCTGAACTCACCATCAATCAATATTTCAACAAATCCAGATCCAATAATAGGCTTATCCATTTGGGTTATTTGGTAGCCCTTTGGGGAGTCTGGATAGAAATAGTTTTTCCTGTCAAAACTAGTATCCTTGGAAATTTCAGCATTTAAACCGTGGGCGAGTCTTATGGCTAATTCGATAGATCCTTTATTTACTACTGGTAGGCTACCGGGAAAAGCCAAGCAGACTGGGCAAACATTGGTATTCGGCTCGGATTTTGTACTATCGTTATCGCAACTACAAAACATTTTGCTCCTAGTGGCGAGCTGGGTATGAATTTCTATTCCTATTGTTGGGACGTATTTTTTTTGCATAATTATATATTAACTCCAAGTCTTCTTATCGCAACCCCGAGGTCATCAATCGCTTTTTTAACCTGCGGAGCAACTAGGTCATGTTCTACCTCGTGTGCTATTTGATTACGAAGCTTGTGAGCAGCCCACACTTCATTTAAACTTGAGCCAAATGCATCGCCACTATTCTTAAGCCTATCCCCCATAGTGTTGCCATTAAAGCCTTTTTGTATCATTACGTAATCTAGTAGTTTATCAGCTTCTATCAGAGCATTTCGCATACCTGAAGCCCCATTTGAACGCGTAGCTTTTATTTCAGACCATTTATTTCTTACCAACTCTAAATTAACACTATGAATATTGTTACTTGATCCATGGCCAGTAAAAGCATTCTTTCGTGTACCCTTATTTCTAGTCTGTTTCATTAAAAAATAAATTAATGCTGACAAAACAATTACTGCAACTAGGAGCGATGAGTAATTCATGACTTTACCTCTTTGGAATCTAGTTTGTGCCAATTTGTTAAAGACTGGAACTCTTTGGCTAAAGCAATTACTTTGTTGTCATCACCTAACTTACCTATTATTTGAAGGCTCAAGGGCAAACCAGTACCAGCATCAACACCTGCTGGTATGCTGACTGCTGGCAGGCCAGCTAGATTTACAGAAACTGTCAAAATATCGGTTTTGTACATTTCTATCGGATCAGCTTTATCGCCAGCTCTGAAAGCCGGCCCTACTGTTGTCGGTGTAATTACCACATCACAATTTTTAAATATTTCATTAAATTTATCTATAACTACAGTTCGTACCTGCATGGCCTTCTTATAATAGGCATTATAATATCCTGCAGAAAGTGCATAAGTGCCGGTAAGTATTCTTCTTTTAACTTCCATTCCCATAAATTCATCTCGGGTCATAGAATAAGTGTCCATCAAATCCTTAGCCTTATCAGAAACTTGGCCATATCGAATACCATCATAACGTTCGAGGTTAGAACTAATCTCAGAAGGCACAAGCACATAATATGCTGCTAGTGATAAATCGCCGTCCGGTAATTCAATGCTGCTTATTTTGTGGCCGCTGGTCTCGAATGTTTTTTTAGCTTCGAGTATACTGGTGTGATTTACAAAATTAGAATCTAGCCCAATTCTGATATTTTTCAGTTCTAAAGATCTTTTGCCTGTGAGTTGTTGATAGCTCACTGTAGTTGAATCATTTGCATCTACACCAGCAATTGCGTGCAATACTATCTCCGTATCTCTGGCAGATCTAGCGATAGGCCCGACACAATCAAAACTACTTGCCATAGCTATCACACCATAACGACTCACAAGTCCATAGCTTGGCTTCAGCCCAGTCACGCCACAATAGGCAGCTGGCTGGCGGATGGATCCGCCAGTATCAGTGCCGAGACTAAATATTCCAAAATCTGCTGCAACTGCCGCCGCTGAGCCGCCCGAGCTGCCACCGGGCACGAAATCTTTGTTTAAGGGGTTTGTAGTTTTCTGAAAAGCTGAATTCTCAGTACTGCCACCATGGGCAAATTCATCCTGATTAACTTTAGCCAAAAGTATTGCACCAGATTTATTCAGATGAGAAATAGCAGTTGCTGTGTATGGTGGTATAAAATTACCGAGTATCTTACTGGCTGCAGTAGTTCTAGTGCCTTTCGTTAGAAACATGTCTTTGGCTGTATAGGGCATTCCTTCTAATAAGCCTATCTCTTGGCCAGAAGCAATCTTTGCATCAACTTTATCTGCAATTTCGAGTGAACTTTCTTCACATAAAGTTAGTATAGACTTAATTTCGCCATCAAGCTTCTTAATTCTATCTAAGTAGAATGTGACTAACTCCCTACAAGTAACCTCTCCATTTTGTAGTAAATCGTGCGCTTCGTGTATACCTAGATTTGATAAATCAATCATTACAATACTTTCTTAACAAGAATATAGCCATCCTTTGTTTGAGGGGCATTTGCCAATATTTCATCTCTTGTTATCCTGCAGTTATTAACCTTGTCTTCACGCCAAACATCTTTGAGTCCAGTTACCTGGGATGTTGGCTGAACAGATTCAGTATCGACAGATTCTAGCGTCTCTACAAAATCCAGTATAGACGTAATATCTCTACTCATTAATTCGAGCTCTTGGCTATCCATTCCGATCCTCGAGAGCCTTGCAATATTCTCAACTATGTCTTTTGAAACTTTTGTCATATTAACTATTATAACAGATAATAAACTGTATTATTTAGCATATTTACATGCAAAAGGGCGCTCCCCCGTGCGCCCTTTTACTATCCTATTATTATTTAAGGCACACTAATTAAGCAAGCATAACTATTATTATTTATTTATAATTTTAGTAAATTCTTTCTCATCAATAATATTTACACCAAGTGCTTTGGCTTTTTCATACTTACTCCCAGGCTCATGACCAGCTACTACGTATGTTGTATTTTTACTTACAGAAGTAACTATATTACCGCCATGGCTAAGTACCAAATTGCCCGCACGTTCACGGCTAAGGTTTGGCAGAGTACCTGTAAAAACCCAGGATGAACCAGCGAGTTTGCCATCACTTTTAGCTTCTTCGCTGTCAATACGAACACCAGCCTTAAGTAGTTCATTGATATAATTCTTATTATTATCATCATTGAGCCAATTGATTACACTTTTACATACCACTTCCCCAATACCCTCCATCTCTGATAACTCAAGCGAATCGACCTTCATAAAATTATCTAGATTTCTAAGTCGTAATGCTATATCTCTAGCAGTTTTCACCCCTACATGACGAATGCCTAGGGCATATATGAAGCGGGAAAGGCTTACCTGGCAATGGTCCCTTATAGATTTAATTAGATTTTGAGATGAAGTCTCTGCAAATCCCTCTAATCCTACAAGATCATCTTCTTGTAATTTGAATATATCTACTGCATTAACTACCAAGCCTTCCTCTATTAGCTTAGCGAGTATCTTTTCGCCCAAACCATCTATATCGAAGGCCTGCTTACTCACAAAATGAACAAGCTGCTGCCACACCACCTCTCCGTAGTGAAGATTTTCTAAGCGAGCTACAACTTCACCCTCTTCCCTAATAACTTTTACACCATCTATGATTTTGGGCATCTTGAACTTGCGCTCACGACCATCACGAAGCTTAATCAAAGGCTCTATAACCTCTGGAATTATATCTCCCGCTTTTCTTATAACAACAGTATCGCCTATTCTTAGATCTTTTCTGTTAATTTCGTCGATATTGTGTAAGGTAGCACGACGAACAGTACTTCCTGCAACTACCACGGGGGTGAGCACAGCGTATGGCGTAACTGCGCCAGTACGTCCGATACTAACTCTAATATCTTCAAGTTTTGTCGTTACGGTCTCTGCTGGGAACTTGTATGCAACCGCACCCCTTGGTGCTTTACCGGCAACACCCAGCTCCTCAAATTCTGAATTGCTATTTAATGATATAACTATTCCATCTATCTGATAGGGTAATTTGTCACGCTTACTTGACCATTCTTGAATATAATTTTCAACTTCAGGCATACTGTGTAATATTCTATCAGATGGATCTAATTTAAAACCCAGCTTCCTTGCCAGTTCGTGTTCATCATTATGCCCAGATAAGCCTGGAAGGTCCATCTCTATAGCGTATGCGATAAATTCTAATTTTCTGTTTGCTGCAACCGAGGGGTCTAACTGCCGGATCGTACCAGCTCCAGCATTTCTGGGGTTTGCAAATAGTGGCAGTCCTAGCTTCTCTCTATCATCATTTATCCTTTTGAATTCACGCTTAGGTATTATAACTTCTCCCCGGACCTCGAAAAAATCATAGACTTCTTTAGGTACTTCATCTGACCTCCTAAGGTCTAGAGGTACGGTCTGAATGGTCTTAACTGTATGTGTAACATCTTCACCGTTCGTTCCGTCACCCCTGGTAATGGCTCTCACAAAAATACCATTTTCATATTGCAATGCCATCGCCAATCCATCCATCTTCAACTCAGCGTAATAATCTATTGGCTTTTCTAAGGTAATATTTAATAACTTATGCATGCGCTTATTCCATACACCCAGCTCTTCCATACTAAAGACATCATTTAGGGAGAGCATGCGTTTTCGATGTTCTACGCTAGTAAAATTTGCACTAACCTTACCTCCAACCCTCTGTGTAGGAGAGTCCTTTGTAATTAATTCAGGATATTTATCTTCTATTGAGCGTAGTTCACGCGTTAATGAATCGTATATTTCATCGGTTACACTCGTATCATCGAGTACATGATATCGATAACGGTAATCACTTATTAAACCACGTAACTTCTTAGCTCTTTTCTCACTATCCACCCTTTTCATTATTGTAGACTCTTGGTTAACTCAACCTCGCAGCTAATTAGTATTGGCGTAACAATTGTCAGTATAATGCCATCACAGAGTGCAGATACAATACTATTTGAGCTAATAACTGGAATTAAATTTATAAAATAAAGAAATACCCAGCCAATTATAATTACCGTTAGTAGGATAGCAACCCAGGCAAATAACAGTCTCAGAAGATTACCCTTTGTTAGTTTCCAACTAAGTTTTAGTGATCCTATTGAAGTTATATCATTACCAACAACTAAAATCATAGATAATGATAATCTTAGTAACAAATACAAACTGATTAGGATTATAATTATACCGGCCACATTCACAACGAAAGGAAACAGCCCGGACATATACAGGACTACTAGGTATGCGCCTACTATTAATTGGATGCCAATCAGTGATACAAGTATAGTTGTAGCAATAAAAGGGAGTATGCGTGAGCTTGAGATAACGTATATATTAGCGAAGCTCCTTTTTGAGAGATCTTTTTCATTGAGAAATGCCCATGTCAAAGAAACAATCAAGAACATCCCCGAGAAAGTAGACAAAAGACTAGCATTTGTGGTCGTATCTAGCTGAGCTACCCTCAGTATAGATCCGGGTATTGCTACTATTGCTGTTATAGCAATTATTTTCGTAGGATTTATGCGCAATAAAGTAATCGCTTTTTTTAAAATTTGGAAATAACTAATTGTTGTTTTTGTAGTAATACTCTTCATGAATGTGAACCCATTTCCCTAAGTCTTCGTATTCTTTCCTTAGTAGGGGGATGAGTACTAAAAAGACCACTAAACCAATTACCTGAATTATTTTTGGGATTATTTCTCAAAGGGTTGATGATGAATAGATTTGAAGTGGCACGATTAGCCTCTTTTAAAGGTCTAGTATCTTTATCTATTTTTTCTAGGGCACTAGCTAGGCCTTCGGGGTAGCGGGTAAGAAGTGCGGCGGAACTATCTGCCAGGTACTCTCTCTTTCTACTAAAGGAAAGCTGCATAAGCATACCTACAATCGGCGCCAGGATAGCAAGCAATATTCCTACAAGCATCATAATGCCCTGTAAGCCACCGGAATTATCTGAATCGGTATCAGTGAAGAAAGAAAATCTGATAAACCAATCTGATAACATAACTATAATACCCACCAGTACGACAACTAATGTCATAAATCTAACATCATAATTACCAACATGGCTAAGTTCGTGTGCAATCACTCCCTCCAGCTCCTTTCGATCCATCATATCTAAGAGCCCGGTAGTAACACATACTACTGCATGTTGTGGGTCGCGACCAGTAGCGAATGCGTTGGGAGCGTTATCTGCAATAACATATATCTTTGGAGTAGGTAACCCACTAGTTATAGCAAGGTTTTCTACAACCCTGTAGAGGTCAGGATTATCTTTTTTTTCTATGGGTTTAGCCTTAGACACAGCAAGTACCATACTAGCACTAGCATAATATGATACCCATGCGTACAATACAGAGAAAAATATGCCGAGGAATAGGACTAGTTGGTTATTGAAGGCTAGTGAAAAAACCCAGCAAAGTCCTATTATCACCATTAAGAAGCAAAATATTAAAAAATAGCTATTCCTTTTATTTCTAGAA
>CAILAD010000025.1 GCA_903832035.1 uncultured bacterium
AAAAAAATAGCCGAACTAAGAAACACCTCGGCCAGCACTGGTTGTTCGATGAGTCGAGTCTAGAATTGATTATTAAAACTGCTGGTATAAAAAAAACTGATACAGTTTTGGAGATAGGCCCAGGAAGAGGGCCACTGACTGATAAAATATCAAAAAAAGCTAAGAAAGTAATCGCGGTAGAAAAGGATTCAGATTTAATTTCGGCCCTTAGGGTACAGTTCTTGTTAAATGAAAATGTCGAAATAGTTAATGCAGACATAATGAACTATGATCTGACCACAATAGACAGGGGTTATGTTGTAGTAGCCAATATTCCATACTATTTAACCTCAGCAATAATAAGGCTACTTATGGATTCTTCAAATCCACCTAGTAACATAATTATTCTTATACAAAAGGAGGTTGCCGAGAGAATAACGTCAAAAGCTGGAAACATGTCTGTTCTCTCAGTCAGCGTGCAGCTGTTTGCTGAAGTTGAGTATATATCAACTATAACTAAGGATAAATTTCAGCCAGCGCCTAAGGTAGACTCTGCAATTATTAAAATAAAACGACTAAAATCTCCGGTTATAGATGTTGAGCCAAACATTTTCATGAGACTAGTCAAGGCAGGCTTTGGTGAAAAAAGAAAGACCCTTAGAAATAGTCTTGCTGGGGGACTTAGAATAAATGCCGTCAAAACTGGCGAAATACTACGGGACGCTGGCCTTGATGAGTCCGTTAGGGCACAGGAATTAAATTTTCACCAATGGAAGATGCTATATGACGCCTTTGTGCCGCACCTGACTTGAGTCCTAATGTCCCTTCCTTATGCTAAAATATAATCATGAGTCTATACCTAAAATCACGCCGAGGGCAGATTGCAGCAGCACTTACATTTGCAGCCCTATTTATTTTGCTTATGCTGCCATGGATTGGCAAGGCATCATCTGATTTTAGTTATAATGTTTCAGCTAAATACCAGGTAGGTAGCGATGCAAGCACTAGAGTTGAGCAAACATATGTTGTTACAAATAGCTCCGTAAATAAATATCTCCAGAGCATTGAGATATCAACGCCCGTAGATGACCCAAGAAATATTATCGTTGAATATTCAGATGGTACGAGTATACCTTTTAGTACGGAAGCTAAGACTTCAGACCAGTCTGGGTACAGTTATAGCTACAAGGCAATTAATATTAATTTTCCCAGAAAGAACATAGGCCAGAATTCATGGAGTTTTATCGTAAGTTATGACACAAATAAACTCGTCGAAACTAAGGGTAGTGCGCATACGGTAAGTATACCCGCCCTGCCGCAGGATGGTAGTGAAAAATATAATGTTGAAATACTAGTGCCTGAGAGTTTTGGCTCGCTTCATACAACTGGAGTTAAGCCAATCAGCCAGGGCAATAGGAGTGGTTATCAAAAATATATATATCCTAATAAGGAATTACTAAATAAAACATCTCTATTGGTCTTTGGGGATAGTACCGTTTACGAGGTGAACTTTAATTTCCCCTTAAAAAATAATTCTAGCTTTACGAATACTTATACAGTTACACTCCCACCCACAACATCAGGTCAGGAGATTTTGGTTCAAAATCTAGATCCACAACCAAAATCAACCCATATAGACCAAGATGGTAATATGCTAGCTGATTATGATGTGCCCGCTAAGACCAATGTCGTAGTAAAGACCAGTGTTATCGGTGTGGTGAGATATCTTGAGTATAATCTCTCCGCAAGCGGCACGCAAAAAGATATCCCTAAGGATTTAGTTAGTAGGTATACAGGAGCACAGAAGTATTGGCCTTCAGATAATCCACAGATATTAGCAAAGGCTAAAGAGTTAACCCAGAGTAAAAGAACTGTAGCGGATCAGATTAGGGCAATTAATGACTTTGTTGTAGCTGATCTTTCATATAATAATGACAAAATTAAATATAACATTCGGCAAGGAGGTCTGAAAGCATTACAGAACCCCAGCAACTCCGTCTGCCTTGAGTACTCAGATCTTACTGTTAGTTTGCTGAGGGCTGCAGGTATACCTGCTAGGATGCCTATTGGGTATGGGTATTCCGGAAGTCTTAAACAATCAAATTCAGTAACTGACTCACTGCATTCATGGGTTCAGGCTTATGTACCTAATGTTGGGTGGATCAACCTGGATCCTACGTGGAATGAAAAATTTAATAACTTTGGTTCGAGTGACTTAGACCATATGGCTTTTGCAGTGTGGGGGGTAAGAGATAGTGGACCTTCTGCAGTTATGCAGAATGGCCAAGACATGGATTATCAGTATGAGGATACCACTTTATCATACAGGGCCACACCACCTAGTATTTCACAGGATGGCAAACTGTCTGCAAAAAAATGGTTAATATTGCCATTTCTATCATTTACAGTAATCGATATTCAAGCGCCCAGTATAACTGTTGGAGAAAGCTACGTAATTAGAGCGAGACAGGGGGTTAATAATAGGACTTTTGATATAGGTTCACTTACCCCTAGACAAATGCTTCGTAAATTTATTCCCAACTTTGGGCCTATGGCATTCGGAGTGCTTAATGTTGATTTCACACAGAGCGGTTCGTCGTCATTAATACTGGGGTCGACCAAGGTAGATACGCAAACATGGCCAATGTGGTTCATACTGATAGTTATTTCTGGAATTATTATCTATAAAATGATAAAATCCAAATCTATAAATAATAGCTCCACCCAAGATTTAGTAGACAAACCAATTGCTAACTTAAAGAAAGCCGCTGCTGAGAAAGAAGAACATGAAGAAAAACCAAAAAAATAAATTTTACATAACAACGCCGATATTTTACATAAATGATATACCCCATATTGGTCACGCCTATGCAACAATTGCAGCTGATACGCTAGCTCGCTATTATCGAGGTAAGCTAGGTGAAGAAAACGTATTATTTGTAACAGGTACAGACGAGAACTCACAAAAGACTATAAATGCAGCGGAGTCTAAGGGTATGGATGTCCAGGAATATACGGATGAAACTGCGAAAAAGTGGCAGGATACATTTTCTAAGCTAGGAATAACATACTCAAGGTTTATAAGAACCACTGATGATGATCATAATAATACAGTTAGGGATATATTAACTAAAGTATATGAAAATGGAGACATATATAAAGGTATATATGAGGGTCTTTATTGCGTGGGACACGAAGCATTTATGAAATCAGAAGACCTTATAGATGGCTTATGCCCTGACCACAACAAGGCACCGGAAACCATAAAGGAGGAGAATTGGTTTTTCAGACTATCCAAGTATCAAGATAAGCTCCTGAAATATATTGAGGATAATCCTAAGTTCATCCGTCCTGAGTCTAGACGTAATGAGGTATTGTCCTTTATTAAGAATAAAGGACTCGAGGACTTCAGTATTAGTCGAGAAAGCCAGAGCTGGGGTATAGAATTGCCCTTCGACAAGACTCAGGTAGCTTATGTATGGTTTGATGCTCTACTCAATTACGTTACTGCTGCAGGATATGGAACTGATGAATTTAAGAAATGGTGGCCTGCGGACTTACATTTGGTAGGAAAAGATATTACAAAGTTTCATTGTATTTACTGGCCAGCAATGCTGTGGAGTGCTGGTCTAGAACTGCCTGAACAAATTTTCGCTCACGGTTTTTTTAATATTGAAGGCAACAAAATGAGCAAAAGTCTTGGTAACTCAGTTAGCCCACTAGATTTGGTTGAAAAATATGGTAATGATGCTTTGAGGTATTACCTACTTAGGGAGATTTCTTTTGGTAACGATGGTGATTTCTCTATGAATAGATTTAAGGTACTTTATGAATCTGAACTAGCCAATACTCTAGGTAATCTGGTGTCCCGTACTGCTGCTATGTTAAAGAAATACAATAACTCAGAGTACATAGTGAACTTGGACGTAAAGAGCTTAGTAGGGCTTGAAGACTTTATAGTTAATTTAGAATTTGAAAAATATTTATCTGAAATATTCTCTAGACTTACAGCATTAAATGTCGCTATTGAAGACAACAAGCCTTGGGAGCTTATAAAGAATGACAAAAAGAAAGCAGTCGAATTCCTTAGCTCAGTTGCACTTGAGATAATTAGTATCGCCGATGATCTCAAGTATTTTTTACCGGATACCTGTGAAAGTATTTTGAAGATATTTAACGATGGCAGGGTGGATGACACTGTTGGGATATTATTCCCTAGATTGGACATGTAATGATAGTAGATACTCATGCGCATTTACACTTCGAAGATTTTGAAAACATCATAGACGGAATTTTTTATAATTCTCTCAAGTCAGGTGTAAAAAAAATTATTACTGTAGGTACTGATGATGCGGACTCTAGAAGTGCATTAAATTTTGCTCAGGCTAACTCAAAAAACAAGTATGGCTTGAAGATATATGCATCGGCTGGCATACATCCGCATGAAGCCAAGCTAGGAGAGGACGGACTCCTTACTATTAAGGAGCTTTTAGATAACCCAGAATACAGTAAAGTTTTAGTTGCCATTGGGGAGTGTGGCTTAGATTACTTCAAGAATTTTTCTTCAAAAGAAGAACAAATTATTATGCTAAAGTGGCAGCTTGATTTAGCACAATCTTATAATCTACCAGTCATTTTTCATATTAGAGAAGCATGGCAAGATTTTTATAGCATTATTAAAGACTACCCCAAAGTAAGGGGTGTTATACATAGTTTTACAGGTGGCGAAGCAGAGCTCGAAAAAGCGCTCGATCTAAAACTTTACTTAGGTATCAATGGGATTGTAACTTTCTCTAAAGATGAAGATCAGATTGAGGCAGTAAAAAAAATACCTTTGTCTAATTTACTACTAGAAACTGATTGTCCATTTTTAAGTCCCGTACCTATGCGCGGTAAAGTGAATGAGCCCTCATATTTAACATATACCTTAGACTTTCTTTCTAAACTTAAGGACGTAAGTGTAGTTAATTTATCTAATGCAACTACAGAGAATGCCGAAAGGTTATTTGGGATATGACTAGGGTCTACCTGGATTATGCTGCATCAACACCCCTAGACAGAACTGTAGCTAGGGAGATGCATCGTACAGAGAAATATTTCTCTAATACGTCTAGTTTGTACAGAAGCGGTAGGGAGGCTAATGAAGTTCTGCAGACTTCCCTAAAGAAAATTGGAATGTTTTTTGGAGCAAAGTCAGAAGAAATTATTATTACTAGCGGCACTACTGAATCTAATAACTTAGCAATACTTGGAACGGCAAGGTTAAGGAGCGGCGGTGAGATAATATCTGTTAAAAGTGAACACTCATCAGTACGCGAGCCAATAAAGCAACTTCAATCTGAAGGTTATAAAATAAGATGGTGCAAACTAGATAAGCATGGTCGTGTAGAATTATCGGAACTAAAGAAGCTACTGAATAAAAAGACAATTCTTATTAGTATTGCCTATGCTAACGGTGAGATAGGCACTATCCAGCCAATGGGCAAGATAGCAAAAATGGTTAGAGATTTCGAAATTAATAACGAAACTAAGGTAGTGCTCCATACAGATATTAGTGCAGCAATCGGTACGCTGAATTGTGATGTTAATAGGCTAGGAGCAGACCTGGTAACTTGTGGTGCCTCAAAAATATACGGACCTAAGGGCGTCGGTATTATTTATATCAAACGCAATACACCTATAAAGAATATGTTTTATGGAGGATTTCAACAGTCAGCCATGCGTCCAGGAACTGAAGATTTAGTGTCAATCGTGGGGTTTGCGGAATCTTTACAAATATTGAATACCAGAAGATCGACTGATGCTCGAAAATATCAGCAATATTATATAGACTGTATTCATAATATTACTGGGATAGAATATTTAGAGAACGGACACCCCAAAGATAGAATTTATTCAGTCCTGAGTCTTTGCTTTGATAATATTAGCGGTGAGAATATAGTGGCTTACTTAGACGCAGAGGGGTTCGAAATTGCTACTGGGGCTGCTTGCGAGGCTAGCAATGACAAGCCAAGTGAAGCGCTTATAGCGATTGGAAGAACACTGAGTCAAGCTCAAGGTAGTGTAAGAATATCCTTTGGGCGAAGAACCTCCCAGTCTGATATAAACAGATTTATAAAGATTTTTAATAAAGTTCTAAAGGAGCTGTATTAAGATGAAAAGTTTATTAGTTTCAATTGGTGTATTAATTGGTATACTGATAATTATTTTCTTTATTATATTTTTTGGTTTAGGATTTTTTATTAGTCCTCAGTCCGATCCAGTTTCGAAAGCAGACGCTATTGTTGTAGTTAGTGGTGGTCAAACTACGACACGAGCTGAGAAAGGAATAATTTTATTCAAGCAGGGATTAGCTTCTAAAATAATATTTTCTGGGGCAGCGCTTGATGATGGTCCTAGTAATGCCACCGCCATGCGAGAACAGGCTTTATCTGCAGGAATCCCCTCTAAAGACATTGAGGTAGATAGTGACTCGCAAAACACATACCAAAATGCCTTGAATACAAAGAAGATTCTTGAAAATATTGGCGCCCATAGCCTCATTCTAGTTACGAGCCCTTATCACCAGAAACGCGCTAATGATACATTCAGCCATGTCTTAGGTCCAGATTATAAAATAGAGAATGTCAGCTCTTTTGATAATAGATGGAGTAAATCAGGTTGGTGGTCAACGCGCTTTGGATTAAATATTTCACTAAGTGAATTACAGAAATTACTTTACATAAATATTACAGGAAATTATCAATGAAAAAAGTATATGTAGGTTTGTCGGGTGGAGTTGATAGTGCGGTAAGTGCAGCCTTGCTCAAAGAGTCTGGGTATGAGGTCCATGGCATATTTATGAAGAACTGGAGCCGAAATATCGGCGGCCACAAGTGTTTGTGGCAAGATGATCTCGCCTCGGCCCGTAGTGTAGCTGCTCACCTGCAGATACCATTTGAAATTTATGATTTTGAAAAAGAGTATTTTGAGCAAGTTGCTGAATATATGATAACTACTTATAAAAAAGGTCTCACGCCTAATCCTGATGTAATGTGTAATCAAAAAATTAAATTTGATACATTCTATCACAAGTGTCTCCAACAAGGTGCTGACTATGTGGCTACTGGTCACTATGCAAAAATAGAGCCAGGCCGACTGGGTGTAGCTAGAGATAGCTCAAAAGATCAGACTTACTTTCTATATAGGATTAATCCTGATATTTCAGATAAGATTCTTTTCCCCCTCGGGGATATTGAAAAATCAGAGGTTAGGGAGTTGGCTAAGAAGTATAATCTACCAAATTATTCCCGTAAAGATAGCCAGGGGTTATGTTTTGTTGGCAATGTTCCAATGAAGGATTTTTTGTCTGAATTTATTAAGCCAAAAAAAGGACACATCATGGATGATGAGGGCCGTGAGGTTGGAGAGCATAATGGTGCCTTTACCTTTACTATTGGTCAGAGACATGGTTTAGGTATAGGTGGAGGACTACCATATTTTGTATATAAAATTGATACATCAAATAACATCGTATATGTTACTACGGATGAAAATTCGGACCTTCTTAATAAAAAAGAGTTTATTATTAATGATTGTGTTTGGTGGTCAGATATTGATGAGAAAAATGACTATCTAGTTAGGGTTAGGTATCGAAGCGAACTGAAAGAAGCCAAGATATCAAAGATTACTGGTGGAAGTTACCGTGTAGAGCTTACCAAGAAAGAAAGGGCTATCGCCCCTGGCCAGTCTGCAGTGATATATAAAGACGGGTGTGTAGTAGGTGGTGGCATCATCAATTAGTTACAATGTTGTTATGCTTTGTTATAATGTGATATATGAATTCAAAAGAAATTCACACAGTAGCTCCATCTAACAACGAAAGCAGCTTGAGGTTAACTCAAGAGCTCCACGGTATAGTGCAAAGCAATAATGATGCGAGTGAAAAGCATGATTCAACTGAGTCGACTAATGAAATCAAACTAAATAATGAATATGAAAATATTAGGAATGAAATATTTGCCAGATTCAATGAGCTCATTGGTGCTAATGAATATTATTATGGCCTTATTAATGATATAAAAAAGCCAGTTGAAAGAATGCTTTCAAGCGTAATGTATGAATCACACTCAGGTGATCAGATTGATAGATTGGCAGTTCAGTTGGCAGATGAATTATCATCCAAATTGACCAGTGAAGACAGCAAGGGGGAGACTGGAACGGTTGGAGTAGACAAACAGCTGAAGAGTGAGGCAGAGAAACTAAGTAGCTTCAATATGGATGGCAGTGGATTATATGAAGCGTCTCAATATGTGATCAAAAATTACCTTAATGGTTATGAGAATATTTCAAAAGGCAGCTTAAATTCAGAGCAGCTTAAAATTACACTTTATGCCTTGGAACATAAACTAAGTGAGACTTACCGAAGCGCCCACGGACTTCAGTCAGAGATAGATGGACTACTGGAGTATGCTACGAGAATTACAGAAGACAAACTGTCAGATCTAAAGAGGCTAGCTAATGGTGTTGAAGGTGGTCAGCTCGATAGACAGGGTCCAGCTCTTTCTCTTAAGGTAGGTGCAGAAAATATATTGAGTTATTTAGCATCACTACGAAGTGAGTCTAGAAAATATGCTTTGCAATGTCAGGACAAGTTAACGATGCTGCATGAAAGAGTGGGTGCACTCGATAAAGAACTTTAATTTGAGTAATTTATTCGAGATGACTAATATCTGATGATTTGTTATAATAACCCACATGACAACCTCCGAAATCAGGTCAAAATTTTTAGAATTTTTTAAACTACATAATCACTCAATAATTCCTTCAGCACCAGTAGTTCCGGAACATGATCCAACTGTTCTGTTTACTACTGCGGGTATGCACCCATTAGTACCATACTTACTGGGACAGACGCACCCACTAGGAAAGAAACTTGCTAACGCCCAGAAGTGCGTTAGGACTACGGATATTGATGAAGTTGGTGATTCTACACACCTAACATTCTTTGAGATGCTTGGTAATTGGAGTCTAGGAGATTATTACAAAGAAGAGTCAATATCTTGGAGCTGGGAATTTTTAACCGGTAAAGACTGGCTTAATATTGACCCGAAAAAAATTTATGTAACAGTTTACAAGGGTGATTCAGTAGTTCCCAAGGACCAAGAATCTATCGACATATGGAAGAGGCAGTTTGCCTCAGTAGGTATAGATACAGGAGAAGGTGACAGAATATTAGCACTTGGCAAGGAGGATAATTGGTGGGAGCAAGGCGGAGTAGAGAATGGCCCAGCTGGCCCAGATACTGAGATATTTTATTATTTAGGTTCAGATTCTAATCCAAGGTTCGACTCAGATAATACCGATTTTGTTGAAATATGGAACAATGTATTCATGGCCTACCAGAAACATAAGGATGGTAGCTACACTGAGCTTAGTGAAAAAAATGTAGATACTGGGATGGGTCTAGAAAGAGCCAGTGCAATATTACAGGGCTTAGATAATGTTTATGATACAGATATACTAGCTCAAATAAAGTCTTCAGTCGAAGAGTATGCTAACGAGACTCACAAAGATATATTTAAAGCTACTACACCCGAGTCATCCCTTAGGGCATCTAGGATAATTACTGACCACGTTAGGTGCATAGTATTTATGGCCGCAGACGGTGTTAGGCCGAGTAACAAAGATCAGGGCTATGTTATGCGGAGATTGGCTCGGCGCGCAATACGTGAAGCATTAGTTGTGGGAATACACCAAGGTTTATTTGAGAGAGTTGCCTCAAAGGTGATTGCTTTGTATGAGGACATTTATCCTGAGCTTCAGAATTCTGCAGAGATAATGGATATATTAAGGCGTGAGGAGAATGTCTTCAGGCAGACATTAGTTAGGGGACTTAAGGAGTTTGATAAAATGATTAAGGACCAAAAGGTTCTAGACGGTGAAACCGCATTCACACTTTATGATACATACGGATTTCCGAAAGAACTTAGCCTAGAAGAAGCTAAGAGGCTGACTCTAGAAGTAAGCGGTGGTTTCGAGGATGAGTTCGAAATAAAAATGCAAGAACAAAAGCAGAGAAGTAGAACTGCCACCTCCGGGCAATTTAAGGGTGGGCTTTCCGATAATAGCGAAATAGTAACCCGTTATCATACGGCAACGCATCTTATGTATAAGGCCTTGAGAGATGTGCTTGGGGATCACGTTGTCCAAAGAGGTAGTAATATCACGTCAGAAAGAATGCGCTTCGACTTTAGCCATGATGAGAAAATGACTGATGAAGAGATTAAGAGGGTTGAGGATATCGTGAATGATACTATCGATAAGAATCTACCTGTGAGTTATGAAGAAATGTCAAAAGAGAGCGCTATTGATGTCGGAGCCTTGGGTGCATTCGGTGAGAAATATCCTGATGTAGTGAAGGTGTACACAGTAGGAGATAAGACTGGCGAGTATTTTAGCAAGGAAATATGTGGAGGACCACACGTCGAAAATACAGGTAAAATAGGTAATTTTAAAATAATAAAGGAAGAATCTTCATCAGCCGGAGTTCGTCGAATAAAAGCGGTTATTAGCTAAGTAGATAGTTTTGGGGATGGTAAGTCTGTACTCGTGGGACTGCTATTTGTTTCAGGGGTAGTATTAGATTGAGTAGTCGCCGTTAAGTTATTCAGCGGGGAATCTGGAGCAGTAAACTCAGGGCCTGTACTTGGGGGTACTGTATTACTTCCGGTATATGGAACTTGAGTAGTTTGCTGCGGGGCAGGAATGGTCTGATAGCTATTGCTATCTTTTTCTACAGGCATTGGGTTTACTTGTGTGGGTACTTTGCTCGCTGAATTAGTCTGACCCTCTGAAAGATCTGCCTCTATTTCTAGAAGTCTATTAAATTTACTTACCCTTTCACCACGAACTGGAGCACCCAGCTTTAATCCCATTGCACCAACCCCATAAGCTAAATCGACTATACTCGTATCTTCAGTCTCTCCACTTCGATGGCTTATTATTACCTTTGACTTACTAAGCTTTGCAGCTTGAATCGCTTGAAAGGTTTCACTAAACGTACCTACTTGATTTGGTTTTATAATTATTGCATCAAATATCTCATCTTTTTGTAATTCTTCAATTTTGCCTTTGTTAGTTACTGTGTAGTCGTCACCCACTACCATGAATGGCTTATCTTTACCCCTAAGTCCTTTAAGTATTTCAGTGCCCTCAAGGTCATTTTCTGCAAAAGGATCCTCAATAGCATAAATATTAAATTTACTGTCCCATTGTTCGTATAGCTTGAATAAGTCAGATGCATGAAGTGATTGACTCTCAAGGTTATACAGTCCATTCTTATAGAAAGAATTTGCGGCAGAATCTAATGCTATATCAAATTTCATAGTCATCTTAGAATTAAGCTGAGAAAAAGTCTCGAGTATTACCTCGGTGCTAGTGCCAATAGGAGCTAGACCACCTTCGTCTCCCACTAGCAGAGCAGAGGGTCCGTATAGATTATGCATAATATTCCTAACGGTGTGATATATATCGTATATTGCAGGTATGGCTTCACTTGGCTTGTTGCTCTGCGGCACTATCATGTATTCTTGGATATCCAGGCCCGGGGCATGCTTTCCTCCACCGATTATGTTAGAGAATAGTCGGGGGAATTCAGGTATAGATTGATTGTATTCTGCTATATACTGCCATAAAGGCTGCCCCTTTTCTATAGCTGATAGCTTCATGTACGCACCTGATAACGCCAAGAGTGTATTAGCACCTAAATTTTGCTTGTTACTCGAACCGTCAAGAGCTATCAATAGACCATCAAAATCGTCTAGCTGGTCCAAGGGGTAGCCTATGAACTTTGGCGATATGGATGTGTTAATTAAATCAATACATGTAGTTACACCATTTCCTCCGTACTCTCCCTTACCATCTCTTTTTTCAATAGCCTCATATTCACCTTTACTGGCGCCGGAAGGGACGGAGAATTCAGCTTTATTACCTGTATCCGAATACATCATAACCATCAGCGTGGGTTCGCCACGGGAATCTAGAATTTGGTAGGGTTTAATCTTTTTTATAGTCATCTATAAGGGGGTTAATATATAAATATTATAGCATAAGAATTTTACAGCAAACCAAACTGTTCATTAATAAAAAATACCCATTCTATTTGAATGGGTAGCTTTGAGTTATAGGAGAATTAGGGGAGCTGTAATAAATACCAAAGTAGCAATTGCAAGGAATATGTACCGCTTGGTGCTGTATGGTTTTGTCCGTTTGTAATTATGTTGTGCATTGGCCTGATTGTAGAAGAATGGATCTCCGCCAAGCTTCTTAATTATACTGGACTCTGAACGAGCATCCATGACTCTCCTTTAGCCGTAAATACCTAGGGTTATTCTAGCCCTAAAAATGTTCATGTACAAGTTTGTTATAAAAACTTAACAACAGCCTGTGGAAAAGATACGATTTTTTTGTCAAATATTTATAACGCATATTTAGTATAAAAAATCCCCTCTTTTAGTTAAAAAGGGGTTTATTGATCTCGAGTTATGACTCCTGTGACAATAAGCCACTTAAGTACTTTATTAACTCGGAACTCCACATTCGGCAATTCCCGTATAATTAGAGCCACTCTCTCAATACTGAAGTCATTTATATCACCAAGGTCAAATGATAGACAGTCACCATCAGAGTCTATTCCGTAAAGAGAAAGTACTATTGTTTCTCTTGTGGTCTCCTCGCCGTTAATTGATTCGAACTGTATCTCACTTGATTCAGCTTCGACGATTATGTCGCTAACTTGGTATAGTTTCAGATCTGGGTCGCTGCAATTGAGTATCTCCACAGGATAGCCATAATCTGCAATTCTCCGCTTAAGCCATCTAGCAACTACCTTACTAAAGTCAACCCTGCAGTCGAGAAGATCAATCTCGTAATCCTCAAGGAATATTTTCACAGATTCTGTGATTGTCCTCATGTCACCTCCGTGATGAGAGTATGTACAACAATAGTTAAAAACTATATCATATTTTGTTTGATTATACAAATTAAAAACCCCTAGTTATAGGGGTTTGAAGACTGAGTATTCAGTTTTTCTAACTGCTTTCGGTGGCCTTTTTCACTCAAAAAAGAGAAAGGTAGGGCCATGAGTATAAGTATGGTTGCAGCTTTTCGTGCCCGGCTTGCCTTGATGATACCCCACCCCGACAAGATTCCTGCACACTGAAGCCCAAACTTTATCTTGCCATATACATTAGCACCAGCGGGATCGACGCCTATTTTTTGAGCTTGAACTCCAACTCTTGACCCCGTTATTAGCACTCGAACTTCCATTACAACTGCCACTGCGATGGTTGCCCTAAAAATAGTTGATTTACTATCGAGTCTACGACGGAAGAATGGCACTAGTCCCATCGCCATTGTTGTAAACATTACTTTGTCCGCAATCGGGTCAATGACCTTACCTGTCTTACTAACTGTACCCAGGCCTCTGGCTATCTCGCCATCTATACCATCGCTAGCAACATTTATACAGGCTGCGGCGAAGTATAGCTGCCTAGAATCGTCAGTCTTTGAGTTAAGAAGACCTCTTACAATAATAAAGCTACTAATGACTCTGGCCAGACTTATAAGGTTAGCTAGGTTCTTTTCAAACCATGGATACTTGGCCGGGTCATCTTGCTTGTACCTCTCGACTATAGGAGAAACTAGCTTCCTAAAGAACGCTCTTGAAGCGGATGTTGCGATTTCGGCTGGTTCAAAATTATTTGAACTCAATTCAATCTCCTTATCTCAATCAAGAATCGCGGATATTGTAGCATTTTATAGGTACCATAACAAGGTGCTATAATACTTATGTGAAAATATGAAAATACCAGGATTCAACAAAAAAAAGAAAAATGGCCAATACCTAGTGTCCTTGGATATAGGGACTGAGTATGCTAAGGCGCTAATAGGTCAAGTAAAAGATCATACCGACTCTACGGGCAAGCAATACCAGGTTGTAGAAATTATTGGAGTTGGTAGACAGCGTCAACGACTGACCGATATGGCGGGTGGTGCTGTGACCGACATATCGGGTGTAGTGGAGAATTGTGACGCCGCTCTGCGCAGGGCCGAAGAGATGGCTCAGGTCGTGGCAAAAGATTCAGTTCTTGGGATAGCCGGCGAATTAGTAAAAGGAGGTACCACTAGTGTCAGTTACCGAAGAGCGAAGCCAGAGATTAAAATTGACCAAGCAGAGCTAATGGACATTATTAAGCGCATTCAAAGTAAGGCTTATGAGGATGTTAAAAAGCAACTTAGTTGGGAGACAGGTAAAAATGAGCTCGAGGTTAAGCTGGTTAATGCTGCCGTAGTTGACGTTCACATCGATGGCTATAGAGTTACTAATCCTGTTGGATTTCAAGGTAAGGATGTTACCATACAGATATTTAATGCATTCGCACCCATGGTACACCTTGGGGCACTTCAGACTGTTGCTGCAGACCTAGACCTGAACCTGATAAATATTGCGGCTGAACCATTTGCAGTGGCTAAAAGCGTTGGTGCAGATGATAGCACTGAATTCTCCGCAGTCTTTATCGATATTGGTGGGGGCACTAGCGACATCGCCGTGGTGAATAATGGTGGTGTGGAAGGTACACAAATGTTTGCTATCGGAGGACGTAGCTTCACTAAAAGAATTAGTTTAAGTATGGGTGTTAATTTTGATGAAGCCGAAGACCTCAAGCTTGACCACTCAGCTGGAAAATTAAGTCATGATAAGGAAGAGGCTGTTTCAGAGGCGCTGAGGGGAGATATTGAGACCTGGCTAAGCGGGGTCGAGCTGGCACTATCTGAATTTGAAAGCCTGGACCATCTACCGAGTAGAATATTATTATGCGGCGGCGGCTCTGCATTACCCGAGATTAAGCATGCCTTGGTTCATCAAAATTGGTATAAAAATTTACCGTTTACTAAGAAGCCGACAGTAGACTTTGTTAAGCCATCCCAAGTAAATAGAGTCATAGATAAAACAGGGCAGCTGAACAGCCCACAAGATATAACCCCTATGGGTTTAGCTAATTTGGGGCTTGATATTGTCGGTTCATCAAGTGCTGGCGAAAATATGCTGCAAAGATTATCCAGAACCCTATCCCTGTAATTATACTAATCTGACTGCAAGCTAAAGCCGTTTGGGTTATAATATAATAAATATCTATGAGTGAAAATACACACCAACATGACGTAATATATCTAGAAGCTGATTCAGAGATAACTGAAGCCATAGATAAACTTAAAGCTAGCCGTAGCAGCGAGGTTCGAATTGCGGTGCCCGCCAGAAGCCCGTTACTACAAAGTGCGGTCAATCTTAAACTCTTGAAGAGAACAGCCCACACATTAAGTAAAAAAATAATATTAATAAGTAATGACAAGGCAACTTTAAGCTTAGCTGCTGGTATTGGCTTAATGGTAGCAAAAAATGTGAACGCCCAGGGCTATATTCCAGAAGCAGCTGTATTTCCTTCAGAAAAAGATATGGAGCCAATTGTTATAGAGCAAGAGGTTGGAGAGAT
>CAILAD010000026.1 GCA_903832035.1 uncultured bacterium
ATGCATATTATACCAACAAATGGGCAGAACTCCATTTAATTCAGAAACTCTGCCCATTCGATGTGCATTTGGAGCGGGTAGCGGGAATCAAACCCGCATCACCTGCTTGGAAGGCAGGAGTAATAATCATTATACGATACCCGCCTGATAGCTGATTCTGCTTATTAGGGCTGAATTTAGCTTACAGGCATTCATAGAATGAATGCAATATATACGCATGGAAGGTGCTAGCCCCAAAAAAAGAGCTTACAAGTACAATATAATACCTTAATTTGGGTCATTTTTCAAGCCACTTAATTTTTCTGGCTTGAATATAATGACTAAATTAATAAGAATATATTAGTAACTATATCTAGCTTATTAGCTATTTATATTTTAGTCAAAATATGTTAGTATATACAGGTTCAAAAGCGCATTTATGAACAATGCGCCCTTAGCTCAGCTGGATAGAGCGTCTGGCTTCGGACCAGAAGGCCGGGGGTTCGAATCCCTCAGGGCGCACCATGGACAGCTAAACTTTATTGAACTGGGTCTGTAGCTCAATTGGCAGAGCAGTTGCCTCTTAAGCAATTGGTTGTGGGTTCGAGTCCCACCGGACCCACCAGAGTATATATATCGGGGTGTGGCGCAGTTGGCTAGCGCGCGTCGTTTGGGACGATGAGGTCGAAGGTTCGAGTCCTTTCACCCCGACCAAAAGAATTTTATTAAAAATAGAATCTCTAATGAGATTCTATTTTTTTTATACATAATTGAAGTATTGTAATTTTTATCCCATGGTAAGTTCGATCTAACTAGCAGAAAGCACATCGATCTACTTTCTGGCATCCATTAGTAGATTCAAAAATTGACCAATAAGGTTGATTTGATAGATAATAGAATTATGAATAATGTTACACCCCGTCGACCGCAAGGCTTCCAAGAGTATTTGCCAGCACAGCAGTTACAATTTGATTTCATGATAGAAAAAATTATAGAGATTTATAGGTTGTATGGCCTAATGCCTATAAACACACCTACGTTAGAACTTGCAGATGTCTTACTCGCTAAGGGTGGTGGTGAGACTGAAAAAGAAATTTACCGCTTTAGCAAGGGCGACACAGAATACGCCTTAAGATATGACCTAACCATACCTCTTGCAAGGTATGTTTCGGAACATAAAAATGATCTTACCCTGCCGTTCCGAAGATATCAGATACAGAAAGTTTGGCGCGCTGAAAGGCCTCAAAAGGGTAGGTATAGGGAGTTCATTCAGTGTGATGCTGATGTTATAGGGTCTAGTAGTATTGGGCATGATGCAGAATTAATTGCTATGGCCGCAGATATATTTAGATCTTTAAAGATTGGTAAATTCACGATTAAAATAAATAATAGAAAAATATTATCAGGATTTATCGAAGAAATTGGCCTTAGCGATAAGTCAGAAGACATTATGCACGCCCTAGACAAGATAGAAAAAATTGGAAGAGATGAAGTAGGTAAGATATTAAAGGGCTCTGGTTGTGGCGATGATGACGCAAATCAGCTATTGGATTTTGTATCAATTACCGGAAGTAACGATACAATCTTGAATAAACTAGAAGGTTACAAAATAAAGAATAAGCAGTTCGCAGAAGGCATAAGTGATTTAAGACAGGTTCTTAAGTACGCCAATGAACTAGGGGCAGATGATTCTGTATGTAGCCTAAACCTAGGCATAGTTAGAGGGCTAGATTACTATACAGGTACTGTATATGAGACTACGCTTGATGACAGGCCAGACTTTGGCAGTGTCTGCTCGGGTGGAAGGTACGATGATCTAACTAAATATTTCTCTAAATCAAAGCTACCAGGGGTAGGGATTTCAATTGGACTAAGTAGGCTCTTTGCCGCACTACTAGAGAGTGGTGAAATGATGCCTTCTCAAGAGCCCGTAGAGGCCTTTGTAGCTAATTTTGGAGCAGGCTCTAGAGAATGGGCGCTCAAGATATCTAACGACTTTAGGGCGGCAGGAATTCGCACACAAGTAGATTTAGATGGTGATAAGCCAGCTAAACAATTTAAGTATGCTGATAGACTAAAAGTACCCTACACTGTAGTGGTGGGTGAAATTGAAGCTAAGAATAAACTAGTTCAATTAAAGAATATGAGTAGTGGCCAACAAGAAGAACTGGCTATAGATACTGCTATAATAAGGATTAAGAACCATGAAAGCTAAAGAATTTGAATATTTGCTTCGCAATACTGCTAATGGCAAAAAAGATATAATTTCGAGAGATACTGATTTCCCTCAGTGGTATCAGGATGTAATTGTTGCAGCTGACCTAGCTGAAAATGGTCCGGCAAAAGGAAGTATGATCATAAAACCGTATGGGTATGCAATTTGGGAGAATATTCAACAAGAACTAAATATGAGAATTAAAGCTGAGGGTATACCAAATATGTACTTCCCTCTGTTTATACCCGAGAGCTTTATTCACAGAGAAGCAGAACACGTCGAAGGATTCGCGCCAGAAGTAGCTGTAGTTACACATGCCGGGGGTAAGGAGCTTGAAGAAAAATTAATAGTCAGACCAACATCTGAAACCATAATTTACGATAGTTTTTCAAGATGGATTCAGAGCTATAGAGATCTACCCCTAATGCTTAATCAATGGGCGAATATTGTACGCTGGGAGATGAGGCCTAGACTCTTTCTGAGAAGTACTGAGTTTTTATGGCAAGAAGGCCACACAGCACATGCTACCGAAGAAGAGGCTGATATGACAGCCAGGAAAATGCTAAGTATGTATAAGGACGTAGCAGAAGAAGTACTAGCTATTAATGTTGTAGATGGTGAGAAGAGTGCTCGAGAAAGATTTGCAGGAGCGAAGAAAACTTATACACTAGAGCCGATGATGCAGGACGGAAAGGCACTTCAATTTGCAACTTCGCATAACCTTGGGGATACATTTTCTAAGGCCTTCGATGTTAGATATTCAGCTGAAGATGGATCAATAAAACCAGTTTGGCAGACTAGCTGGGGTATGAGCACTCGTTCTATTGGTGGATTGATAATGAGCCACAGTGATGACAGAGGATTAGTTTTGCCGCCAAGAATCGCACCGCTGAAAGTTGTAATTACAACCGTGGGGCAACCAGACCAATTAGTTAAAAAGGCCGCAGCAAGCTTGGCAGAAGAAATAAATGAATCAGTCTTGGTAGATGATAGAGATATCAGCCCGGGTGAAAAATTTTATTCTTACGAGAAAAGAGGAGTCCCTATCAGGATAGAGATTGGTCCTAGAGACTTAGAAAAGAAAGAAGTAATCTTAGTAGTTCGTGACACGGGCGATAAGAGGGTAGTTAGTATTTCAGACCTAGATACTGAAATCAAAAAAGAGCTCGGTAGTATGCAGGATAGATTGCTGAAAAATAGTAAGAAGTTACAGCGTGACAATACGATTGAATGTAGCACTGAAGAAGCCGCAGTTGAAGCCATAGAGTCGGGCAAATTCGCAGTCGTAGATTTCGAAGTCACTTCCGAAATTGAAGACAGACTTAAGAAGCAAAGTGGAATTACAGTAAGATGCTATCCATTCAATAACCCTGGCAAAACAATCCTCGCCAAGGCCTATTAAAATGTTTAAGAAATTTACTAAAGTCACGGAAGACTTTAAGTGTGATAATTGCGGTGCAGAAGTAGATGGTAATGGCTATACTAACCATTGTCCTAATTGCCTTTGGTCCAAACACGTCGATATTAACCCGGGCGATAGAGCAAGTGGTTGTTGTGGAATGATGGAGCCAGTAGAGGTAATTACTAGAGGTGATAAATATACTTTGGTTCACAGATGCAGAAAATGTCTCGAAGTTAAGAATAATAAGTCTTCACCTCGAGACAGTACTAACGCGATAATAGGTATTACTAGAAAGTAAGCCCGTATGCTAGCTTTCAGAATGATAAAAAGTAAACTATAATATACCAAGCCTCAGATGGACTGAGTATGTACCTTGATTTGAGGAGATTATAGTGGATATGGATATTTCACCATTGGTAACTGTTCGAGTTGCTAATAAAAATGATACAGAAGCCATTCAAAGATGCCGGTTTGATGTTTATTCAGAACAGGGATATATCATTCCCTCAGATTTCCCTGACGGCAAAGAGTGGGATGAATTCGATAATTATTCAGTATCGGTTATAGCATCAGCATCACCTAACCTAAATGCAGTAGGCACCACAAGGCTTGTGTTGGCAGACAAGGGTCCACTGCCTATTCAAGACAGCAGGTACCACGGTGTTGATATCTCAGGTGCTATCAATCCAGCTGAAATATCAAGACTTTGTGTCAGAAAGCGGTTTCGCAATGGAAAGATTAGTCTGGGCATGTATCGAACACTTCTTCACATTGTCGAAATCGAAGAAGTCGATAGAGTTTACGCCGTAATTGATGAAGATTTTTTTGAAACTCTTCGTTGGATTGGCTTTCCATTCAGTAAAATTGGTGCACCCGTAAACTACATGGGTAAAACAATTCCATGTATGTGTGAAATTAAGGAAGTTATTCCTGCACTGCGAGATAACGAAAATGCAAATATGCTAGGAATTACTGCACTGTTTGAACAACCATTTCCTGGTCAACTCATCATGTGAGAGGAGGATAGTTTATGTCTTGGCTGCTAAGCAGTTGGAAAAGTATAATCCCATGGATTGCCTTTGTGTTTTTGTATGTGGCTACTTTTAAGCTGGCTTGGCGAAAGCTAGCTGATCTAGTAGTTTCGAATGCCACCCGCAGACATGGTGTCATTAGCTGGAAGTTTTGGTGGGAGTTTATTTACTACCGACTAATTTTGCTTCTGCCCTACCTACCATTGTTCGTATTTAGGGAGCATGTGCCTACTACCTTACTTAAAGTAATTTTTTGGTGGATTGTTCTCGTTGCAGCAATGGGGACACTTCGCTTTATTGGCTCTGACAAAATTGTTAAAGCACTTTGGTGGGTTTATGGCTATATGTACGATGGACTGCTAAACTTCTATCCATACCGAAATCTTGTTCAGTCTGTTATTCAGCAGTTGGACCTAGAAAACGGCATGAGTTTATTAGAGGTTGGTTGTGGTACCGGAAACGTCATAATCGCTGCTCTCAATGTGAATAATATTACTGCGAGAGGTGTCGATAGCTCTAAGTCCATGATTAGGCAAGCTAATCGCAAGCTGAGGAAGATTAACAAGAGCGATAGTGCAACGGTTGAATACTCTGATGCTTATGAGTTCATGAAGAAAATTCCCACAGGGTCTTTTGATCGTATAAGTATGGTTAATTTTCTCTACGCTGTCCCAAATAGGACTGATATATGGCGTGAGTGCCTGAGAATTTTGAAGCCTGAAGGCAGGATTGTAGTGACCACCTCCACGGATGGAGGATCCAAGCCTATCATCCAAGAGCATTTGCATAATGCACCTTGGGTTCAATTGCTTTCCCTTAGGCTTGTGGGCGTGGTTATTATTGACTATTTCATTTCAGAGCTCGCCAAAGCAGGTCCATTTGACTTCCCCAAGCAAGAAATTTTGCTTAGAGAAGTTGAGGAAGCTGGAGGCATCTCGAGTAAAGTTTCTCGAGTCTATGGTGGATCCGACGCAGGCGTGAACATTATCTTCAGTGTTAAGTCTACCCAACGATAAAAAAGTAAATATAGTCCGTTTGGGAGTTAATCTCCCGGACGGACTTTTTATTTGGTAAGATAGTATTATGGTTCTGCTTCTAAGCATTATAGTGGTTGTAATTACAAATATTTTTCTAGGTGTGTTTGTATATATTAATAACCCAAAAAAGATACCTAACCGGGCATTTGCTTTAATGTGTTTAGGACTTTCTTTATGGGCCTTCTTTAATTATCTAGCAGACTACCAACTTTCTAATACACTTTTATGGACCAGGCTGACCTTCTTTGCTATATCTTATTCTTTTGGTTTTCTATTAATCTTTCTTAATAATTTCCCTAAGCGAGTAATAGACTATAAATACTTCAATTATATTGCGATATTCACCTCCACTGTAGTCGGAATACTTACATTTAGTAGTAATTTTATTAAGGGCATAAAGATTGAAAGCCAAACTTCAAATGTAGAAACAGGATCTCTATATATAGTATTCCTAATATACTTCTTGGCATTCTTCTTATTTTTTATTTATCTATTAATTAGAGGCTGGAGGATGAATCGCGGTATCGATCATTCTAGGTATAGTTATCTAATGATTGGTATCGTTTCGATGGCCGTTCTTGCTTCGATTACCAATCTGGTTCTTCCGCTAATTACTGGACAGAACGAATATGCAAAGTATGGCACTCTTTTTACCCTAATTTTCGTAGGCTTCACATCTTATGCTATGGTTAAACATAGTCTTTTTGACATTAGGTCTGCAGCCGTACGATACCTCACTTACATTTTGTCCATGGGAACAATTGGTGTAGTCTATGGGTTTACTGCCTATAGATTTGCTACTATTTTTATAAATAACCTAAGCCCAACTCAACAGCAAGCTTTCTACGTTGTGCTTACTGTCATAGTTGCATTTACGTTTGCCCCTTTAAGAAGATTTTTTGAAAAAATAACAAACAAAATTTTTTATAGAGACCACTATGAACCAGAAGATCTCATCAATGAAATTGGTAGAGTATTAGCTAGTGAGATAGATCTAAATAAAATTAACAGCAAAGTAATTAATTTAATTACTTCAAAAATAAAAATTGATGAGACGGAGCTTGTTATTTTTGGGCACAAGCAATTGTTTTATGAAAACAATGTTTTTAAAAATAATAATGACAGGATTTCTCTTAAGGAGCTAAGTAAATTAGGCCGAGCTGTAGTAATAAGAGATAATTTATTGGCAGGGACTCGAAAAGAAATTCTCTTAAAGTATGGTATAAGTGCTGCGTTTGCTCTTCATACAAGTGAAAAGTTTATTGGCTACTTACTACTAGGCAACAAAAAGAGTGGAGATATTTATAGCGATGTAGATATTAAGACTTTGAAAATAATATCTAATGAAGTAAGTATAGCTATTGCTAACGCACTTAGCTACAAAGAGATACAAATGTTTAATACTACATTGGCAGATAGAGTTCGTCAGCGAACTAATCAACTCAAAAACGCAAATGCTCAGTTAAAAGATCTGGATAGGGCGAAGGATGAATTCATAAGTATGGCCTCCCACCAACTAAGGACACCACTCACCACTGTAAAGGGATACATTAGTATGCTAGATGATGGTGACTTCGGTAGACTCACAAAAGAGCAAAAAGAAAAAATAGAAATAGCACTAAACGGATCAAATAGGATGGCACGTCTAATTGACGATTTATTGAATGTCAGCCGAATGGATGCAAATAGGTTCTTCTTAGATATAGCAGATGTAGATTTGAATATTGTTATTGAAGAAGAGTTGGCGCAGCTTCAGAGTTGGTCTAAGCAAGATAATTTAAAACTTTCTTATAGTGGCCCTAAAAATAAAATTCCAACAATAAGGCTGGATGAAAACAAGACAAGGCAAGTTGTCATGAACTTAATTGATAATGCCATGCACTATAGTAAGCCGACTGGCGGTTGGGTCAAGGTTAGCTTAGATATTAAAGGTGGCTATGCTGTTTTCAAAGTCGAGGATAATGGTATAGGGGTGCCAACAGCTGCTCAACCGAAACTGTTCACCAAGATGTTTAGGGCGGAAAATGCGAAGAACGTAAGGCCAGACGGAACTGGACTAGGCTTATATCTAGTAAGGCGTATCGTAGAGGAGCAGGGTGGAGAAATTATTTTTGAAAGCCATGAGAATAAGGGTAGTATATTTGGTTTCAGATTACCTATTAGTGGTGTGCCTAAAAGTGTAGAAGAGGTTAATGCCAAGATTGGTAAAAAAGTTTTGTCCCGACCTAGATACTCCTAGTCACTATTTTCTTAGTAAAATCTCAATTCCCGGTAATTTATTTCCAGCAAGTAGCTGTAGGCTAGCACCACCACCTGTACTGACAAAGCTGAAGTGAGACTCAAGCTCAGCTTTATCCACGAATGCCGCGGTATCTCCGCCACCAACAATAGTTTTAGCATCAGAGCTAATCATTGAGTGCGCCATACTACTACTTGCCTTCGCGAACTTGGGTAACTCAGCTATGCCAAGGGTACCATTCCAAAATACAGTCTTGCTCTCAGAAATAACTGAATTAAATAAGTCCATGGTTTTAGGACCTAGGTCTAGTGCAATATCTCCAGCTTGAAGACCGTCAGTATTCACTGTCTTTGGTTTGTTTTTGTCATCGACACTTTTTGAAACAACCAAGTCCACGGGTAAAAGTAATTTTATTTTTTTTGTCTGTGCTTTACGCATAATACTTAATGCTTCCTTGAGCTTATCCTTCTCAACCTTACTAGATCGCATGTTATGTCCTTTTGCTAAAAGAAATGTGTTTGCCATTGCGCCGCCGATCAATAGCGCATCTACGTGATTGAGTATCTCTTTTAAGATACCTAATTTATCAGATATCTTGGCTCCACCTATAACCGCTGTATATGGTCTTTTAGGTTTTTCCATCAACATTTCAAATGTGTCATATTCCTTCTGCACTAGAAGTCCAGCAGCATGGGGTAGTAATTTTGCCACACCTACGGTGCTGGCATGTGCTCTATGTATAGCTGCAAATGCATCATCCACATAAACTTCTGCCAGCGAAGCTAGCTCCTTTGCGAAACCAGAATCATTCTTTTCTTCACCTGGGTTAAAGCGCAGGTTTTCAAGCAGCATTATGTCACCTGCTCTTAGAAATTCAGCCTCCTGCTGAACTTCATCACCAGTACATTCATCAATAAAAGTCACATCCCTTCCAAGAAGTCTGGGTAATAAGCGCGCCACTGGTCTAAGGCTCATAGACTCAACTACTTTTCCCTCGGGCCTGCCATTGTGACTTATCAGTATGATGGAGCAATTCTTTTTGATTAAGTAATCAATTGTTGGAAGGCTAGCTCGAACACGAAATTCGTCGGTAATTTTGCCATCGGTTACTACATTGTAGTCAACTCTAAGGAGCACCTTCTTATTTTCTAAGTCTATATCTTTTAGGGTTGTGAGATTTTGCATAAAGCTTATGAATATTTTAACATCTTACAAAAAATAACTACACCTTAGTAGTGTAGTATTTTTTTTATAAAACCAGTTGGTGACCCCAAGGGGAATCGAACCCCTGTTGCCAGGATGAAAACCTGGTGTCCTAACCGCTAGACGATGGGGCCAGCAGCTGGCTTTATTGGTTTTTACTGATGAATCATACCATATTAAGCTTAACGTTTCAACATATTAACCTGGCGCAGCATTAAATAGCGACAACGTTTTGCGGACCGTTATCTAGATACTTTTTAATATTATCTAGAGTTATATTTTGGACTAAGCGAATTGCTTCCTTGCTATTGAATGCATTATGGGGGCTTAATATTACATTTGGCATTTTCTCTAGAACTAAGTTCTCGAGCGCATAGTCATAGTTTCTGTTTCTTGGGCCGGAAAGTAGCTCTATTTCTTCATCTATTTTGAATATTGACTCTCCCTCAAATACGTCTAAGGCAGCGCCAGCAAGTTTTCCTGAAGCCAGAACAGCTACTAGTGCCTTCGAATCAATTAGCTCTCCGCGCGCAGTATTTATTAAGTACGCACCTTTTTTCATTTTGCCGAGCATCCTAGAGTCTATTATATGGTGGTTTTCTTTTGTGTAGGGTGCGTGCAAGGTTATAATATCGGAATCCTCGCAGAGCTGGGCAAGACTCACATAGCTTAAATTTAAATCATACTCTAGGGTGTGATTGGGGTATGGATCAAATGCTAATACCTTCATTCCGAAACCGTTTGCTATTCGTCCGACATGACTTCCGATACTTCCAGTGCCTATAATCCCAATAGTCTTGCCGTGTAAATCAGTTCCTGTCAGTGTAACGTGGTTTATATTACCAGACTTCATTTGATTCAAACCTGGAATAAGTTTTCTGCATAATGCGAGTAAAAGCATAAAAGCATACTCAGCTACAACATTAGAGCCGTAGCCCGGAACGTTGCAGATGGTTATGGCATGGTGTTTTGCTGTAGTACAGTCTATATTATTAAATCCAGTGGCTCTCGTTGCTATCAGTTTGAGTCTAGGCATCCGTTTTATTATTTCTGAGTTCAAGTCGCTGGCAACATGTATACTCAATATTTCTACCTGACCCAAGTCTACTTCAATATCATCCTGTATGGCTAAATTTGTGAAATATAAATCACCCATATTTTTCATTTGGGCCGTATAGTAGGATCGGTCATCTGCAGTAGTTTCAAAGAATGCTATGGTGGGGGATTTTTTCATAGTTATTATGTTTATAAACTAATATTACTACATAAAATAATATTTTGCAGATTTTACTGTAGCTTTTAAATCTTAACAAAGTCTGCTTGATATGGGTTAATGCATGAGATATAGTAATCATAAGTATTAAAAGAGAGGTATTTCAGTAATGGAAAGAGATGACAGACCAAAAAATAGCGATAGACTTACTTATAGTGATATAGGATCTGAGCTTAGAGATATACGTGATTCATCTGCGAAACCTAAGAAGAAGTCTAAAATGGGTAAAATAGAAAAGGCCGGTATAGCGGCTGCACTAGCAGTTACAGGTGCCGTAGCAGCTCATGAGGTAACTAGTAGTATTACGCCTGAGAGGGTGGCAGTCGTTAGCAGTTCACCAGAAAAGCCTGTTGTTAATCCAGATTTTTCGGTTGGATCCAGAGTTACAGTATCTGGTGAATCGGTACGCTTTACCGGTGGAAATATTAGGTATAGCCCTGGAGTAATAGATCCGGGTGTTGGTGGAGATAGTAATCTTGCCAAGGTTGAAATGACTGGAGCTACTATAGAGCACCCAGTTATAGTTGATGATTTGGGTGATCCTTCTAATGGAACTTGGGATAAATTTATGGGAAGTGATGGAAAAACACTATACATTAATCATCAAAATATAGAACCTACAGGGAGTACAAACTCTACTACCGGAGGTGAGATAGAGGTCACAATTACTAAAACTACCACTCATGGGGTTTTTGGCATAACAGCAGATGGTCAGACCATACGCGTAGCAACAGCTATCGAACATAAATAATCTAACCACCTATAGCATAAGGGTATTCTACTGAAGTATAGTAATAGTATGAGTATAAAAGCATCTAGCTTTAAAAAAACCAAAATAATTGCCACAATCGGTCCTGCCAGCGAGGAAAAGATTGAGCAACTTTTAAATGCCGGAGTGAATGGGATAAGGCTAAACTTTAGCCACGGAGCACATTCTTGGCATAAGTCTGTTGTTGATGAATCTCGTAAGGCAGCAAAAAAACTAAATAGGTCAGTAGCTATCATCCAAGATCTACAGGGTCCTAAAATAAGACTAGGCTTACTTGCTAGCGGTGGCTTGGATGTTTCAGCTGGCCAAAAATTAGAGCTATGTTATCACAAAAAGTGTAAGGAAAATCATCTACCTATACAGTTTGACTTTTCGGGTATGGTAAAAAAGGGTGATAGTTTATACCTAAGAGATGGCACGATAAAGACCACTATATTAAGTTCTAAAAAAGGTATGGTTGTCGTTGAGGCCCTTAACTCGGGTAGGCTTTCAAGTAACCATGGCATAAATCTGCCCGACACCATCCTTGACTCAAAAAACATTCTAACCCCTAAAGACTTAAAGGATCTAGAGTTTACGTATTCAAATGACATCGATTATGTCGCTTTAAGTTTTGTACAAACTGCTAAGGATATTTTATTCCTCCAGAATTTATTAAAGAAAAATAAAAGTGAGGCTAAGGTTATTGCCAAGATAGAGACTAGGGTAGCCACTAAGAACCTTTCCGAAATAATTTCTGCAGCAGATGCTGTGATGATAGCCCGGGGTGATCTAGCTATAGAGACTAGCAATGAAGAAGTCCCATTAATCGGAAGAGAAATTATAAAATTAAGTAGGCGCTACAAGAAGCCAGTCATAATGGCGACCCAAATGCTGGAGAGTATGATAAGCAGTCCACAGCCTACTAGAGCAGAAGTTAACGACATAGCTAGTGCTGTTAGCTTAGGGGTGAGTTGCGTGATGTTATCAGGAGAGACTGCTATGGGTGAGTATCCTGTCCAGACTGTAGAGTTGATGAAGCGAGTAATACTTGAAAGTGAAAGTTATTTTATTAAAAATGAATTAGAAATTGATATCATAAGCCCAAACTCACCCCGCAATAATTTATCATTCCCGGTTGAAGGTACGCAGAGAACGGGCTTTATTGAGAGAATCTTTACACACCCAAAGAGTTACGGTGTCTCTGACGATTCAAATAAACCTGAAGCCGAGGAGGTTCAGACAAGTGTAGGAATGGCCGCGATTACTTTGGCTGAACAAATAGGTGCCAAATTAATATTGGCGGAAACTCTAACTGGAAGTACAGCCTTAATTATATCTTCACTACGTCCACCTATGCCAATTATTATCGCAAGCCCTAGCCAGAGGGTGTGCAACCAGATGTCTATTGTGTGGGGTGGTAAGGCTATTTTGGTTCCAAAAAAGCAGCATATAAGTCAAATTGTTATAAAAAGATTGCTATCAAGTAAAAATTTGGTGATCGGCGATCTGATCGTACAAGCATTTGGAAAAAATCATAGTACTGCAGGAGGAACTGACACCATAAGGCTTTTGGAGGTAAAATAATATCATGAAAAATAATAGTCACAAAATTATTGCAGCTAATTGGAAAATGAACACCAGTCCTAAGGACGGGTTGAAGTTGATAAGAAAAATAATCGAAGAATTGAATAATCCTAAAGGTGTTGAGGTGGTTATTTGTCCTCCTGCCACACACTTACCTTTATTTAGTGAGGATGTTTCTAAGCACGAGCATAGTAATATAAGTAAATTATTACTAGGTTGTCAGAACATAAATCAACATGAGATGGGTGCTTATACTGGTGAAATTTCTATCAACATGGTTAAGGATTATGTTGATTATGTTATTGTGGGTCACTCCGAGAGGAGGAAGTATTATAACGAAACAGATGAAGATATTGCTCAAAAAATAGAACTAGTTCTTCGCCATAAATTAAAAGTAATACTTTGTGTTGGTGAGAATGAGGCTCAGCGAATTGGTGGCCACGCTAAGCAAACCGTCCTAGACCAGCTAAATGTAGATCTGAGCGGGGTTACGAAAAGTGACCTTGATAATTTATTAATTGCTTATGAGCCTGTATGGGCTATCGGAACTGGTAATTTCGCAAAGCCAGAAGAGGTTAAGGAAATGGTTGATTTAATTAGGGCGAATGTTGGGCATATTTTTCGTTCTCGTCCTGGTGATTCAATCAAAGTATTATATGGAGGTAGTGTTAATTCGGATAATGCTGAAGCATATTTTAAGATACATGGAATAGATGGCTTATTGTTGGGCGGTGCCAGTCTAGACTATAGGGAATTTGCTAAAATTGTCAGTATAGGTTCTCCCAGGGCTGAAATTTCAATCTAATTGAGTTATAATACTGCTATATATAAGGAGAAAAAAATGTCTTTACTAAATATTGGTTACGGCGAGGATGCCCCAAAAATTGTTAATTCAGTAATAGAGAACTCAAAGGGTAGTCGTTTGAAAATTGAGTATGATGAAGAGATAAATAATTTTGTATTAGACAGAGTACACCAAACACACCTTGGTAGTCCTTGTGAATATGGCTTTATACCATCAACTCTAGATGAAGATGGTGATGCGCTAGACGTACTACTTATTAGTGATGATCCTATGCCTATGGGGCTGGTTGTTCCGACCCGAGTGGTGGGTGTCATGTATATGATAGATAGCGGAGAGGTTGATAATAAGCTAGTCGGAGTGCCGGCTGGCGATAAAGCCTATGACCACATCAATACAATAGATGATGTTTCAGAACAGTGGAAGAAGTCAGTTCGTCACTACTTTGAGCATTACAAAGACCTGAAAGGCGACTCCGTTGAGATAAAAGGTTTTGCTGGTTTTGATGAAGCAATAAAAGTCTTTGACGAGTGTGTAGAGCGTTACAACAATAAATAGCTAGGTATATTTTTCAGTTCGGTAAAACAGTGTATAATTTTATTATACTTATGCTAAATAAAATAACTACATCCACATACATACGCTGGGTACTGCTTCTGGTTATTGCCGTAACTGACATATATGTGGTAAAAAACCCTACCCTACAAGTACTTATTTTTTTCTTGCCTCCAATATTTGCACTATTGCATAGCTTTAATTATTTTGGTAAAAAAAATACCCTTGTTATGTTTCTGATAATAATTGTTGTTTCATTTGCTGCAGAGTACTTAGGTGTCCACACAGGTAAGATTTTTGGTCTATACTACTACAACCCTAGCCCAAAGGTTAACGGTTTCTTGATATCTGGCGTACCTCCACTTATTACTCTTAGCTATATATCGATAGCTTATACAAGCTACGTACTGGCCCGAGTCGTACTAGGTAAGCTTGGTAGATTGAGTGGCATCTCACTGGCTTCAGTTGCAATAGTGGGGGCTATGGTTACTACGCTTTGGGATATGACTTTTGATCCGATAGCATCTTATGTACATAATATATATACCTGGTATGCCGGAGGAGCATATTTTGGGGTTCCATTCAGGAATTTTACCGGCTGGTTTTTAGAGTCCCTTGTATTCTTCTTAATAATAAATGTGTACTTATTTAGCTTTTCAAAAAACAAAGACTATTCACCCAAGCCTAGTAGTTTATTCCTAGGAGAGGCGGTTTTTCTCGTAGCCGCAAACGCTTTTAGTACAATATATCATGAATTCTTTAGACCAACAGAGGTTCAGCAGGCTATGGCACTGATAGCTATTTTCGCCCTAGGAACCCCTATCGTAATAGCTACTTTTAAATTGCTAGATAAGTCTAAGTAATAATATTTGACTTTATCACTCCATAGATAGATGACTATAGTACAATAGTTCTAATGACAAAAATTTTAGACGATTTAAACGAGGAGCAGCGGTCTGCAGTATTAGAGACGGAGGGGCCAGTTTTGATGTTGGCTGGCGCCGGTAGTGGCAAGACAAAGACACTCACTCATAGATTGGCATATCTGGTAAAGAACAAAGGTGTTTCGCCAGCTAACATACTGGCAGTAACCTTCACTAATAAAGCCGCCGGGGAAATGCGAAGGCGTATTGCTAGGATTCTAAAATTTGATGAAGATAATACCCAGTATATGCCTTTCCTTGGCACCTTCCACTCAATAGCAAATAAAATTCTTAGGCGTGAGTCAGACAGTGTTGGTTATTCTAGTAATTTTTTAATTTATGATACTAATGACAGTCACGCCCTGATAAAAAAAATAATTAGAGAGATGAAGTTTGATGAGAAACAAATTACCCCTTCCGGAGTCGCCAATGCTATATCGAATGCGAAAAATGAACTTATAACAGCCGGTGAGTATAAGCAGTTTGCTTCAGGCAAGGTACAGGAAGCAGCAGCGCAAATTTACCCTAAGTACCAAATGGAGCTACATAAAGCCGGCGCTATGGACTTCGATGACTTAATAATGAAATTAACAATTTTACTAGAAGATGATAAAGAGATTAGGGAAAAATACCAGAATCAGTTTACCTATATAATGGTAGATGAATATCAGGATACCAACCATGCGCAGTATAGACTGATACAAATATTGGCAAAAAAGAGAAAAAACATTTGTGTTGTGGGTGATGACTGGCAGAGTATTTACAGCTGGAGAGGGGCTAACTACGAAAACATACTTAACTTTGAAAAAGATTACCCTAATGCAAAAGTAGTTAAGCTCGAAAGAAATTACCGAAGTACACAGACTATCCTTGATGCAGCCGGAGCCGTTATATCAAAGAATTCATCAAGATCTAACAAAACATTATGGACCAATTCAGGAATGGGAGAAAAAATTCAATTAGTGAATGTTCATGATGAGCTCGAAGAAGGTAGATTCATTGTCCAGACTATACAGGAATTAATTAGATTAGATAATAGGCTTAGCCTACACGATTTCGCTGTATTGTATCGTACGAATGCTCAGTCAAGAAACCTAGAAGAGTCATTCTTAAGGTATGGCCTCGCATACCAGATTATCGGTGGTGTAAAATTCTATGAAAGAAAAGAGATCAAAGATGTACTTGCCTATATTCGTTTTATTTTTCAATCGAATGATCAGGTTTCTCTAAATAGAATAATAAATACTCCAACTCGTGGCCTTGGACAAAAGAGTCTGGCAGTCTTTTTTGACCATACTGCTAAGTATGAATTACCACTACTCGAAAGCATGCTAAATTCAGGTAAGATTTTGGGTCTAAGTCCTAGGGCGGCAGGGAGTTTATCAAGTTTTGCAGCTATGATTTTGAGCCTACAGAAACAATCACTCAATATGGTAGTGAGCGAGTTTATAGAGTTAGTAATAAAAAAATCTGGTTACATAGAATATCTAGATGACGGCAGCATAAGTTCTTCGGAAAGAATTGAGAATGTCAGAGAGCTTCTGAGTGTAGCCAAGGCATACAATAGCCTTAGCTTAGAAGATTTCTTAACTGAGATAAGTTTGATTTCGGACCTAGACAGCCTCAAGGACAGTGACGGTGCGGTTACGCTCATGACACTGCACTCAGCTAAGGGATTAGAATTTGATACAGTTTTTATGACTGGCCTCGAAGAGGGTATATTTCCGCATAGCCGTACATTCTTTGAACCAAGCGAACTCGAGGAGGAAAGAAGGCTTTGTTACGTAGGTATGACACGCGCCAAGCAGAGGTTATATATGATTAGTGCTAGCTCGAGACTCTTGTATGGCACCACTCAGCATAATGTGCCATCCAGATTCTTATCTGATGTACCCGTGGATTTAACTAAAAGCATGGGTTCTAAAAATGATATCTCTCAGCCAAGCTTTACATATAACGATGATTTAGAACCAGAGCCATTTACGGAAATACCTACATTGAATATTGGCGACAAGGTTAGTCATGAAAACTTTGGAAAAGGAGAGGTTATAACTGTGGACGAGCTAGAAGCTACTATACTATTTGATAAAGTTGGGCAGAAGACACTTAATTTAAATTTTGCTAATATAAAAAAGATTTAGTTAATCTATAGCCAAACATAATTACAGATAGTGTCAATATTGACTGAGATGGCAAAAAAAATATAAAATAGTACTTACGGTAAACAAAAATAAAAATAAATTATGTATTTTGTTATTGTTTAATTTGTGAGGTAGAGTATTTTACCAAAATTACAGTTGTCTGACTTAAGAAAAAAGCTTTCAAGAAGCAAGTCGGCACCCAAGAAGTACACCATAAAGCGAGCTGCTGCTCTTATCGCTTTTATTTTTATTTTTATTCTTACAAGCATCTCTTTTTCGCACGATCAGCTTTCATCTGGTAACTCTACTGCTATCGCGGATGGGCAAAATCTAGTTAGTGTATTCTATGATGGACAAAATAAGACCGTTGCAACAGGCGCCAATACCGTAGGGGAGGCACTTAAGAAAATGGGCATCACCATACAAAATGGTGACGTGGTTGAGCCCGCGGTGAATAAGGTTTTGGACAGGGGTGTTACGAATGTTAATATTTACAGAGCGCTTACCTATACTATCGTAGATGGCAGCAAGACTACCGTTACCTCTTCTGGCTATAGAAGTCCTAGAAAGGTCATAGAACAGCAAGGGGTGGTACTTTATCCTGAAGATAGCGTAGCTACGGAGAGAGCAAGTAATTTTGTTGGTGATGTTTCCGTTGGTCAGAAATTAATTATTGATAGGGCCACTCCAGTCAAGGTTGTTTTGTCTGGAAAAACATTTGAATTTAGAACTCATAGTAAAACTGTTAAAGACCTCCTTAGTGAAAAGGGTTTAGAGGTAAAACCCAAAGATATAATTAATGCCTCTATCGATTCGCCAATTACCGATAATCAGACCATTATCATTAGCAGGCTTGCACAGAGAATATCCACGGAAGAAATACCAATCCCTCAGACTGAAATACAGAATGTTGACAGCACTAAGCCTAGTGACTACACCTCAGTACAAGACCCGGGTGCACCAGGTAAAAAGGTTGTAAGTTATCTAATAACAGAGCAAGACGGTATCGAGCAGAACAGGCAAGTGCTAGAAGAAAAAATTACCCTAGCAGCCAGACCAAGAGTTGTTGTTATTGGGCCCGTAGATACTAGCTACAAGATGTTTATTTACTACAATGAGTCAGGAAATAACCCAACTAGAAGAAACTCTTCAGGATGCCTAGGAATTGGTCAAGCATGTCCAGGTAGTAAGCTATTGGCTGTCTGTCCTGATTTGGATTACAACTGTGAGGATAAATTCTTCACTGATTATGCCAATCAAAGGTATGGTGGTTGGTACAACGCCTATATCTTCTGGCGAAAAAACCACTGGTGGTAGAATAAATTTAAATTATGACTAAAAAAAATAGCCGAACTAAGAAACACCTCGGCCAGCACTGGTTGTTCGATGAGTCGAGTCTAGAATTGATTATTAAAACTGCTGGTATAAAAAAAACTGATACAGTTTTGGAGATAGGCCCAGGAAGAGGG
>CAILAD010000027.1 GCA_903832035.1 uncultured bacterium
AAAAGTTTATAAAAATATAATTATTATTTCAGGCCTTGTGGTCGCAGCATTTTGTTTATATCAATTCTTCGGAGATAGCTTTGGGATACTTAACAAGTATACGTTATTACTCTCTAGGTACACTAAAGAAATATTTGGATTTCCTAGAATTCAAGGCTTTTCACTCGAACCACTTTATTTGACTAGTTATTTATTTATACCTTTATCATTAACATTGTCTTCATATATTTTTACAAAGAAGAAATACATGCTATTTATTTCTGGACTATTCTCATTATTGGTACTTCTAACAGTCGCTAGAGGAGCTTACCTTGCATTACTAGGTATAGTAGTATTTGCAATTTTTATTTTGGCAAAAAAACATCAGTATATTGAAATTATTTATGTTTTAGCAACAGGGCTGATTAGTATTTTGGCAATGTTAGGTTTGGTCAGTTTGAGTGGATCAATAGGGAGTCATAATTTGAAAACAACAATAGTTAACCAGAATTCCGAACCTAACCTACCTGATCAAACCGTGAACTCATCTGGAAATGCAAATAGACTTATTCACCATATTGATTCCTTTGGATCAGATCAGTCATTTGCTGATAGAGTAAGAACTGCTAGAGTAGCTACAACACTTGGTATTAATCACCCCATATTAGGAGTCGGGCCGGGCAATTTCGGTCGCTACGTTGTAGAAAAATATCCAAATAATTATTCTGATACTAATCAGATAGTAAATAACGAGCCAGCTGAGATATTTGCAGAGACTGGCCTTATTGGCCTCATCTTATTTATTATTTTTATTATTTGGTTGGCGAGTCAAATTATTAAATATGATCTAAATAAAAACAAAAAGGAAAATAATATCTGGTTCTACACCATATCATTTTCAATAATCGCCTTTGCTATACAATGGCAGACATTTTCGACATTATATATTACGCATATTTGGGTAATGATAGGAATATTTATTTATCTAGTATCAAACTCAAAGTTTAAAAAAAGGATTTTTGATGGAAAGAGCTAAGCATCTAATTAGTTCAAAATTGTGGCTGAAAATAGCAATTATATTCTTGGCATGGCATTTGCTGGTTGGTGCGATTGGTTTACTAGCAACGCATGAACTAAGCAGCTCCTCAATAGTTACTGGATCCACTGCGGTTAACATAAACAAATTACTAAAACCCACAATTCAGTTTGATAGCTACCATTACTTAGATATTATTCAAAGTGGCTATGGGACGGTCAAGAGTTCATTGCCAGCTTTCTTTCCACTTTTTCCTGAATCTGTAAAAATACTAAGTCATCTAGGTATTCCAGTAGCTTGGTCTGGATTAATAATTAATTTTCTTGCCGGCTATTTTGCATGTTTATTTTTAGTTCTAATTGCCAGAGAGTTTTTTAAAGACAAGAAGGGGATAGATTTAAACGTTCTTATTATATTTTTAGTATTTCCAAGCGCCTATTTTATAACTGCCTTTTATAGTGAGGCATTGTTTTGTGCCCTCGGCTTTGGGGCCTTTTACTTTGCTCTAAAAAGAAATTGGCTATTGTCGTGTATATTACTAGGCCTTGTAAGTGCCGTACGGCTGCCAGGGCTAGTTTTTGTGGCTGCAGTCTTTGTGGAGTACTTGAGTAGTAAAAACTTTAATTTAAAAAGCTTAGATAAGAATATCCTGTGGTTTTTAATAGCACCTCTCGGCCTAATTTCCTATATGATGTTTCTTTACTACCGCTTTGGTGATCTATTATTTTTCATGCATGCCTATAACTACGGCTGGGGCTACCAAAGTTTTAATCCAAACATTATTTCGACCGTGTCGGCTCAGGTAGGCTGGTTATTTGATAGAGTAGTACTGCATCAACATAGTTTGAGTGTTGGTAGTAACGGTATTGTAATGAGCGCGGTTTTTTTATTTTCATGGCTAGCTTTGGTTGGGGCAGGTGTTTGGGCTTGGGTTAAAAAATATCCGGCAAGTTTTATTACTTTAATATTTATAAGTGCAATACTATTTTCTCTAAACAGTAATTTAATTTCAGTTAATCGATATATCCTGCCAGTATTTCCGATCTATCTACTCATTGCTGATTATTTTTATCACAGGAAGAATGCCTTTTATACGTATGTTGCTGGTTCGGCTATGTTGCTAAGTCTATTTACAATATTATTCTCACTCGGTCACTGGACAGGGTAATAAAAAAGCGGAATAAATCCGCTTTTTTATCGATTGTCATCCTCCGTATTGCGACTTAAGTTCTCCAATACACAATCGATATATATAACGTAACTCATTGTAAAACTAGCTGCAAGCAGCAGCGCTTTATATCGTATATTTATGTTAAATAACTGACACTACAGGTGATAATTGGTATAATATAAGCCTTATGAAGATATTAATTGATGGTAGGTGGATCAAACAAACTGGTATTGGCCGCTATATTAGCCATATGCTTGAGCAAATACTGCTGCTAGACACTAAAAATGATTACGTTTTACTAGTGCGCGAAAAGGACGTAGATAGTATTACACTAAAAGCAGACAACCTTACCTTGTTACCCGTAGATATCGATTGGTATGGTCTAAAAGAGCAGACCAAGCTCTTAAAAGTAATTAATGCCCAAAAGCCCGATCTAGTGCATTTTACTAATTTTAATTTCCCTATTCGCTACAAAGGAAAGTTTGTTATAACTATCCATGACCTAACGCTACTGCATTTTAAAAATGTTCGAAAAGGTATGTTTTCCAGACCACTGTACTTCGCCAAAGACCAAGTCATGCGGGCAGTATTACACCGTGGTATAAATCGAGCCCGAGCCATATTTACTCCGACTGAGTACGTTAAAGAAGATGTAGCCAGTACCTACCGGATTAGGCGAAATAAAATCATAGTGACTCATGAGGCAGCAGACCTTGCCTACCAAAGATCCAGAATCGATCTTGAAGAAAAAGGTATTAATAAGCCCTTTCTCTTATACGTAGGTAACGCCTATCCTCACAAAAACCTCGAGCGTCTAATAATTGCTTTTGGGGAACTCGTAACTAAATATCTATTAGATTTCCAACTTGTCATTGCGGGTAAAAAAGATGACTTTCATGTTTTGTTGGAAGAAGAGGTAGAAAAGGCTGGGCTTCAAGATAGGGTAGTATTTACCGGGTATGTTAAAGATGTCGAGCTTGCTGGGCTGTATAAATCAGCCACAGCCTACGTGTTTCCATCACTCTCTGAGGGCTTTGGCCTGCCAGGCCTTGAGGCTATGAGTTATGGTTTGCCGGTCATTAGTAGTAATGCCACCTGCCTTCCAGAAATTTACGGTGACGCCGCTAAATACTTTAACCCTCGTAGTAGTCATAATATTGCCAAAGTTATATCTCAAGTGTTGGCAGATAAATCACTGCTAGAGAAAATGACTAAAAAGGGTTACACTCAGCTCAAAAAGTATAACTGGAAGAAAACCGCTAACACCACACTCGGTGTCTACGAGCGCATCGCGCAACAGCGCTAGTTATTGCTTATTGGGTAATTGGGCAACAGTTTGCCACATCTCCGGGTGACCTTGTTGCTTTAGGGCGTACCACCACTCTGAGCCCCACAAATCTATTCTTTTAATTTGTGTTTGACGAGCATACTCTAAATTATTAATTAGCTGAGCTGGATTCATCGTAGCTTGAGAGCGCACGAAGTCTAGGTTCTCGTTGCCAACTCTGTCCCAGGCCTCAGCCTGAAGTTCATGCACTTTAATGTTTTGTCCGGTGTAGGCATTAATTAGTGCAGCCTTCCACCAGTTAAATATACCGCTCTGTGGGTACATGAAATAGCCCAGCGGTGACCATACCCAGCGATACATCGAAAAGCCGAAAATATTACCATTCGGACCAAATACCGGAAAGCCCATTTGGTTACTTTGGGTAATGATTATGGGCCTGGAGCTGTCGGCAGATTTTACAGTATTAATTTCTCTGGTCAGTGCTTGGTTATTTAGGTTTTGTGCCGGGCATGAGCCAAAGTCTTTTAGCAAGAATTCATTTTCAACCTGCCAAGCTTCGATAGTAGATTCATTTTTATAATGCGCAACGACAGCATTTAACATTTCATTGGACCTATTTGCTACCAGTTCAGCATCATTTTTATCTAGCCAAGCGGGGTAGAAGCACTCTGGTACTCGAATACTTTTTTGCCCAATGACCATTGTGAGTTTTGCACCACGTTTTTTTGCCTCTGCTACCATGTAGTCAGTTTGGGTGAAGTCATATTTTCCAGGCTTGGGTTCTATTCTGTCCCAGTAGGCAGCGACCCGTAAGTGCTTAAAGCCTAGCTCGTCAAGTATTGCTGTGTAGTTACTGTGCCAGTCGCTACCGAAGCGCTCGGCTTGAACCTGGCTAAAACTCACGCCAATAACTTCATGTTGGCTATGCTGTATCCACCAGAAGCGACCCATGAGAAGTATGGATAAGGTAAGTAGAGACATAAGCACCCAGACAATTAACGGAATTATTATTTTGGGTTTGCTATCTTTTTTCATAGGATTTAATTATACAACTTTGTAATAAAAAATACCCTATCTATTTAGATAGGGTACGGGTATCACCGAATGTCAGGCATCTTAACGATTTGCCTCTTGCGATTTTTATTGGCTCGCATTCTTTCGCGCTCGCGCTCACCGGTGCCACCCCAGTAGCCCTTAAGCCGGTTTTCAAGGGCGTAGGTCAGACACTCCTGAGTAACTGGACAGTTCATGCAGGCGTTACGAGCCTTAGCGGGGGCTGCTTGTTCTGTGAAGAACAAGTTGGTATCTACATTTCTACAGCCAGCCCTAGAGTACCAGTCTTTTGGGTTGGTTTGTCTGGGTACTTCTGTAAAAGAATTTATGTAAATGCCTGAATTATTAGTAGGTACTGGCTTGAGTCGTATTTCGTCGAGCTCAGTCTTGGTGAGCGCCCCGTTGTATCCCGGTGGTAGAGACACCATTCTCCAATCTCTCGTACTACTCGAACTAAGTAGAAATATATTCTATCATAATTATTGCTTAATGGCAATAAAAAAGTCCTGCAGATTGCAGGACCGGGCTTATTAGTTTTACCTAAAAATAAGACATATTACGCCTCTGTCGCTCACTTGTTCCACCCCAGATACCCCTCGCACGGTTTCTAATTGCGTAGGCCAGACATGGATCCTTTACGGGGCAGTTTTCACAGATAGACTTAGCAATCTTGACATCATGCATGTCGTCTGAGAAGAATATATCTAAATCTGAGTCTTTGCAGTTTCCATGCTGCTTCCATTCTTCGTAATTGCTACGAATAAGCTGCTGGATATCTAGCTTCACTGCATCACTTGCTTCAGTTTTAATAAAACTTTTAGGTTCTACTTTAGTAGCTTTGAAATACTCACTTCGCGTTATGGATAATTCAAGGTAACTATCTATGGGCCTTCGCTTTCTGGGCATGAATTTTATTGTACGCCTAGTTTTTTTACTTTGCAAGATTGTTCCATCTTGACTAATGAGGCGTCTACAGATTATAATTCTCTGGTACACGAGCAATATTCCGGAGTAGCTCAGCGGTAGAGCAGTTGACTGTTAATCAATTGGTCGCTGGTTCGAATCCAGTCTCCGGAG
>CAILAD010000028.1 GCA_903832035.1 uncultured bacterium
CATCGCAATCGAGTCTATCTCACTATCGGTTATATTTTCAAAAGAACTTACCTGTCTTTTAGGAATTATCCAGAGTTCAAATGGCCAAAGGCTGGCGTACGGGCAGAATACTAAGATTAAGTTATTTTCATAGACGATACGACTTTTAGTTCTTTTCTCGTAGGCGATTATATCCTCGTAGGGGTCACGCTTATTTTCTAGGAAATAAGCTTCGACAATTTCTGATTCACGTTTAAATTTCTGAGGTATCAAGGGTAGTGCAAATATTTGACTATGAGCGTGGGCAAGACTAGCACCAGCTCCGTAGCCATCATTTCTAAATACAAGTACATAGTCTATGCCATTTTGAGACAGCAGGTCTGTTATTCTTTTTTTGTAGATATGTAGTACGTTTCGGATCTGTCTCTCACTGAGCATAGCAAATGGCGTGCTTGCCAGGGGAGTATCTATGACAATTTCCTGTTTACCGTAGGCCTTCGGGTTGTCCGGGCTAAGGCTCGGGAATTTGTTCTCAACCACTTTTACTATCCAGTCACCACTCGAGTCATTTAATTCACAGACATTTTTATTTCTATCTAGTCTGGCGCTTTGAGCTGTCTCAATTAGCACATGATCATTGTCTTTGGTGTCATAAGGGCGTTTACTTCTGTTGGGGGCGATTATTACGAAGTTATCATTCAGGTAGTCACGACGTATCTCGGTTTCAATTCCCTCGGTCTTTAAATTTATAGTTTTAGATTTTTTATTACTAGGAGTGGGTTGCTGGTTTAGGTTTTCTGCAGTTTCTACGTAAAGGTTGTCCGTATCTTGTATGATACGAGACTTCTGGTGTATCTTCTGCGAACTTGCTTTAGAACCGGGGGAAGGTTTCATAACTCTTATGTTAGCAGTATTGTTCTTTTGCTGTAAACAGTGAGATAATAGTTTCTATGAAAAAGAGAAGAATATTAGTGTTTTCTGCAAAAACTGGCGGAGGACACCGAGCCGCGGCACTAGCCCTTATAGAGCAGCTAAAAAAAGACAAATCCCTCGAGGTGGTACACTTTGATTTTATGGAGAATGCCCCAAGGCCGATTAGTGATATACCAAAGATGTACTCTGCGATAACTAAGCTCAGGACTGCCTACGGCACTATTTTCAGGCTTACCGAGGGTACGAGACAGTCTCAGTTCGCACTTGATGCGATAGCTAAGCGCTATAGTAAGCAAATAAACTCTATCCTGGAAGAGACTAAGCCAGACCTGATTGTATCTTGCCATTTTGGCGCTAACACTTTTTTGCCGATACTTTCTAAAATGGATAACCCGACTCCCTTTATTACGATAGTTACAGACTTATTTACCGGCCACCCAATGTGGTTTGATGGTAGAGCAGATATGATAATTGTTCCAAGTAGTGAAAGTTACAAGAGGGCCAGAAGTTTCGGGGTACCTACCAGTAAATTGAAGGTCATTGGACTTCCGGTTTCTGAGAAATTTACAACTCTGAGCCAGTCAAAGGCTAAAATTAGAAAAAAGTTAGGTTGGCCGGAGGATGCAAAGACACTTCTAGTAATGGCTGGTGGTGATGGGATGGGTAAAATTAACTCACTAGCGCGTCAATTAGATAAAATAAACTCTGATGTCCACCTGGCAATCGTAGCGGGCAGAAATGAAAGCCTATATAAATCCTTAAACGACAAGAAGTTTGATAAACCCACGCATATTTACAATTTTAGAGAAGATATACCAGAACTAATGCAGGCCTCAGACGTATTACTTACTAAGGCCGGTCCGGGTACAATCGTCGAAGCGATAGTTTCGCGTCTTCCCATAGTCCTTTATGATTTTTTACCTGGCCAAGAAGAGGGTAATCTTCATTATGTCGTAGATAACAAGGCCGGTCTTTGGGCATCGACTAACTCCCTGGCAGTACGTGCAACCGAGGATATTTTAAACGGCTTTATTAAGCTAGGTGGTGCTAGGTATGAAAAGATAAGACATCAGCACGCTGATGCAGCATCGCAAATTGCAAAATTTGTAATAGGTTATAAAAAGTAGTCCTATGATTCATCTTGTTATCGCTTCTGACCTATTTAAGCCAAGTATTGGCGGTACAGAGACCGTAACAGATAATATGGCTATTAATTTAACTCGAGCTGGTTATCGGGTGACAGTAGTGGCACCAGCAATCAAGGGTACAAAAAAGACCCCAAAGCTGGAAAAGGATCCAGCGGGCTATAGCATCTTAAGAGTGCACTCTTATGGTCTGCCTATTCAAAAGAACCTAAGGTTTGGTAGTAGGGCATACAAGCAGGTTGTTAACTACTTTAGTAGGCCTGGTAATAAGGTGGATATCGTTCATGTTAATAACCCATTTCCGACCAGTAGAACCCTAATGAAATATGCGCGCGTAAATGATTTGCCACTAGTGATTGGTAGTCACTTAATGCCTGAGAGTTTCACTTTCTCACTACGTTGGGCGGATGGATTTGCTGAGAGTCTTAATAGGATGGGTTGGAGATATATCGCAGGGCTTTATAATAAAGCCGATATGGTAGTCGCTCCCACCAAGACAGCCCTTAAGTACTTAACAGATAACGGCCTAAAAGTCCCAACTCGGGCAATTTCTAACGGAATTGACCTTAGATTGAATGCCCCACTAAAAGCTAATAGGCAGCAACTGAAAGAAGACCTTGGCCTTAGTAGTCAATACGTACTGGTTTATGCCGGTAGGTTAGCTGTTGAGAAAAGAATTGATGTTGTAGTTACGGCATTTTCAATGCTTTATGGTAAATATGACATCGAACTGCTACTCATTGGAGATGGCAATGCCAGAAAGAGGCTTGAAAAGCAGTGTAAAAGATTAAAAATACTAGACCGAGTGAAATTTACTGGGTTTGTTCAGGACATAACTTCTAAGAAGAAATATCTGGCTGCCAGCGATATCTTCGCGATCGCATCACCTGTAGAACTTCAAAGTATCGTTACTATGGAGGCTATGGCGGCTGGATTACCGGTTCTAGCAGTTAATGCCGGTGCATTACCAGAATTGGCTCAAAACGGGCTGAACGGCGCTACCTTTAGCGATGGTGATGCAGTTGGTTTATCTAGACTAATTGGTGATCTAGTACATGACCCCGTAAAACTTAAGCAGTACAAGAAGGGTAGTTTAGAAATTATAAAAGGACATGACATTATAAAAACTTGGCATATGTATAGTCAGATGTATAAAGATGTAATAGCCACCCATTCTAAGCATAACAACTCTTGACTTTTTGTCTAAAATAACGTAAAATTACTTCTTATGGGGCTGACTAGCTTCGACATGGGAACCTTGAAATATATTCGCAAGCCGAGTTGGAATGCACGTTAGCCGTTCCAAACAAAATAAGTGCAAATACACTTTTAAGTAAGATTAAAGCAGCGTTTACGTTGCCTACTCTTGCACCAGCATACGCTTAAACCCGTATGCCGTCTCACTTTTTGACTCCAGATAGATTAGTAGGCGCCATTTTTCTGGACGCTACAAGCTTGTTTTAGGACCGAGCTTGTCTAAGACTACAGTCCTAAAAAGTGAATTACCACTTTGTTACTTTTCTCGAGGTAGTTAGCTTTTGAAACAAATTTAAAGTAACTAAGCTTGTAGTGGATATATAGATAGTCTCGTGGACGAGGGTGCGATTCCCTCCAGCTCCACCAAAAAAGACCCTAGAGTTAATCTCTGGGTCTTTTTTGTTATGAATATAGCTAGTCAGTTGAGATTCTAGACTTTCTTGTGGCGGGTATTATATAGTGCAAAACCAAGCAGAGGGGATAGTAATAGTAGAACCCAGATATTGGTGTTTATCAAAGCTTTTCTGTCTACAGGAGTTGCAGGGCTGGTCACGACCGGCGCCTTGGCAAAGGCTAGCACCACCTTTCCATCCTGGAGGCTTATAAGCCTTATATTAATATCTTTGGTGCCATTTTGGCGTACCGATACATCTTGGCTGTCACCAAGCGCTATACGCACGTCTTGTGGGGTAGAAGCGATAGTCAGAATTACGTAGTCAGCGCCAATCTCCTTGACCGTGGCTGAGTGCTGCTCGCCATCGACCATGAAGTAGATTACCTGACCTATAGCTAGGGAGAGCTGTTTGCCTTCACCAGAGGTATAGTCACTAAAGTCATCTAAAACTATCTTTTGGACCGCATCGGTAACGGCTGTAATCTGTGACGGTGGAGTGATAGGTGAAGAAAGTATCGTGATTGCTACTGGTGCAGGAACTACAAAGGTTAACGCAGGGCTTGCCGCAGAAATATTCCCGGCACTATCTCTGGCAAAGACCCTGGCGTAGTAAGTGTTGGCGTTTAAGCCGGTGAGTACAGACGAGGTAGCGGCGCTATCAATCGTTTCACTGGTTGAGAAGTTCGGATCGGTTGAGTACTCTAGTCTATACGGCTGACTAGCAAGATGTTCATCGTTGCTTGCGCTCCATGCCAGTATGGTTGAGGGATGCGTGGCCGCCCCAATAAGCGTTGGTGCTGCTAGAGCTTCGGGTGCTGTTACGTCATAAGTAAAGGCTATCCCGGCCGGTCCAGCCCAACCACTACTTTGGGCGTGTTGGTCTTCAGCCGTCAGCCTCACGTAGTAATCCTGTCCGTTAACGAGCGTAGTTGAGGCATCTCCGGCGAGATAGGTACCACCGGCCTGGCCAAAACTGAATATAGCTGTTTGACCAGAGGCGTCATAGCCTGATCGGTTATCAATAACAACATTATTAAATTCAGCATCTGTTGATATCTGAATTCTATATCGCAATAGTTGGGATTGGTCGGGGTCAGTTAGCCGAAACTTAATAGGAGCGCCTTGCAGTGCAGCAGAATTTACGCGGTAACCGCTTAGTAGGCCACTACTGAGTTGACTTGGAACGTCAGGTAAGGCAAACGATTGAGCGGCGGTTGTAAATGACCTTGTGACTGAGAAGCTACTACCAATGTCGTTGACCGCGGCAACTTTCCAGTAATACGTTGTATTGTAGGCTAGAGGCGAGTTAAGTGTGTAGGTCGTGTCAGTCAGATCTGTTGCGTTTACTAACGTGGTTGAGAAATCTGGCTGGTCTGACACGAGCAAGCTATAGCTTGTGGCAAATTCAGCCGGGTTCCACTCAAAAGTGGGCGTATTTATGGTGTTTGTAAGGTTGTCGGCCGGATTAATGACATCAGGGCTAGCTGGAACACCGGGCGGCAACACATACTCCATCTCATAGCTAGCGCCGGTATTGACGTCGTAAGCTGCGCCGTTAGGCGTAAAGGTGATTGCTTGACCCTGAGTGAGGGAAGGATTATTAAACGATACTTCGTTAAATTGTGTGTCATCGTTTCCTTTTATCCCTATAGTGGCACTTTGCCCTAACGAGAGTGGTCCACCCAGTAAATCACGGTATTGAAAATGGATTACATTAGTACCCTCATCTAAGATCATTTGGAAAGTACCCATAGGCAAGTCGGGTTGCTGAAAGAAGTACATGTTGGTCCATTGCATAATGAAATGACGGTGCGGTGCGGTGCCAATGGTTGTGTAATATATAGTTTTATTCTTAATGTTCTCGCCTGGTGCAAAAGTATCTTTGGTTATGAGGTCATCCCAGAAAGGATATATCGTATTTGTCCATGGACCTATATCATGTCCACCCAAACCCGATAGATTTCCACCATCGGTACTACTAAGCGTATTATTTATCCACCATATGTGGTCAATGTTTCCAAAGGATACGTTGCCGTTAGTATTAGGGTAAAGTTCGGTATAGGTATTGCCGAAATATGTAAAGTTAAAGCCAATAGGATACGGACCACCGGTGATGTCATCTCCATATAGACCGGTATTGGTTCCGCTATAGTTTATCTCCGAAGAGGCAAGAGCTGTTTTGCTCATTCCGAAAGCTAGCAATAAGCCGATAGCAATCGGTAACAGCCGAAATAGATATTGGTTCATTTTCCTCGGAGTGTTGTGGCTTAGTTTGGCCTTAAAATGTGGTGATTGAGTCATGTGATTGTTTTCATCGCTAAGCTACCTTATTACGTCTTTTAGTTCCAGCCACTCTTGCAGTATTGTATGAGTACAACCCATAACCAAACAGAGCAGCTATACCACTGAAAAGTAGTATGTATGGTAGGTACTTAAGTAATGTCTTACCTAGACTAGTATTACTTACTTCAGTATTACCATTGTCACTATTTGGCGCAGTAGAAGTAACGGTACCTTCAGTCGGCACGGTAGTAGTTACTTCTACTGATGGAGTAGTAGAAGTAGTTAAGCCACTAGGAGGAGTTATTGGTAGTACACCACCACATGAATTAGTGCCAAACTGCTGATCACCACCGGTATATGTAGACTCTTGGTTAGTCATAAAGGCTTGATAGTGGTAATTGGTACCACACATTAACCCACTTACTGCAGCAGAGTAGCTACCTAGTCCGTAGAAAGGAACAGGAGTGAATTTAACTACATTGCTATTCCAATAGTCTGTGACATACATATTATTGTTACTATCTATGGCGACGCCTTCAGGTGTATTCATCTGCCCAGGGTTATCGCCATAGGAAATAAACTGTGTTAGTAAAACTCCACTAGCACCATCGAAGACATACATGCCGTTATCGCTCCTTGACCCTACATATATATGATCGTAGCTATCTGCCGCTATACCGTAAGATGTGAGCGCAGCGTATAAACCATTAGCAAATTGACTTAGGTAATTACCGTTAGAATCGAACTTCTGGATGCGATAATTGAAAATGTCCGTTGCAAATACATTGTTGAGGCTATCGTGGGTGAGTCCAGACGAAAATTCAAACTGCCCATCTCCCGAACCAAATGAACCAAACTGGGTAAGGTAGTCGCCACTCTGATCAAACTTTTCGATTCTGTAATCCATCCAATCATAAACGTAGATATTGTTATTGCTATCTATGGTTATTCCGGATGTCCCACAGGCAAACTGTCCATCACCGTTTCCTTGTGATCCGAATTGGCGCAAAAAATTACCGTTGGAGTCAAAGACCTTTATGTTTGAAGCGGGACTGCAATCTCCATAGTCACTAACATAAACATTATTTGAGCTATCTGTAGCGAGAGCATAGACATAACTAAAGTCTGGGTTAGTCCATTGCAGCAGGTAGTTGCCATTAGAGTCGAACTTTTCTATTCTTTGGTTATTTGAATCCGCCACGTAGACATTACCGAAGGAGTCAGTAGTGACTCCCTCGGGATTATTAAACTGCCCATCCCCCGAGCCAGGAGAGCCAAAGGTTAAGGAGTAGTTACTAGATGCTTTAGTTTTGGCCGGAACGTTGATATTAGTACCATAGCTAGTACTGGTACCAATATTGAATCCAAGGTTGTTAATATCGCTATACGTACTAGTTACGTCACTATTTAGAGTAGAGGAGTTAGAGTTAGTATTAGTAGCTGAAGCAGTACTTACTGCTGGGCATGTACCAGCAGTAAAGGTCTGGTCATCCCCGTAGTATGTACCAGAGCTATTAGTGCCATACGACCTGTAGTGGTAGGTGGTACCGCAAGACAAGTTTACATCTATTGCGTAGTCGCCGACAGGGTAGCTTGGTATGTCTGAAACCTTTGATATGCCATCATATTCAAGGTAAATGTCATTAGCGCTATCTACTGCAACTCCATCCCCCACGCCACCATTGCCGAATGTGGCAAGGTAATTACCAGAACTGTCGAATTCATTCATTGCATGGGTATTCATATTGGTAATATACGTATTATTATTTGAATCTATAACTATTCCAAAAGGCGAATCTAGGTGGTCACTACCAAACTGAGACAGGTAATTACCGCTACTATCAAATTTCAATATCTGTTTCGTGGCTGCACCTACCACGTAAATATTTCCAGAGCTATCGATTGATACCCCCCTTGTATAATCAACGCCAGCATTGAAATTAAATAATTCACTACCCAGGCTATCCATCACAGTAACTAAACCGGTCTCTTCTACGATATATATGTTGTCGCTGTGTTTATGGTCGACGTATATGGCGTAGGGTCTAGCTATCCCAAATTGAGATATGTAGTCACCATTATTGTTAAACTTCTGGATCCTATTGTTGAAATCATCTGCAATATAGATATTATTTGTGCTATCGATAGCTATTCCTCTGGGGTGATCAAATTGCCCATTGCCAGATCCCGTACCGCCAAATTGTCTAAGATAAGCGCCAGAACTATCATAAACTCTAATAATATCGTCATCACCTAGCGTAAATAAATTACCACTTGAATCAACTACCATGCCCCATATGCTCACTGAGTTGTTTGTAAAATGAGTGGAGTAAAAAGGACTTTTGGCCGTTGTGTCACTCACTGTATTACCGTAATTACTATCTGTACCCCACTGGAAGCCTCTTTCGGTAATTGAGCTAGTGGAGCTATAGATGCCCCCGATAAGCGAGGCAGACTTGTATCCAATATTATAGGCTGCGTAAGTATATATACCCATATCCGCAGTACTAGGATCAACTGTAGGTAGAGTAGCGGTGGTTATTGTTATTGTAGTAATGCCTGGTCGGTGTGGGTGGGCTGGTGCGCTGGGGTATACCGCACTAGGAGTTATGCCTGAGTCACCTAGAGAAGCTGTAAGCGTAGTTTTAGCTGCAGTTGAGCTTTGGTAGGTTAGAGTAGCTAAGGCTCTATTAAGGTCATCTATGGAGCCGCTGAACTGCAAGGAAGTACCGCTAGTATCCGAAGTAAAGGTTAGTCCTGTAATTATTGCCATTCTTAAGCTACCACTATCTATTCCCAAGTTAATATTAATAGGCTCTGTCGAAGTGCCACTAACATGTAATCCAGTTACTGGGATAGGGTTATTCACTACCGCATTAAGACTACTAGCCCCGACAATACTTAACCGAGGTACATTGGGGTCTACTGTTGAACTTGGAGCAGTGACCACTGGGCTTACTGGTGAATCGCTAGAGGCAAGGGCTGTAAGGTGAGAACTACTTAGTGCAATACTAAAAGCAAATACAGAAAGTATTTGGAAATGAACTATTCGCTTAATTTTTTGTTTTGTTTTGTGTGGCATAAGTCTACCTTGTAGGTATTTCTCTTATGCTTTAGATTATGAATCCTAAATTGAATTAGTGCAAGTTGATTGAATACTTTATTTAATTTTCATTAAATATCTCTAAAAAGATGTGGTAACAGGGCTGCCTAAACCAGTTACGTAGTCAAATCCCGACTGTGCGTTGCAATAATAACCACAACTACCATTTTTGCCAGTAGTTATATCTTTAAAGTATCTTTGGTTTACCTTACTGGCATCGTTGTATATTTTACCTAAATTGAAGCTAGTCCCTGAAATAGTGGATATCGCAGCCCATTGCGGGGCACCAGCACTAGTACCGCCTAATAAGAACCAACCTGTTAGTCCTAGATAGCTAGTACTCATGTAGACCGGGTAGCCACTATTAGGGTCTGCATTGTAAGAAACATCTGGTGTAGCGCGGTAGCCCTTTGCCTGAGGTATATTTGCACTGATTTGGTGAGTAGGCTCTTTTATATAGCTACTGAGCCCACCGCCACTTCCTGACCAGGCAGTTTCAGATATGATAGCCCCTGCAGCGTTGTAATTAAGTGTTGTTCCGCCAACACTAATAACATTTGCCGATACTGATGGCCAGCTGGTAATATGTCCAGAATCGCCGGAGGCTGCAAAAAAATTAGCCCCAAATTTACTCGTGAAGTTATTTTCATAATTTAGTTCTGTAGTAAATTCACTGCCACCCCAACTCATAGATATTGCTTTAACGTCATTGCGAGAGGCCGCGTAGTTTACAGCGCTCAATAAGTCCGTACCGCTATTTGAGCTGGCCTCAACTAGTAGAATTTTCGCTCCTGGAGCTATTGCGTGAGCCCACTCAATATCTAGCGCAATTTCCATCGCCCAGCTCGAATTTACTGCTGTTTTACTGTTCATTTTGTGTTTTTCAAAGCAACCATTAGCTGTAGTACATGAACTAAGCCCGTACTTACTATTAAATACCGCCAAATCAGATTCAATTGAGGGATTATCGTAAGCATCGATTATGGCAATAGTACCGCTACCTTGGCCTGAGAGATTATAATTTGTCCTCATTGATAGAGGGGATGTTTTAGTAGCAACCTTAGGATCTATTTTACCCAGAGACTTAACAGTAAAAAATGGCCTAGCCTTAAAAGTATCTAGCGTTACTAACCTAGCAGCTATGTAGCCGAAGAAAATTACTACCAAAGTAATAATTAAAATAGTAGCAGCCGATAAATGTATATGTATTGGTTTTATTCTTCTATTTTTTATAGCTGATCTTGATTTATTCTTTTTTGGCATTGCAATATATTTCTTATGTTTAGTATGTATTTACATTTATTGTATGTCAACATAAAGTATTATGCTTTAAAATATGGCTTTAAATTGGTAGAATCTCATATGTACCTTGAAACTAGTAGAGAAGGTTAATATGTTCAATGTGCTAACCGATGAAGAAAATGCACGACGCTTAAAGCGTCTGAAGTCAGCGACTGGAGTCGCTTATCCTGTCGGATACTTTATCTTCAGAGAAATAGTTACCATTATTTCATGGTTTTTCATGAAGCCGATACTTTATTATAATAGCCGAATACCACAACCCGGTGGAGTTTATTACCGGCCAGATTGGTATCGTCGTAATGGATTAGGACCAGTTGGAAAATACCCAGGCTATGTGATCGCCGTAAACCACGGCAGTATCTTAGATATACCCTTTGTCGGTATGTTTAAAAGAGGCTTAGTTTGGATTTGTAAGCCATCATTTTGCTTGAATCCATTTCTGGCACAAATCAACCAGCGCATGGGAGCTGTACCAGTCTTTAGACCCAGTATGGATGGAAATACCGATCGGGTACCTCCAAAGCGCGCTAAACGGCTTCAGATGGCCTCTTACACATCGTCTGAGGCTATTAACATCGCAGTCCAAGCAATTGGGCGTGGAGTTCCGGTGGAGATGTTTCCGGAGGGTACGAGAGTGGGTAGCTCTAGAGTAGATGATTCAAAGTTGGGTGCAGCTAGAATTGCGAGGCTGTCTGGCTGCCCGCTTCTGCCGATTGCCACTATTGGGCTATCTAAAAACGACCCAGTACATAGGACCAGAATACTGCGCAGACGAATCGTTATCGGATTGGTCGGCTGCCCCATTTATCCAAGTAAGTATCTGGAGCTAGGTGACGACCGCGCCATAGAAATGGCTATGATGCAGGAATGGGAATCATCTATCAATAGTCTTCGTGTTGAAGGCATGGCCTACTTCGCATTGTAATAACTATATGATCTCAACCGAGTTGAGATCATTTTTTTATAAAAAATGCCCTCATAAAAGAGGGCAGGAATTAAAACTTCCTTACTTTGTAATGCTCAAGAAAATCTTTTACTTCTTCTGGGCTCAGGTCGCGGGTTTTTCTTTTAGTACCAGCGATAGTAACGCGCTGTCTTGATAGACCATCTACGTAGACATTCTTTACTTCTATGGACTTAACGCCGCAACGTACACAGTAGCGAGAGCCTTCCCTTGAGCCTTCTAGTAGGTAGACGGCCTCGGAGTGAAACCCAAGCTTGCATCTTATGCCTTTGTCCATTCATACCACCCCCCGGTAAAATAAGGTGCTAAATTATCAATTCACTATCTAAATATTACAATAAAAACCTATTTTTGAAAAGCATAAGAATTATTTACCAACCCCGTAGGCATGGCTGTTTTCATCTTGAAAGAGTGGTAGATGAGGAGGGTAGTAAGTTGTTAATATAACTACCAGTAAGATTGTTAGTACTACCACTAAACTCACTAGTTTCTGCAGTTTGGCCGTGCGCTGCGAAGTTATTATCCGAAAGCTCAAATAATAACTCGCAGCCACAGCAAAGAAAAAGGAGGATATGTCCAGTAGGAGATTACCGGTCCCAAATGCCCCAGTGTAGGTATAGTAAAAAGCTATTATAAACAACATACCTAGTGGTAGTTGTATTAGCTTGGCATAGTACAGTCTAGACCTGTCTTTTACGGTAAATACCTCTATACAAAAAAGATAAAATACTATCGGTATAACAAATAACTTAAGGTGTTCCCAGGGGCTTTCATTGACTGCGCTAAAGACTCCAGCCCAAGGCTGACCTATCCAGGCGTAGCTAAAATGGAGAAGTGTGCCAAGGACCACGCCAAAGATAGCACCACATAGCTCTATACGCTTTATATCTGTAGTTTGGTCTTTAGTCATAACAACTTAGATTATATTACCTATAGCCTAACTCTGCTACTAGTAATTATAGTCAATTCGTGCTATAATAGAGATTAAGTAGGATTCTTTAGTTTTCAAATATCTTGTTTCAAGATGACAAAATAAGAAGAAGTGGTCGTCCTGCTCCAAGATAATTAAAGAAAGTTCAAAAAAGTACATGAAAAAACTATTTGTTGGCAACCTGCCATATGGTGTTACTTCAGAGCAACTAGCTGAAATATTTGGTGAATCTACAGAAGTAGTATCAGCAAATGTTATCACCGATCGTATGAACGGTCGAAGCAAAGGCTTTGGTTTTGTTGAATTAGGCGAAGGTGCAGATGTAAATGCTGCAGTTGAAGCTTTCAACGGAAAAGAAATTGAAGGTCGAGCAATCACAGTTAGTGAAGCCCGTCCACAACAGCCCCGCGATTAATTTTTAACAAAAATTATATTAAAAAAGACCCCATTTACTTGCGGGTCTTTTTTAATACAATTATTATTTCTTTTAAAAAATATTTGTTTAACTAACTATTTAATTAGGACGCTATATTTACTTTATAAAACAAACTGGCGAGCCTTGTGGGGCGTCGCCAATCTGTTGAAAAGAGCTTTGTTTTTGTTTTGAGTAATTTTAGTGTGCAGCACTAAATTAATAATAGCGCCTAAGCATAAGCCTTGTCAACAACTTTTTTAAAAGTTTTTTTACTTTTTTTATAATTTATTTTTTGAACTTACCACGGTCGGCCAAAGAATCGTCCCTAACTGCTTTTATAAATTCATTTTGTGCTGCCGATATATTCTCAGACTTACCTTGCCAAGTAGCTAGAGAGTTGTCTTGTACCGCCCTAGAAAAGGAGAAGGTAATGGGCCATGAATGGTCTTTGCTATCTGAGCCAATTGCTTCTAGGTTGTCCCTGGCTTGCTCTGTAGACTGTCCTCCAGATAGGAAAACTATTCCTGCCACCTCCTTTGGGACTCTTTGGTCCAACATAGAGAGAGTGCTATTGGCTACTTCCTCAGGCGTGGATTGGGTGGGCGAGTTTTTACCGGCCAGTACCATACTAGTTTTTAGTATAACCCCACTCAAATCGACCCTGTAGGCTTTTAGGAGCTCAAATAGCACTCTAATTATCTGAGAGGTAGTGTCAGAAGCACTTTTTATACTATGAGTACCATCATATAGCACCTCAGGTTCAACGATCGGTACCATTTGAGCAGCTTGAGCTATACTTGCGTATCTCGCCATCTGATGGAGGTTGGCATGTATAGCCCCAAGAGAGGGTAGTCTCTTAGATTCATCAATCACGAAGGCCGCGCGCCATTTAGTAAAGCGAGCGCCCATTTCGTAGTATTCATGTAGCCTACTAGCCAAACCATCTAAACCTTCGGTTATGGTTTCGCCATCGAAATTATCGAAGTCAACGAGACCGCCATCCACCTTTATACCTGGAATAATGCCCTTAGAGCGCAAATAACTAGCGAAGGTCTCACCACTATCTGCTTTCTGTTTAATTGTTTCATCATGTAATATGACTCCTGATATGTATTCTTCTATATCCGGAGTTGAGAATAACATCTGCCTAAACTCCCTACGTTTTTCAGAGGTAGAGGGTATCCCAAGCGGTGAAAAGCGTTTTTCAGACGTCTTGGGGCTCTCGTCTGCCGCGAGTAGTCCTTTTGGAGACGCCATTAACTGTTTTGCTATTGATTGTATTGAGGGATTCATAGGATAAAACTCTTTCCTATTAAATATAGCATAACTTTTTTAGTGGCGTAAAGCATTTATATGTATTAATTACATATAAATGATGTTGTAGCATATTTTACAAGTATATATGTAAGTATCTAACAGATTTAAAAACTAATATATATTTATTTTAAAAAAGTTAGAGTATAAAAAAATTATGCGTTGTGCATAATTCAATTAGGTAAATTTTACTGGAGTTACTACTTAACTTCGCGACTTACGTCGCGGAGCATGTCACGCTTTTTTATAGTTTCTCTTTTATCAAAACGCTTCTTGCTTCGACCTATTCCAATCTCGACCTTAATTAAGCCCCTCTCGAGTCCTATAGCTGTCGGTACGGCAGTCTTACCGGCTGATTTTATCTCCCCAAGTAGTCTATCTAGCTCTTTTCGGTGCAATAAGAGCTTACGACTCGCTGTGGGCTCATAGGAAGTGATGTTGCTGGCGTGCTTGTACTTGGTAATATGGGCATTGGTTAGGTATGCTTCATCTCCCTTGAAGCTAACAAAACTACCTTTTAGACTTATCGCGCCTTGCTTTACACTTTTTACTTCATGTCCAGCCAGTACCATACCAGCAGTCATGGTTTCAGTTATATCGTAATCATATTTGGCTCTTTTATTTAAAGCTAGTATTTTCATTGGTCTATTATACTATAAGCTCGATGTTCTAAACTAATGAATTTAAGAGCAATTAAGGTATAATAAGCCTATGCAAAATCTATTAAATCAGGTTAAAGACCTTGTTCAGGACACTTTTGAAACTGCATTTAAAAATTCAGATAAAAAAGTTGAGTTAGAGTATTGCGATTTACAATTCGGTCATTTCGCTACCAATATCGCCCTAATGAGTAGTAAAGATTTGAATTTAAGCCCTTTGGTAATAGCTGAAAAACTAACCCTAAGTCTTGAAAGTAATGACATTATTAGATCTGTTGAGGTCAAGAGTCCAGGTTTTATCAATATCACATTAACTGATCAGGCTATACTAGGTAGCCTGTCTTCGACGCATGAAGACGTATTAGGTTCAGTAGATAGTCTAGGGGCAGGGAAGAAAATGATCATCGACTATTCTCATCCGAATATAGGTAAGCCTATGGGTGTTCATCATTTGCTCTCAACGATCATAGGAGACTCTATAAAGCGTATTTATAAAGCAACCGGGCATGAAGTAGTCGCAGATAATTTTATTGGTGATTTAGGTACGCAATTTGGTAAGTTGATCCACGCCGTAAAGACCTGGGGTGATATGAATGCAATTGAAGCTAATCCTGTGCCAGAACTGCTTAAGCTTTATGTGAAGTTCCACAATGAAGCTGAAGAAGATGAGCTACTAGATGAAGCCGGCCGGGCTGAGTATAAGAAAATAGAGCAGGGTGACCCAGAAAATAGAGAACTTCTAAAAAAAATCCAGGCCTGGAGCATGGCTGAGATGCTGGCGGTTTATGAACAACTAAGGGTTGAGTTTGATTATTTTAACGGTGAGAGTTTCTACGAAGATAAGATTGAGTCAATTATAAATCTCGGCATTAAGAGAGGTTTATTCGTTGAGAGCCAAGGTGCTCTGGTGTGCGAAACAGATAATGCCAATGAGCCACCTGCGCTAATCAGAAAAAAAGATGGTACGAGCCTTTATCTCACACGAGATTTGGCACGTATTGCTTACTGGGAGAAGACCTGGCACCCAGATTACATGGTGAACGTCGTTGACGTCGCTCAAAGCCTACAGTTAAAGCAGGTGTACGAGGTAGCTTCAAAGCTTAAGCTAACAGATGCAGATAACGTGCATGTAGCTTTTGGCAGAATGCAATTTGCCGATGGTAGTATGAGTACCAGAAAGGGCAATATTATACTTGTTGAGGATCTAATTTCCCAGACAAAATCTAGAGTAAGAGATCAGGTTGTAAGCTTATCTAAAGACCTAAGTCCTCTTGAGCAGGCAGATTTAACCGACATCCTGGCTTTTAACTGTATTAAATATAATATCTTGAGACAGAATCGAATATCGAACATAAGTTTTGACTGGGAAAGTATGCTCAGTCTCGATGGCAACAGTGCCCCTTACCTATCCTATACTGCCGTCAGAATGAAGGCTCTAAAAAAACAGGGCGAAGTTTACGGTGCAGCAGACAGGCAACCTACTGGTGAACTAAGTGAAATTGAGATAGAGATTATACTAAAAATATCAAGAATAGGCGGCGTAGTTAAGGCTGCAACTAAGAATTACCAACCAAGCGACATTGCCAACTACTGCTATGACATCTGTAGGCTTTATAACAGCTTCTACCATGCCCACCGAGTTGTTGAGGACGGAGTAGTTAATAACACGAGGTTACTGATTAGTAACAGTGTATTAAGTATTGTTGAGAGATGCTTTGACCTACTTGGACTTCAAGTTCCTGACCGCATGTAGGTACTACTACTAAATAGGGAAGCGACCTACTGAATTAGTTGATGTATAAAATACATTCTTACTAGTTTTGTCGTAAATAAAGCTGTAAATGGGTGATGTTCCATTTACAACTAGTTCCCTAAGATAGTCAGCCCCACCATCCCTTAACTGTAAAAGTATGAAAGCATTCTTGTTTGGATTTAGTAGTATTAGTTGATTTTCGTCTTCTAGATAGGCAATCGCAGAAATATCCGATAAATCAGCCGGAGGTTTACTAATATTAAAGTCTTGTTGTTCACCCAGCTCAAACATTAAGACACTGCCATTACTTTTAGCTACGAATATCTTACCATTCACCGTTAGGGCTGTGGCTCCAGACAGTAATTCACTAGCTGGTTTCTTAATGTAGGAGCTTCTAGGTCCAAACCCGGACGCAGTCTTAGTAAATCTGTATATTTGGTTGTCATCAGACCCAAGAAGGTAAATGTTTTGGAGGTACGCAGCTATCGCAACGCTGTTAGGCCATGCAGTGGATGAGCTATTTTGCTTAGTTACGGCACCATCTGGCTTAATCTGGTACAGGCCCGAATCAGATAATGCGTAAAGAGCATTGAGACTTGTACTCGAGGTGAGTGAAGAGATATTTTTTAGGTCTTTAGACGTCGCTACGGTCTTGACCGAGCCTCCTTTATTTATCGAGATTATCTCCCCGCTAGTCTTATCTATACAGTATATTAAATCAGCAAGTCCTGTTATTGATGTATATTTTGAGTTATCTGAGGGGCTCTTATATACCTGAGTGGCTGTTACTCTAGAGATATCCTGGACCTGATCAATTAGTAGTGCTATCGAATGCTTGATGTCTTCTAGGGTGGGCTTGTTAGATTTCTTTTCTTTACTACTTATTGCAGTCTGGTCTTTGGTCGGTATGCTATCGATCTTATTGTTTAAATTTGTTAAGGATTGTAGTGCATCTGTTTTTTGGCCATTAGAAATCTCTGATTTAGCCCTATCTAAATCCTGTTGTATAGATAAGTATGATTTATTTAGTACTTGTGTGCGGGGGTTATACCAGGTATTAAACATGAATATTCCCAGAATTACTGCCAATACTACGCCCACAACTATTAGCGAGGCTAATGGATTGGGGTTAATATACTTACTCCAAAGCAAGTTCCAGGCATTTTTCATAATCTTCACTAACGGCTTTAATATTTTAGTCACAACAACCCCCCAGATGCCTACGAGACTGACCTTTAGCTTGTTAAACAAGACTATTAACTTTTCTGGCATAGTCCGTGCGGCTTCTCGTTTAATTTGCGGTTCGGGGTTTGTATTTTTCGTAACTTCCTCTGTTTCTTGATTTTTGCCTGAGTTAATCCACACCGCCCCTAGGTGGCCACTTTTTAGAGCATGTACTTTCTCCCTGAATTCACGGAAGCTATTGTCGCTGTTTGATTTTATAAAATCATGCAGTAGTGTTTTGGGTACATGGTCTGTAAATCTAGGGCTGATTAGCATGACTTCATCATCTTGCTCTAGCTTAGTACCGTATGTTGGGGAAAATATATTCTGCATATCAGATGACTTCACATCATTGTGTATGCTAGATATCTTCACTCCGGACTTCTTGTAAATCCTAGCATCATTACCAGAAATTGAGCTTACCATGATGTCTTTACTCACTACAGCTACGACCCCTTCAAGATGAAACCTAGTTTCTTGCTTTGAGTAGTAGCTATTGAGTTCTTTGATTCCCGAATTAACCTCTTTTATCGCTCGCTTATACCTCAACTCTATAGATTCTGCATCCATATCTTCGTAAAAGGTAGAAGTAAAAACCTCGAAAACATGATTCATTATCTGCTGGATATCACTAGCGGGGGCCCAGACTGTTAGTATGGTGTAGATGTTCTCGGTGAGTTCATCTCCAGATACCCCTGGTGTATCGGCTGAAAAGCTTCTTACTTCCGTAAGGCTATTTTTATCTGAACCCACTATGGGCTTTATTAGTTTGAAGTGCTGCATATTCTATACCCCCAGTACTATTAGGTAAATCATACCATATTACTAATCCCTACCACCATAGCTACACTAAGGGTATAATAAATCTTATATGGAGGAGAAAACCAAGCTTAATGCTGCCCAGAAGGAAGCGGTGCTACACAATAAGGGACCAGCCCTAGTTATAGCCGGGGCTGGAACCGGCAAAACGGCTGTTATAAGTATGCGAGTAGCGCATCTTATACTTACTAAAGATGTGCCGGCAGAATCTATTCTGGCATTGACCTTCACAGATAAAGCCGCGTCAGAAATGCAGGATCGTATTGAGAGGCTTTTACCGAATGGCTATGCTGATTCAGATATTCTGACTTTTCATGCTATGGGAGATAGGATCTTGCGTGAATTCGGTTTTGAGCTTGGCTTGCCATCCGACTTTACTATTATGTCTAATTTTCAGCAATCTATTGTGATGCGTGAGGTTATAGATAGTCTTAAGCTGACTTATCACAAAAAGCCCTCAGATCCTTTCAGTATGGTTTCGGCTTTACTACAATTTATCTCAAGATTAAAAGATGAAAACATCAGCAGTGATGACTTTAGGACGTATTGCTCTAAGCAAGTAAAGAAAGAAGACTTAGAAGAGGCTAGACGTATAGGGGAACTGGCGACTATCTATGAAAATTACGATAAGCTCTGTATTCAGAAGGGGATGATTGATTATGGAGATCAGATCATTAGGGTAATTAAATTATTTGAGAATTTCCCTAAAATACTTAGTCATTACCAGTCTAAATACCAGTATATTTTAGTAGATGAATATCAAGATACCAACTACTCACAGAGTTATTTATTAAAATTGTTGTCTAAAAAACATCAAAACTTGATGGTTGTGGGTGATGACGACCAATCTATTTACCGATTTAGGGGTGCAGCAGTTTCAAACATTCTTAAATTCACAAAAGACTACCCAGGTACAAAACAGATTGTACTGAGGCGCAACTACAGATCTTCGCAGCAGATACTAGATAGTTCTTATAATTTAATCCAGAACAACAACCCGTACCGATTGGAAATAGAGAATGGAATTAGCAAAAAACTCATAGGTGATAAATCAATTCGTACCGAGGTAGTTGCCAAATCGTACTCAAATTTAGCAGAGGAGATGGCGGCAGTGGCTGAAAATATTAATAATTTGGTGCAAGAAGAGGGTGTATCGCATTCTGAGATAGCAATTCTACTACGAAAAAATAGCC
>CAILAD010000029.1 GCA_903832035.1 uncultured bacterium
CCTTCCTGATGGAGCACGAGATGAATATTCTACATATTTGCATCTGGTACTTTGTCCGCTTGAATATAAGGCGGCAAAAGACTTGTTTGGTGACAAAAACGCATTAGCAGAGCTAAAATTTTTACAAACAGACCACTATAGATGGATATATCAGACAGTAGAGAAAGACTATATTAAACTTATTGATTTACTAAAGAAGCATTCATTATATATCTAATGCGGTCTTGAACAAAATTTATGTATATCTGTTAAAATAACTACTATATGTGTGGAATTGTCGCCTATAGTGGAAAAAAAGAATCTGTAATAAATAGTCTAGTGACTGGACTTAAAAGGTTAGAATACCGAGGCTATGATTCGGCTGGTATCGCCGCTATTAGTTCGAGCGGAATCTATGATAAAAAGACTGTAGGTAAAGTTACAAATTTAGAAAGGGCAGTTTTAGAAGATCAGCCAGTTGGACTTAACGGAATTGGCATTGCTCACACACGTTGGGCTACGCACGGTGAACCGACAGTTGCGAATGCCCATCCGCATGCCAGTGCCGATGGAAGAATTTGGGTTGTTCATAATGGTATTATTGAAAACTATTTAGAAATAAAAAAGAATCTTCAGAAAAAAGGTATTAAGTTTACTAGTCAGACCGACACCGAAGTGGTAGCTAAGCTAATAGGCGATTTATACAAAGGTGATTTGCGCTCGGCGGTACTTGAAACAGTAGCCCAGCTAAAAGGGGCTTTTGCACTATGCATAATCTCTAAAGATGAACCGGAGCGATTGATTGGCGTAAAATACGCCAGTCCACTACTTGTGGGGATTGGTAAAGATGAGCTCATTATTGCCTCTGACGCCTCGGCAATAATTGAAAGAACCAAGAAGGTAGTTTACCTAGAAGATGGTGAACTCGTGGATATTAACAAGTCCGACTATGAAGTGGTGAGTTTTCAGGATGAAGCAATCGATAAGTCAGTAGAAAAAATTGACTGGGACGTAGATGCAGCTTCAAAGCAGGGTTATGAGCATTATTTATTAAAAGAAATTATGGAGCAACCCGAGGCAATCGAGAATTCCTTAAGAGGTAGAATTCTACTAGATGAGGCAGATGTTAGGTTTGGCGGACTGATGGACGTATCGGCTAGACTAAAAGATATTAATCGAGTCGTGCTACTCGGTGTTGGTACATCTTATTACTCAGCCAAGCTGGGCGAGCTATACTTCAACGCCCTAACCAGCATTCCAGCAACCGCCGCAATGTCGCCAGAATATCGGTATACAAAAAATAATATAGATAAAAATACCTGGCTAATTGCCGTTTCTCAATCAGGCGAGACGGCCGATACTATTGCTGCTATCGAGGAGGCTAAAAGACATGGTGCGCTAGTGACGGGACTGGTTAATGTCGTTGGTTCGAGCATATCTAGAATGACAGATGCGGGAGTATATAACCACACCGGTCCGGAAATATCTGTGGCTTCTACTAAGGCTTTTACTTCCCAATCTCTGCTACTACTCATGCACGCTATTTTACTGGGTAGACAACAGGGACTAGATTTCTCAGCTTCAAAAAAATTAATCCGGGCTGTAGTAGATCTCCCGAAGAGTATCGGAGAAGTCTTAAAGAGCAGAGACCTGATTGAGAAAGTAGCAAGTAGCATCCGCAAAGACAATGACTTATTCTACCTGGGCCGGCAGTACAACTACCCAATAGCCCTAGAAGGTGCGCTTAAAATTAAGGAGCTAGCCTATATTCATGCCGAAGGGTTAAGTGGTGGTGAGTTAAAGCATGGCTTCATCGCCCTAATCGAGCCTGGTTTTACCACTATCGCTATCGCAACTGACGATGTAGTAAAAGATAAGATGATTGCAAATATTGCTGAAGTTAAGGCCCGCAAAGGCAGGGTTGTAGCAATCGCTAATGAAGTAATTAAGCAAGCTGACGCTACGGTGGTAGTACCAAATATTGGGTCAGATATGCTTCAGCCACTAGTAAATAACATCGCTCTGCAGCTAATAGCTTACTACGTAGCAAAAGAGCGTAAGTTAGATATTGATCAGCCTCGTAACCTAGCTAAAAGTGTGACAGTGGAATAATCTATATTTTTTAAGCTGAGTTTAAGCATGAGCTTTTAGTATTTAAATTGTTAACTAAAAGGAGGACTTTAGATGGCAAAAAATAATATAGATAGGTTAGCGCGGATCATAAATAACCTCTTGGATATATCTAAGTTAGAGGCAGGTAAAGTGGAATTCAAGCA
>CAILAD010000030.1 GCA_903832035.1 uncultured bacterium
GAGGTAATGGCTCACCAAGGCTACGACGGGTATCGGGCGCGAGAGCGTGACCCGACTCACTGGGACTGAGACACTACCCAGACTCCTACGGGAGGCTGCAGTCAAGAATCTTCCTCAATGGACGAAAGTCTGAAGGAGCGACGCCGCGTGTATGAAGAAGCCTTTCGGGGTGTAAAGTACTTTTAACTGTGACAAAACAATGATGGTAGCAGTTGAATAAGGGGCTGCTAACCTCGTGCCAGCAGCAGCGGTAATACGAGGGCCCCAAGCATTATCCGGATTTATTGGGCGTAAAGCGTCCGTAGGTGGTTTATCGCATCTCCTGTTAAATCTCGAGGCTCAACCTCGAGTCCGCGGGAGAGATGGACAAACTAGAGATTGGAAGAGGCAAACGGAATTGCTGGTGTAGGGGTTAAATCCATTAATATCAGCAAGAACACCAAATGCGAAGGCAGTTTGCTAGGACAAATCTGACACTCAGTGGACGAAAGCGTGGGGAGCGAATGGGATTAGATACCCCAGTAGTCCACGCCGTAAACGATGGATACTAAGCATTGGAAGTATCGACCCTTCCAGTGCTGCTAATTTAAGTTAACACGTTAAGTATCCCGCCTGGGGAGTACGAGCGCAAGCTTAAAACTCAAAGGAATAGACGGGGACCCGCACAAGCAGAGGAGGATGTGGTTTAATTCGAAGCTAAGCGAAGAACCTTACCGAGGCTTGACATCTCTGGAAGGTCTGGGAAACTAGACTGTGCCTTCGGGAACCAGATGACAGATGCTGCATGGCCGTCGTCAGCTCGTGTCGTGAGATGTTGGGTTAAGTCCCGCAACGAGCGCAACCCTCGTCGTCAGTTGTATTTTCTGGCGAGACCGCCCGGGCCAACCGGGAGGAAGGTGGGGATGACGTCTGGTCAGCATGGCTCTTACGCCTCGGGCTACACACGTCCTACAATGGCCACTACAACGCGCTGCCAAACCGTAAGGTGGAGCAAATCGCATCAAAAGTGGTCCCAGTTCGGATTGAGGGCTGAAACTCGCCCTCATGAAGCCGGATTTGCTAGTAATGGCAGGTCAGCCATACTGCCGTGAATACGTTCCCGGGTCTTGTACACACCGCCCGTCAAATCACGAAAGTTAGGAGTACCCAAAGTATCAGCTTGCTGGTCCTAAGGTAAATCTAGCGATTGGGGTTAAGTCGTAACAAGGTATCCGTACCGGAAGGTGCGGATGGATCACCTCCTTTCTAGGGAGATATGTCTGAGCAATCAGATCCTTAGACTTAGATCTAAGGCCAGATATGATTGGTTGAGCATCTAGCTTGCTAGGTTGCTCCCATGAGTACTGCGATACTTCTAGGTCGGACTTTTAACTCTTCGGAGTTAAGGGTGACACAGGTCTGCTGACACATTCCACGTATTAAATAAAAGAGCTCTCTTTATAGAGAGCTCTTTTGGTATTATATTATTTACTATGACCGAAGAGCTTGCCGAGGGTGTCGCCGATTGGACCTGTGATTGTATTGCCAAGGCCAGTTATGAAAAATAGTGACAGTATAACTATCACCACCCCAACTAACTGGATGAAAGCTTTAGTATTTCCAGGCATATATTTCTCTACAAAATCTATAGCGCCGGTGAAATTCCAAATTTGTTGAGCGAACACTACCATGGCTATGCCAAGTCCTAGAAATAGTAATCCAAGTAATATATTCATAAGTACTTTTAGTATAGCTTCTAACCTTGAAATATTCCACATTTTAGGCTACAATAATTCGGTATCTTTCCCTTATTTTTTCCGGGCTCGTAGCTCAGCTGGTTAGAGCGCGTCACTGATAATGACGAGGTCGGTGGTTCAAGTCCTCCCGAGCCCACCAGAAAAAACATATGGGGCATTAGCTCAGTTGGCTAGAGCACCTGCTTTGCAAGCAGGGGGTCCGGGGTTCGAGTCCCCGATGCTCCACCAGAAATTATTAAACACCTAGCAATAGGTGTTTTTTTAATAAATATATTATTTTAAGCTGACCCTCAGGATTGGGTGATATTCTAATATACGTATTATTAATCGGAAAGGGAATTAGATGAAAATGAATAAAAAGAATTTACTAGTTGCTGCAGTTGCCTCAGTTGGTATTGCATCAGTAATTGGTATAGGTGCCGCCTCGGCGCATGGAATTAATGGCTCTTCACTAGCCGATAAAATAGCCACTAAGTTTAATTTAAATAAGTCTGACGTCCAGCAAGTTATTGACCAGAATAAACAAGATAACCAAGCCCAGATGGAAGCTAACTATGAACAAAAGCTTCAGGATGCAGTTAGTTCTGGCAAGTTAACTACTGAACAAAAAGATAAATTAATTGCCAAACATAAGCAACTAATTGCAGCTAACCAGACTAACCGACAAGACCTAAAAGTCAAGACACCTGCAGAGCGAAAGTCATCTATGGATGCCAAAAAAGCTGAACTCACGCAGTGGGCAAAAGACAATAATGTCCCGATCGAATACCTTAACCCCGGTCTAGGCGGTGGGCATGGTCGTGGCCACGGCGGTATGGGAATGATGGGAGCTCCGGACATCAAATAATTAAATAATATCTAAGTGAGCCGATCTTAAATTGGTCGGTTCACTACCCCGGCCTAACTATAGGTAACATATAATTCCAATATCAGGTAAAATATACTCATGAAAATATTACTAATCGAAGATGAGATAAAAATAGCTAATGCCCTTAAGCGTGGCTTGGAGCAAGAACGTTTTTCTGTAGAAGTCACAAACGATGGTGAAGCAGGTCTAAACGCCGCTGAAATTGATGACTATGATATTGTAATCTTAGACCGTATGCTCCCAGGTATAGATGGTATGGACATATGTAAAAAATTGCGAGAAGGTGGAGACAAAACACCAATAATTATGCTCACTGCCAAAGACCAAGTTAGTGACCGAGTAGCCGGGCTGAATGCCGGTGCAGACGATTATCTAGTTAAGCCCTTTGCTTTTGAAGAGCTTCTAGCTAGACTACATGCCCTTTTAAGGCGTCCAGCCGAGGGTGCGGATGTAGTTTTAAAAATTGATGATCTTGAACTAAATCCAGCTGCCTTTAAGGTGACTAGGGCTGGCAAAAATATTAGGCTCTCCGCTAAGGAATTTGCTTTGCTTGAATATTTGATACGTAACGCCGGTCAAATAATGTCTAAAGAAAAAATTATTGATCACGTCTGGGAGTATGACTCAGACATTCTTCCAAATACTGTCGAGGTATTTATAAATTATTTACGTAGCAAGATTGACAAACCCTTTAAGAATAATCCTCTGATTCATACCTCCCGAGGCTTTGGCTACTACATAGGTAGCATAAGGTGAATTACCTACTACACCCTAACCTAAAACCTTCTCCCGCCCTACGCCTTACTGGGTGGTATCTGGCATTTGTTATGTTGCTATCGCTTGGTTTTAGTAGCTTTGTATATAATGTATCCCTTAGTGGCTTACAGAGAGGTTTACGTCAGCCGGCTCAAAACCAACCTACATTTTTCCAAGATCAACATATGTTCAATGATTTCAGAATTCAAAGAATTCAAGAAGAAGAGTCAAATCTAAAAGCCAATATCTTGGTCTTTAATTTACTGGTCTTTGTGGTCGGCGGTGGTGTGAGTTACTTTTTCGCCCGTCGGACGATTCGTCCAATAGAGGAAGCTTTGGAATCCCAGACTAGATTTACCGCCGACGCCTCTCATGAATTACGAACCCCACTAACTATCATGCAGACTGAAATTGAAGTGGCTATCCGTGATAAAAAAATGACCATCGGTGGTGCGCGAGAACAGTTGGATAGTAATCTCGATGAGGTAATTAAGCTTAAAAATCTGGTGGATGGTTTGTTGCGCCTTGCGCGATCAAATACGTCTGTCGAGTCATTAAAAACAGTAGATTTAAAAAAAATAATTGGTGATGCAGTTAAGGTTTCAGCTAAATTAGCCAAAAGTAAGAAGATAAAAATTATTACTAGTGGTAATACCGTTAAAGTAACTGGGGATAGTGCGCAGCTCAAGGAGCTAGTGGGTATACTTTTAGATAATGCCATTAAGTATAGCGAAGATAAATCTAATATCCAGGTCGTTTTAGAAAGCAGCGTACTACACGCTATAATCAAAGTAACGGACCAGGGAGTTGGTATAAAGCCTGGTCAGCTACCGTTTATATTCGATCGATTCTATCGAGGCGATGCTAGTCGCAGCCGTCAAAATGTAGAGGGTTTTGGGATTGGGCTATCAATCGCTAAAAAAATTGTCACTGCCCATGATGGTTCCATTGGGGTAAAGAGCAGTAATGGAAATGGTACTACTTTTACAATTAAGCTTCCTAAAAAGTAATATTATTTATCTAATTGATTGATTTTAAATTGGTCATAGCCTACCAAGTGCCAAGTCGAAAAGTATTGCGCCAGCTGCTAAATTATTTGTGCTGAAGTAACAATCAACAGATTATGGATGTATGGTTTTATAGACTATAATATATATATGATTACCAACCGCAAGGTAGAAAAAATAATAACTGGCGTTGACGCCGTAGACGGCGCCGGCGTCAAGTTGACCAGGGTTTTTGGACTGCGTGAGACTAAGGAGTTTGACCCATTTTTGATGATGGATGCATTCGATAGCACCGACCCAGCTGACTATGAAAAGGGCTTCCCTTGGCACCCACACCGCGGCATCGAAACGATTACATATCTCATTGAGGGAAGCATCGAACATAGCGATAGTATCGGTAGTCAGGGCCTTATAAACGGTGGTGATGCTCAATGGATGACAGCCGGTTCGGGAATAATCCATCAGGAGATGCCACTACCCACGGGGCGCATGCGTGGGGTACAGATTTGGCTCAATCTACCAAAGGCTCATAAGATGTCTAAGCCGAAGTATGGAGATATATTAAGTCATGATATCCCGGAAGTTAAACAAACTAGTGGTCGAGTTCGGGTGATTTCTGGAACTTACCAAGATACTCCAGGTGCTTTTAATGCTAAGTATGTTGAGCCATTGTTTGTAGATGTTAGTTTAGAGGGCAGTATCGATTGGGAAATTAAGCTTGATTATAGCGATACAGCGTACCTATACATCTTTGAAGGATCAATAACGATTAGCGATGGACATGAAGTACATGCAAAACAAGCGGCTCTTTTTTCATACGGCCAAGGCCTAAAAATAAAGTCTGGGCGAAATGGTACTAGGTTTATATTATTATCCGCACCCGCGATTAAGGAGCCAATTGCCTGGGCCGGACCAATAGTTATGAATACTGAAGCTGAATTACATGAAGCTTTTGCTGAACTCGAGGCAAGAACTTTTATAAAATAGTATTTTCTGTTAGTATTAGTTGTTATGTATGAATTTATAGTTAGATTTAGTGCCCAATACTTACTCTATATCATTGCAGCCGTTGCGCTCGTATGGTGGATCACCCAACCCAAGAAAGAAAAGTTGAGTATTGCAATATTTGGGGCTTTAGCGCTATTTATAGCCTTCGTGCTGTTACTTATTTCTGCTAAATTTTATTATGACACTAGGCCTTTTATAGTTTTGGGCATCACCCCACTTTTTCCACATAGCCCAGATAACGGCTTTCCCTCCGACCATACAATACTTGCCATGACCATCGCTTTTGTAGTCACCTTCTTCGATAGAAGGGTAGGCACGATACTAATACTACTATCAGTAGTTTTAGGAGTAAGTAGGGTCTTGGCCTATATACACCACCCCATCGATATCATCGCATCAACGGCACTAGCTGCAATTGCTGTTTTATTAACCGCTGGGATATTAAAATTGCCAGTAGTGACTAAGTTTTGAAAAAATAAAAAAAGCCTCGATTTCGAGACTTTGTAGTTGGTCAGCTCATCTTGATGTGCTTGATGCAGATCTTTCTGCCGCGTCGACCAGCGAACATACAGAATTGATTTGGGATAATGTCAGATATTTCTATTACGCCACAACTACCAGTGCTGTAGCCTAGGTCAAAATCCTTCCTGAAGCCACACCAGATATTGAATATACTGCAAGCTTCGGCTGAACTTTTGGCCAGTACTGGCATAACTGAACCACACCAAGATATGTGGTGGAATCGACAGCCCTGTTTGAGCTTATAGGCAATTCGCTCATCAATACTTGGTCCACGTGACGTCTTAGCTACTTTTTTCATCAGTAGCTCCCCCCTAATCGTGCTGCATTCTTTGCAGCTCTTTTCTTAAAGTGCCTCCTTTTGTATTGGAATGATAGAATTGTATAAAAGCAGGCCATCATTGTCAAACCGGGGGTGTGATAAAATATACCAATGACCCCAGCTTATATTTATCAATCACCAGGTAACATTGTTAGCAGTACGGCAATTATAATACTACCTGACATTTTTATTTTCACAGATTATGCTAAGTCTACAGCAGATAATTTCTCTAAAATATTTAATATGCCGACTTTTATGCTTAATTACTTTTATGAAAAGTCTGGCGGCTTAAGTCATTTCGATCAGAGCCAAGGGTCTGTTGCAAGTTCATTTATGACAAGTGATATTGGTTTGGGCTTTGAAGAATTCTTTAATAAGTCAGTTAATGAAATTACTAGTGACAATAAAGCAATTAAAAATATTATTGTTGTGGGTTTTTGTTTTGGCGGCAGGCTGACCTACCTAGCCGGTTTAGACCAAAGAGTGAGTAAAATAATAGCTTTTTATGGTGCCGGTGCAAATGACACGGCTTTTTGTAACGGGCAGAGTGTAGCGGACCTCTTAGCAGCTACTAGAAGTGGTGACGCCAGCCTTAAGGTTCTGGCTTTTTATGGCACGGAAGATGGGTCGATACCAGCTAGCGATAGGCAATTGACCGCTAAAAAGTTATCAGCTGCTGGAATTGACTACCAAGCAAAAGAGTACGCCGCGGGACACGCTTACTTTCAAGAGGGTCGGGCTAGTTATGACAAAACAGCAGCTGATGCCTCTGTAGCTGATATTCAGATATTTCTATCATAAAAACATTGTAAAATTTACTAGTACTTATGCTTGTCTACTGATAAAATAGTAGGTATATAAGGATAAGAGTTATACCCCCGATGCATATGAACCGGCTAAAGCATATTATTTCAAGAAGCAGAGTACTTTTTTTGGTACCCGTTTTATTATTTTTGCCGGCCCAGGTAGTAGCCGCTAGCGGGGTTACCCAGGGTTATAAAGTTCAAGGCTCCGTATCGAGTGGTATGGCCGTCTCCTTGATCAGCGAAACTATACAGGCTGCTACCTCCGACAATCAGGACCATTTACTCGGTGTAGTCGTACAACAAAATTCTGTCCAAGTTAGCTTAACTACTGGCACTAATCAGGCCCAGGTTATAACAAGCGGTGAAGCAAGCGTCTATGTATCCAATATTAATGGCGATATAAAAGCTGGTGACCAATTAGTGCCATCACCCATTGCTGGTGCCTTGATGAAGGCAACTGAATCTGGTCGCGCC
>CAILAD010000031.1 GCA_903832035.1 uncultured bacterium
AGTTGATATCTATTTTTGGCTTCATTTAATTAGAAGCATTAATACATATACAGTAACATTTTTTGCACCATATTACTAGATTAGAGTTAATCTAGGGCAATCATCCAGACGCCTTTTTCTAAAAATGCTTCAATCGTCTGCCTCTTTGCCTTATTGATTAAATTGGATTGTGATATGTTCATAATTTTATAATAATCTGTTAGTTTTACGATCTTCTTGCCTTCTAGATATGCTAATCGTTTGTGGTAGCTATTTGTAATAGCTTTGGCGACTATCTCTTCCATTACTGTAGTGTCGTTTGCTAAATCGAACTCTTTAAAAGCATCATAGTACGATGCTCGATCAATGTGTTTTATATTGATAGGTACATAACCTTCTCTAATTAATAAATAATTATTTAAAACTCGTCCAATCCTACCATTGCCGTCTACAAAAGGGTGAATGTTTTCGAAAGTTAAATGTAGCCTAGCTATCCTCTCAACAATACTTTTATCGGTGCTGGAATTATATTCCGCAAGCATCTTATTAATAAGACTAGTGATCTCATCTGGTCTAGGAGCAATATGGTTAGCTGCTTTTACAAATTCACCAGATTTACGAAATCTTCCAGCGATACCATCTCTAATATTTGATATCAACATCTTATGAAGATGTAATATCATTTCAATATCCAGTTCGCTTTTTTTGGCGTTATCGTTGGTATATTCGACTACTTTTGCTAGATTCTTAGCTTCGAATAACTCTCTTTCAGTGATATATCTATCTAGATCAATTTTGAGAAGAATCTTCTCAGTTTCCTCCAGGGTAAGTGTTGAGTTTTCGATAGCATTTGAATTATAAACTTGCTCAGCTACTTCGGTCTCCGATATAATTTTAATTAGCGATTCTTGAGCTGATATAGCCTTATAGTAACGCTGTCTTAAATTATTAATAATAGTTTCGTAATTTATTTTTGGCATAGCCATATTATAGCTTATGTTAACGTTTTATGCAAATAAAACGTGAAAAATAGCTAATTTTATGTAAATTTCACGTTTTATTATAATATTGCTAGTTAGATGTGTTTTAAAAGCTAATACATTCATGAGCATGATACTATACTACGAAAATTAATAATTATTCTATAAACAAACAAAAATGGTCAAAATTGAGTATTTTTGAACAAATGGGAAATATCTACAGTGAAGTAGGCAGATCACTGAATGCAAAGTCAAGAAATGACTTAGAAGCTAGTACTTCAGCAATGTATAGGGCAGTAGACTTATTTGATTCAACGGCAGAGAGTTTAATTGACCAAAAGTTAAAGAAGTTCTTAGGCCAAAGAACAGTACTTAGATCAGTACTTCGGTAAAAGAAATGATAAACTTTCCGAACAGTCATTAGACAGATACTTTATGCAGCTTGCTGTAGCTGCACGTCTTAATCGGTAGATTTCGTATAGCTGACTATTTGGCCTTGAGATCAGAGATGGTACTTATCTTAGTATTAGGAAGATTACGAGACATGAAAAGTGAAGCTATGGCGAGTAGCAACAAAAACACTAAACCTTTCTTTAGTCCGTTTAATTGCGAGTTGGTGTAGGCGCTGACTATAGTTTCTGCCTGACTAGAGGGTATATTTTCTTTTGCCAGTGAGGCCTTAACTTCGGAAATTGGCACTACTGGAATTCCCTTGGTAGATTGAGCACTTATATCTGACTTAACATTGGCTGGCACATTATTGCTACTGGTTATACTAGCTGTAAAACCAGTCGTTAGACTCATTATAAGTATCGAACCAACGATGGCCGTACCAAGTGACTGGCCGAGGTTTTGAGCAGTACCTTGCATGCCTCCAACTTCGCTGGAATGTCGCTTGTCGACCGAGCCTAAGTTAATATTTCCAAGCTGCGAGGCGAGCAGTCCTAGTCCGGCACCAAGAACAAACATACCAGTAAGTAGCGGTAGGCTTTTGAGCTCGGGGTCAATGGTGGTTGCAATAACTGCCACACCAATTATTAGCGCCCACTGGCCAAACTTAACAATTTGCTTAGGGGTGAATCTAGATATTAGCCTGGATCCAATAATGGAGAATAGGATAAGAGATACTGAAAGAGGAAAAATACGCATACCAGTCTGTAGGGCATCTAGCCCTATAATCATCTGCAAATAGATTGGCATGACAAAAAATGATGCACCAATAATTAGATTTTGTGACATTAGAACACCTAGGCCGCTGCGAAGTTGAGGAATTTTAAGTACCGTTATATCTAACAGTGGATCACGACCCTTACGTATTAACTCGCGCTGGTGGCCCATAAACCAAATTAGCAACATTAGGCCGATAAATATAAGGTAGATAACAATAGATATTCCAAATGGTGCGATAGCCGTACCAAATAGTTCGGGCTTGGCTAGTGGTGTTATCCAGCCCCACACCTTGCTTTGTAAAATGCCAAAAACTAAGAGTACCATCCCCCCAGCAGAAAGTATGACACTTGGAAAATCTAACTTGTTACCAGTATCATCCTTCGGCTCATCTGGAATTAACTTCCATAGCAGTAGGATGATAATAACAATTATTGATTCAGATGCAAAAACATAACGCCAACTAAAGTAGGTCGTAACAAAGCCACCAATTAGTGGGCCTGCTGCAGCTGCAGCACCAGCTGTAGCACCAATTATTGCGAAGGCTGAAACTCGGTCCCGCCCCTGATACTCAGCTGCAACTAAGGCTACAATTGCAGGAATTACTAACACTGCACCCAAACCCTCAACCAGCGACCAACCAAACATCAGGACGTGAATATTGGGGCTTATTGATGTTATAAATGATCCAACACCATAAACTGCAAGACCGATTAGAAATGCTCGTTTGCGACCCCACAAATCACCCAGTTTTCCACCTGTAAGCATCAGGGCTGCCATCGTTAGCGTGAAAAATGTTATGGCTGCTTGCATGGCTGAAACCGAAGTAGAGAGATCCTTTACCACCGTGGAAATAGATACATTCATCACGGTACCATCAAGTATCATTATAAATTGGGCACCGGCTAAAAGAATTATTGCTGACCACTTCTTCATGCTTATATTCTACAACATACAGGCTATATATGTTACCTAAGCACCCTGGATGTTATGGATATAATGTATACTTTATGGTCTTTCTAGCAGATAATTTTTATCTTATTTTATCTGCTAGGTCTGGTCGTAGCTCGCGGAGTTTTTGCCTGTCAGCGGAGGTGAGGGAGTAGAGGTCCAGGTCACCACCAACACTTTGAGGTAGGGTGAGGCCTTCAGCGGAGGTGATGGAGCGGAGGTAAAGGTCACCACCAACACTTTCAGGGAGGGTGAGTCCTTCGGCGGAGGTGAGGGAGCGGAGGTCCAGGCGACCACCAACACTCTGAGGGAGGGTGAGGCCTTCGGCGGAGGTGAGGGAGCCGAGGTTAAGGCTACCA
>CAILAD010000032.1 GCA_903832035.1 uncultured bacterium
CAATGAGCCATCTGTTGTGGCCATCAATACGAAAAATAATCAGATACTTGCAATCGGTGATGAAGCTAAACGGATGGTTGGTAAAACTCCTGCCAATATTGTTGCTACCAGACCGCTAGTTGATGGGGTAGTTAGCGACTTTGAGATAACTGAGCAAATGTTAAAGTACTTTATTGAGAAAGTTCACAAAGAATCATTCGTATTATTCCCTCGACCACGTGTCGTTATCGGTATTCCTTCAGGCGTAACTGAAGTTGAAAAGCGCGCCGTTGAGGACGCTGCAACTAATGCCGGTGCAAGACAGGCCTTTTTAATTGAAGAGCCCATGGCCGCAGCAGTTGGTAGTGATCTCGCAGTTCATGATGCCGCAGGTAGCATGATTGTAGATATTGGTGGCGGTACCTCTGAGGTTGCAGTTATTAGTCTTGGTGGTATTGTTTCAAGTCGCTCCGTGCGCATCGCCGGCGATGAGCTAACTAATGACATTATTGCCTATGCCAAAGACCAATTTAACTTGCAAATCGGCGAGCGTACTGCTGAAAATATTAAGATCAGTATCGGTTCAGCTGCCAAACTCGATAAGATCTTGAAAGCCCCGATTAGGGGTCGGGATATGATCACTGGATTGCCAAAAGAAATGATAATTGACTCAGAACAAGCCAGAAAAGCCTTAGCCCGTAGTGTCCGAGCCATAGTAGATTCAGTCAAACACACGATTGAGGAAACTCCACCGGAGCTCCTGGCTGACATTATGGATAGAGGTATATACCTAGCTGGTGGTGGAGCGCTGCTTCGAGGGCTAGATGTGTTGCTGGCCAGTCAGACTAAGATGCCAGTCCACATTTCCGAAGACCCCCTAACAGCAGTGGTACGTGGTACGGGCATGGTCTTAGAAGACCTAGATAACTTAAAAGATGTATTGGTAGCAACCCAGTACGAAAAGGTTCCGTATTAAGATAGGGGGCTAAAATGAGAAAACAGTTATTAATTCCGATACTTACCGTATCTGCTGTAGCAATAATTATTATTACAATGAAGCTGACTGGACTACTTTGGCCCTTTCGTTTAGTTAGTGACCAAGTCGGTAATCCTGTCGGCGCTTCGCTTGTAAGACTCAGAAACGGGATAAACGATCAGTTCAAATTCCTGACATCAATCTATAATTTGAATCAGGAAAATAAGGATTTAAAAAATCAACAAATTCAGCTGCGGGAACAGTTAAGTTCTCTTAAGGAAGTTGCTAGGGAGAATGAACTTTTAAGTGCCCAATTAAATTTCAATGCTCGACTGAATTTTGATATTGTCTCAGCCCGCGTAGTTAGTTTTGACCCTGATAATTCTCGACGCTTTGTTACCATAGACCGAGGTACTTCTAGCGGTCTAAGGAAAGGTCAGGCTGTGATGAGTAGCGGTGTACTTATTGGTACGGTAGAAGAAGTAAACGATTATAGTTCCAAAATATTTTTAATTGGTGACCCGGAATTTAGAATTCGGGCGGTCGCTCAAGATGGTAGGGCTCAAGGGGTTGTCCGAGGGCAGATTGGCGAGGGCTATGTATTTGAGAAAATCGCTCAAGGTGAGACTGTCAATCAGGGAGAACAGATCGTAACTACCGGATCCGGCTTAGTTCCCCAGGGTATTTTAATCGGTGTTGTCGATTCTGTTAGTAAGTCAGAAAATGCTATATTCCAAACCGCCAATGTCCGGCCATTAGTTGATTTAAATTCGCTTGAGATCGTTTTTATAGTTAAGGGTCTAAAGCAATGAAAATTTTTATCTTCTGGGTAATTTTTTTAGCTGCAATTGCTTTACAGATTAGTTCTGGCCAGAAGCTCGGGCCGGTAGCTATTGCGTTGCCACTTTGTCTGGTTATGCTTTTATCCTATTCACCATTTTTGCCGACCGAACAGCTTCTTTTTATGGCCCTTGTTGGCGGTTTAGTATTAGATTCATCTGGCGCAGGCTTATTCGGATACAGTATAGTCTTAAATATTCTTGCTGTAATATTTAGTAAAGTAGTGTTGCGTCTTGGGGAGAGGAGTCAAGCTCTCTACCAAGTTATTTTGGCCGTGGTTATCTTTGTTGTATTGTCGGCATTTATCAATCTTGTAATAATATTTCCAGCCCTGCAACTAAAAGACTTGGGCCTATTCGGCTACAAGACATTACTACAGGCTCTTTACGCGGCAGTGCTGTCGATAGTATTTTACTACTTAGCCAGCTATGTCTCGGAAAATGGTAATGATAGTCTGAATAATCAATTTAAACTAAATAAATAGCCATGAATATTTTTGGTGATTTCTATGATCGAGCCTATGGATTCAAATCTTCTCGCAAGGAACAGAGGATGCGTCAAAGTGAAGATTGGTCAGCAGCGATACTGTCTGGTAGTAGTGAGAAGATACAGCTAGAAGATCCAGTCAAGTCACCATTTTTTATGGTATTTACCGGAATGGTACTGCTAGTCGTTGGTATTTTGTGCTTTAGGCTCGCCTATTTGCAAATTATCACGGGCCAACAACACAGCTTACTAGCTGGTAGTAATCGCGTCAGAACAGTTAGTATAACTGCCCCCAGAGGTACAATATATGATCGTAACGGAGTGGTATTGGCTCGTAATAATGCCCGCTTTGATTTGGTTGTCATACCCTCACAATTGCCTAAAAATAGTGACCTGAGGCAAGCTGGGTATAGCTTGATTGCTAGTCAAATTTCAAAGTCACCCGAAGAGGTGAAGTCAATTGTTGAGTCTAAAGGTTTACGCTATGGTCAGCCGATAGTAATATCTGAGAACATATCAAGAGATCAATCCTTAAATATCGAGGAGAAGAGGTCTGACCTGGTTGGCTATAGTGTAGATACCAACCCAATGCGTGAATATTTAGATAATGGTAGTCTAGCGCCATTTATGGGATATATTGGCAGGATATCGGCTGAAGAGTATTCTGCCAATATATCATATCGACCAATTGATTCAATTGGTAAAACTGGCCTAGAGAAGTATTACGAAGCTGATCTTAGGGGTACTTACGGTAAAGAGCAGACTGAAGTCGATGCTACCGGCTTACCCGTTCGTGCCTTAGCTCGAACCGAGCCAGCAGCAGGTAATGATTTAATGCTCAGCATAGACAAAGGTCTAGAAGATAAAATGCAGGAGGTATTAAAAAGCACTGTTGAATCAGCTGGTGCTAAGGCTGGAGCAGCCATCGCAGTAGATCCTCGCAATGGACAAGTTCTTGGGGCTGTCAATTACCCAACCTATGATGGTAACCTTTTTGCAAAAGGAATTAGCCAAGATCAGTATAATGCGCTATTAAATGATCCCGGTAAACCATTATTTAACCGCGTGGCTTCAGGTGCATACCCAATTGGTTCTACCGCCAAGCCCTTCGTCGCCACCGCTGCATTACAAGAAGGTACAATCACAAGTAGTACAACCGTTATAGATAAGGGACATCTTGATGTCCCCAACCAGTACAATCCCTCTGTCGTATATACCTTTAAGGGCTGGAAGCCAGAAGGTCTGGGTGTAGTTAATGTAGTCAGGGCACTCACCTGGAGTTCAGACATATTCTTCTATACAGTAGCCGGTGGTTTTGAAAGTTTCAAAGGCCTTGGACCGAGTAAGCTTACTCAATGGTATAAAAAGTTTGGTTTTGGTAAGAGCACTGGCGCAGATATCGGCAATGATGCCAACGGTTTTGTGCCAACACCAGAAGGAAAGAGTAAATATTCTTCCGACCCATGGTTTGTAGGTGATACCTATAATATTTCTATCGGTCAGGGCGATCTAAGAACAACTCCGCTCCAACTCGTTATGGCCACTAGCGCCATCGCCAATGGTGGTACCCTGTATAAACCTCACTTCGCTTCAGCCATAAAAAATAGCAAAGGTGAGACAATCCGGGCTATTGACCCTGAAGTTGTTACGGCCAATATTGCTTCCCAGAGCGTTATTAGGTTAGTGCAGCAGGGGATGGAGGGGGCAGTAGATAATGGGACGGCTTGCTGTAGCTTAAAAAGAGAGGTGCCGGTTACGGTAGCTGGTAAAACCGGTACGGCCGAAACTAGCTCCCAGGGATTTGATGGTAAAAACCCCACCACCAAGGCCCATGCCTGGTTTAGCTCCTACGCTCCCGCCAACAGTCCTAAAATTGCCCTTGTAGTACTAATTGAAAATTCCGGAGAGGGTGCCGAGTATGCCGTGCCTGCTTCTAAAGAAATACTGAAGTGGTACTTCTCAACACCCAGAAATTAGCCTATATCATCACTTGACAGCGGATGTGGTATTTGAGAGAATAAAAACAAACGACTACAAAAGTTTGCAATAACCTGAACCGCAATTATGGTACGCATAAGTAAAGGTTCATTTTTATTGTGATGATCAATAAGGAGATTTTTAAATAATATGTCAACACAGGATTTTTACTTAACACCAGAAGGTATTAATGATCTTAAAACTGAACTAGATGACCTAGTAAAGAATAAGAGAAAAGAAGTAGCGAACGCCCTAAAAGAGGCTAAAGATTTTGGCGATCTTAGTGAAAACTCTGGCTGGGATGACGCTAAAGAAAAGCAGGCTTTTATTGAAGGCCGAATAGCTGAAATAAATAACATCTTAAAACGTGCTAAAACTATTGAGAAAGTTAGTAGTGATACTATCGGCGTGGGTTCAAAGGTTCAGGTTACCCTGGACGGCGGCACTCAGACCTTTCATATTGTAGGCAGTACCGAAGTCGACCTAGATACTGGTAAGATATCCCATGAGTCACCTATCGGCAAAGCTCTTTTAGGTAAAAAAGTTGGTGATACCGCAGAGGTTGAAGTTCCAGCCGGCACAATAACTTACAAAATAACTAAATTATTATAGATATTTTACAATTGCAGCACCGGTTTGAAGCTGGTGCTGTTTTTTGTATTATTAAGCTATTAAAAGTATAATAAGATAACTATGGCAAACATTAAAGAGCTCCGCGACGAGAGAATAAGAAAATTAAAGCAGCTGCAAAGAGACGGCATTGACCCCTATCCCCAGGCCGGGGATAGAACTGATGTTAATGCTAAATTGGTTTCAGATTTTGACTCCAAGGAAGGCTCGGAAGTTTCGGCCGTTGGTAGAATCACTAGTATCCGAACCATGGGCGGGATGTGTTTTATAGACGTAACTGATGAATCTGGAAAAATACAGTCGGTGATAAATAAGAAGTCTTTTTCTTTTGATAAGAAACAAAACCAATTAAGTTTTTCTCAGCTCAAGCTCTTGGATGCTGGTGATTTTGTCCAGGTTAACGGCGAGCTAGCTAAGACCCAGCGGGGTGAGATCAGTGTCTTTACCGAATCACTATCACTACTTAGTAAAAGTTTGCGACCCTTGCCAGATATCCATGATGGCTTTAAAGATATAGAAAAGCGCTATCGACAACGGTATATCGACTTACATATTAACCCTGAAGTTAAACGTAATATTGAGACTAGGTCGAAGGTAACTGAAGTGATTAGGCAGTTCATGATCAAGCGTGGCTTCATGGAGATTGAAACTCCGGTTTTACAGCCTCTATATGGTGGTGCAAGCGCTAGGCCCTTTACCACCTACCACCACAAGCTAGAGACTGATTTGTATCTAAGAATTAGTAATGAACTGTACCTAAAGCGAGCTGTTGTAGCTGGCTTTGAAAAAGTTTTCGAGTTTGCTAGAGATTTTAGAAACGAAGGCATTGATAGAAGTCACAACCCAGAGTTTACGATGCTAGAGTTTTATTGGGCCTATGCAAACTACGAAGACCTAATGGTCCTAACCGAGCAGATGATATCTGACGTTTTAATGGCTGTGCACGAAAGGCTATCCATTACTTATCAAGGACAGGAGTTGAACTTCAAGCCACCCTATCGTCGTATTTCCTTGCGCGACTTAATTCTAGAAGGGACGGGCGTGGATATAGAAAATATCTCTCGTGCTGAACTTATTACTGAGATAAAATCACGAAAATTAAAAATTGATTTAAAAAATGAACCACCACTTAAGGATCTTTTAGATGAGTTTTATAAAGAGACGGTTCGGCCTAATATCATACAGCCTACCTTTTTGCTCGATTATCCAGCTGAGATGATTCCACTAGCCAAACGAAAACCCGATGCGCCACATTTAATCTCAAGCATGCAATTAGTTTGCTCGGGTTTTGAGATAATTAAAGCTTATAACGAACTCAATGATCCAATTGATCAGCTAGAAAGAATATCTAAAGAACAAGAAATTCTAGATAAGGGCCAGAGCGAAGAAGCCCATCCAGTGGACTATGATTTTATTCGGGCTTTAGAAATTGGGATGCCTCCGACAGCCGGCTGGGGAATGGGTATAGATAGATTTGTTGCCTTCTTGTGCGACCAACCATCAATTAAGGATGTGATACTCTTTCCAACCCTAAGGCCAGAAGAGATTGATTCGAGTGAGTTTGATTTACCAAAGGATAAAAAATGATAGATATAAAAGTATTACGAGAAAATCCAGAATTAGTTCAAGACAGTGTCGACCGTCGCGGTTTAAAGTTGTCCATTAAAGATATTACTTCACTTGACCAAAAACGAGTGGTTCTAATTAAGCAAACTGAAGAACTCCGTTCTAAATTAAAAATTGATGGTAAGCCTAGTGATGAGCAGTTACAAAAGCTCCAAGCAACCAAAGCTGAATTCGAGTCCGTTAGCCAGGAGTTAGAGAGGCTAAGTGTCGAATATTCTGAATTACTGTCTCAAGTACCAAACCTTATTGCCGATACTACACCAGATGGTGGTGAAGAAAATAACCGTGAGGAAAAACGCTGGGGTCAGTCGACTGTAGACTTTGATGCTAAAGATCATGTTGAACTCTCCCAGATGCATGACTTACTTAACTTTGAAGCTGGTGCTAAGGTGGCCGGTGCTAAATTTTATTATATGAAAACTAAAGCCGTACTATTGTGGCGAGCCGTTACTGCCCTTGTTCAAGATATTCTCGTCGAAGAAGGTTTTGAACTAATGTCCGTGCCTCACATGGTCAACAATAATATTGCCGAAGGAACCGGGTTTTTGCCAAAGGGTGAAGAAAACCAGAATTACGTTGATTCGGAGCAGGGCCTAGTTATGATAGCGACAGCTGAGATTCCCCTAACGGGCTACCATAAAGACGATGAACTAAAGGTCGACAAACCGATAAATTATGCTGGTATTAGTCCCTGCTACAGATTGGAGGCTGGTACGTATGGCAAGTTCAATAAGGGTCTATACCGCGTCCACCAATTCGACAAAATTGAGATGTATAGTTTCGCACGACCCGATCAAAGTGAAGAACAACTCCAAAAAATACTAAAAATTGAAGAGAAGATTTGCCAAGCCCTAGAGCTTCCGTACCGAGTGGTAAGAATAGCCGCTGGAGACTTAAGTGCACCAGCCTATAAAAAATACGATATCGAGTACTATAGCCCAGCTGAAAAGGAGTACCGTGAACTAACCAGTTGTAGTAACTGTACAGATTACCAGTCAAGAAATCTAAACATTCGTCACCGCAACAGTGAAGGCAAGTTAGAGTTTGTTCATACTCTAAATGGCACTGCTGCAACAAGTAGTCGAACCATAATTGCGCTACTTGAAAATCATCAAAAATTGAATGGAGAAATAACAATACCCGGAGCGCTGCAAAAGTACTACGGAGCAGATAAACTTTAAGGAGGACATATGATAGATATTCAGTTGGTCGGTAGAAAGTACGAGATAGACAAAGAACTAAAAAAATACGTCAAACGAAAACTTGGAACCCTAGATAAATATCTTCCCCGTGCTCATAAAGCCATCGGCATGTCGGTCGATATTTTCCGTGACCCCAGCGGCAAAGAAGATAATCGCTACAAGGTTACGGTCAAGCTAGAAGTGCCAGGACAAGATATTATAGCCGAAACTGCTACTATTAACCCTCACTCCGCCATAGATATTGTAGAGCAGAAGCTAAAGCTACAAATAAAAAAATATAAAGAGAAGCATCAACCCAAGAGATTTAGAATTAAGGAATCTTGGGCTAGACTTCGAAAAAATCGTTAGAATTGCTACCGCAATAACTACCTCTATCTGGTATAATAATTATTATGTCATTTATAACTAAAATATTTGGTGATCCAAACGCTCGTGTTGTTAAAAAAGCTCAGCTTCGAGTTGATCGGATCAATGACCTCGAGCCACAGATAAAAAAGTTGTCTGATGCCCAACTAAAAGCTAAAACTAAGGAGTTTAGAGATAAACTTGCCAAGGGTTCGACTTTAGACGATATCCTGGAAGAAGCATTCGCAGTAGTACGCGAAGCCTCATTAAGGGTGCTAAAAATGCGCCATTATGACGTCCAGCTTTTAGGTGGAGTTGTATTGCACGAGGGCTCAATAGCTGAGATGCGCACTGGTGAAGGAAAGACATTAGTTGCAACTGCGCCATTGTACCTTAATGCCTTGGAGGGCAAAGGTACTCATCTTGTAACAGTTAATGATTACCTAGCTAAGCGTGATGCCGGCTGGATGGCCCAGATATATAATTTTCTTGGTTTAACTACCGGCGTTATTGTTCATGACTCAGCCTTACTTTTTGATCCTGATTTTACTGATGATGCTCATCATGACCAACGACTGCAGCACCTTAAGACAGTTTCTAGAAAAGAAGCCTACACCGCCGACATTACCTACGGCACCAACAATGAGTTTGGTTTTGACTACCTCAGAGACAATATGGTTCAAGAAATAGACCAAATGGTTCAGCGAGAACTTAATTTTGCTATGGTTGATGAAGTCGACTCTATTTTAATTGATGAAGCTCGTACTCCGCTAATTATTTCGCAACCAGCTGAAAAAAGTACGGATCGTTACTACCGGTTTGCCAAGATTGCCAAGACCCTTAAGTCGGATAAAGATTACGACATCGATGAAAAACGTAAGGCCGTAAGTCTGACCGAGGATGGAATAGCCAATATTGAGAAAGCCCTGGGTGTCGACAATATTTATGAGGCTGGTCGTATTGAGGATGTCCATCATATCGAAGCTGCGCTTAAAGCCGAAGCCCTGTTTATAAAAGATAAAGACTATGTCGTGTCTGAAGATGGTGAGATAATTATCGTAGATGAGTTTACCGGTCGACTATTACCTGGTCGACGTTACTCCGAAGGCTTACACCAAGCCATCGAAGCTAAGGAAGATGTGCAGATTCAAGCTGAAAGCCAGACTCTGGCTACAATCACTTTCCAGAACTTATTTAGACTATACAACAAATTGTCAGGCATGACTGGTACGGCCCTAACTGAAGCTGAAGAGTTTGCTAAGATCTATAAACTTGAAGTTACCCAGATACCAACCCATATGCCAATGGTCAGAAAGGATTTATCGGATCGTATTTACCGGACTGAAAAGGGTAAGTATGATGCCGTAGTAAAAGAAGTAAAAGAAAGACATGACAAGGGCCAGCCAGTACTAATCGGTACGGTGAGCATTGAAAAAAATGAGTATCTAAGTTCTTTGCTTAAGAAATCTGGTGTTCCTCACCAGCTACTAAATGCTAAAAATAATGAATCAGAAGCCGAAACAGTAGCCCAAGCTGGCCAAAAAGGTGCGGTTACTCTAGCTACAAACATTGCTGGTCGTGGGACAGACATTGTTTTAGACGCTGATGCTAAAAAACTTGGCGGACTACACGTGTTAGGTACGGAAAGGCATGAATCTCGCCGTATAGATAACCAGCTTAGAGGCCGGTCCGGTCGTCAGGGCGACCCAGGCTCGAGTCAGTTCTATGTCAGTGTTGAAGATGATCTTATGCGAGTGTTCGGTGGAGAAAGAATTGCCACTCTTATGAATACCCTCAATTTACCTGAAGATACCCCGATTGAAAATAGTATGATATCCAAGTCGCTTGAGTCCGCTCAAAAGCGCGTCGAAGGTCATAATTTCGATATTCGTAAGCACCTTGTTGAATACGATGACGTCATGAACTCACAGCGTGAAATAATCTATAAAAAACGTCGTAACTTCCTGAGATCTGAAATGCTACGCGAGGAAGTATTAGACTCTATTACCCAAGAAGTATCATTTGTGGTCAATAGCCACACTGATGCCCAAACTGGCGTATCTGACCTTACAAAGATTGCCGAGCAGGCCCGGAACTTCATCCCGCTTCCGGCTGATTGGGAAAAAAGTATAAAGACAAAACTGCCTAGTGATTTAATAAAAAATATTACTGACTTTGCCCGCAGTGAATACGAAGCTCGTGAAAAACAGTTTGGTAGTGAGACAATGCGCATTATCGACAAGTTAGTTAGTTTAAAAGTTGTAGATTCGGCCTGGCTTCAACATCTAGAAACTATGGAGCACTTGAGAGACGGTATTGGTCTTCGGGGTTACGGTCAGCGTGACCCACTGGTAGAGTACAAATCTGAGGCCTTCAAGCTCTTTAAGAGCCTACAGTCTGGCATGTCATCCGAAATTGCTAATACCATATTTAAAGTTCAGTTCCAGTCTGAAGCGGATATTCAAGCCCCTGAGACAGAAATTACAAAGGCTGCCAAAAATATTAAGAGCCAACCATCGGAAGAATCTATTACAGTTAGTACTAAGAAAACTAAAGTTAGTACAACCAAAAACCTCAATCTTAAACCGATTAGAAAAGGTAAAAATAAAAAAAAGAAGAGGCGCTAGATGTATGGACCAAGACCAGAGAGTAAATTCAAAAAAATATTTATAAGAATAGGTATTGTGATTGGAGTATTGGCTTGCATTGCCATGCTTGCAGCTGTGGGAATATTAATATTTAAAGTTACAGGAGATAATAATCAAATGAGTAGTGTGAGCAGTAATAATCAGAGTACTTCAGCAAACGGATTAAGCCTAGGCGAGGCGAGCTCTACAGCCACAAATAATGATATCGCCCTTCAGGGACTATCCCAGCCTAACTCTAAGACCAGCCAGACTAGTGCGGCTAACTCCTCTATTCCATCACCCGGTGCCGCCTCTACCCCTCAAGATCCTAAGCCCGTAAGGAGTCAAACCCTACCGAACGGATTAAAAATCGATGAATACGTCTACGGAACAGGTGATAGGTCAACTAAGTTTGGTGATACTGTAGCTGTCCAGTACGTCGGTTATCTAACAGATGGTACCGTTTTTGATACTTCAGTTAAAGGAAGTAAACAACCCTTCACGTTTAAGTTAGGTGCTGGGCAAGTCATCCAGGGGTGGGATATTGGCCTTCAAGATATGCATTTAAATTCGGTAAGGCGACTTACGATTCCAGCCAGCCTTGCCTATGGAGCCAAAGGCTATCCGCCATCTATCCCAGCCAATGCCACCCTTGTTTTTGATGTCCAGCTAGTTGGTATTCAGTAGTACTATTTGTAATTAATAGTTGACTGGCATTACGTTTATGCTTATAATTAGTATATATAAAATTTTATTATGACGACAATTGAAAGAACTATACCAGAATCTAGTAGCACTGAACCTGATTTAGCTCATGACTTAAGAGAAATTGCAGGCTCCGTAGAGCCTGAGCAAAAACCCGCTCCCGAAAGTGATGAAGTTAGGCTACAGTCCTTAACCGATAAATTAATAATCCAGGAATCATTAAATGCTGAACTAATGAAGAGACTCGAAGTGTTGGAATCAAGACCTGCAGATACCAGTCCTTCATATATTGGTTCTGCTCCAGCTAGTACTGAGCCTACAGTTTCTGCCCTTACGCCCGCTCGCAGTGAAGCTCCTCGAGGGGTTAAGATAGAAAAGAAGAAACCAGATGAGGCTACTAAAGAGGCTTACAAGGTATTTGATAAGGCGAAATCATATCCTAGGGAAGTGCCAGATATTGAAAAATTCCGTAGTGATCGGTACGGTCTAGATATTGAAGAATACAATCAGAGAGAAACTAGTACTCATTTTATTACCGAAGAAGAGCTTACTTCTTTAAAGAAAGAACACAACGACTTAAGGGGTTATCTAGCTTACCTAAAAAAGCAGAGTGAACCAATCCCGGAAGAAATGCTATCCAGATTTCTTGATCTTAATCTCCAGGTAGATAGAAATGCTAAACATCTTCATGGTTATCCCGCCGATAGAAAAATTGAACTTCCAAAGCCAACTACAGAGCCTATAACGGACATCCCTGACTATCCTAAACCAGATAAAAAACGTAAAGATGGTGGCGGTGTGACCGTAGTAGACACTACGGGTACAGGTGTAGACGACGGACGTGATGGTCGAGACGGAAGAGATGGTCGTGATGGACGAGACGGAGATGATGATCACGGTGATGTAGTGATTAATAACCATATTAACAATCGTGTTGGAGTGACAGTACCCCCAGGACCACCCGGACCACCGGGCCCGCCACCACCCCCAGGACCACCAGGACCACCCGGACCTCCAAGACCACCGGAATTATCTCCGGCAGACAGGCTAGAAGAAGCGAGGCTTACATTTGAAGAAGCTACTAGGTCTTTAGATTTGAATATTGATGATTTTGCCGCGGCCAGAATAAAGCTAGAAAAGATACTTGGTGGTAGAAATCAGGAAGTATTTGATGATGCTGAGGAAAGTCTCCAGGATAGTTTTCATGGATGGTCCGAGTCACTTGCCCGACTTATGGCTGCTGAAAGCTATGACTTAGACGCTCAAAGAACTCAAATTATGAATGAGCGAGCTGATTTAGTTGATGATACCGCCTACCTTGAAGAACAGATGGCGAGTGCGCCAGACCGTGATACAATGATTAGACTACGAGATCAGATTAGAGTAAATCAGACTAGAATTAATGAACTCAATGATCAAGAGGTTGGCGTCGCTAACCGACAGCAAGAAGTGCAAGACAGACTCAGTGCGCAAACTGCTGAAGCATTAGCTGATATTAACCAAAGGGTTAACGCCGCCATGCTTGAACAGCGCGAACAGGCTCACCCAGTATTAAGTCGGGTTTCTGAATGGCTTAAAAAACATCCCAAAACTAGAATTGTTACTGGTTTAGCGCTAGCTGGTGCTGGGGTGTTTGGTGTAGTAACAGGTAACGCGCCACTTGCTGTGGGTGCATTTATGGCTCGCGGTGCACTAAGCGCCTACGGTGGCTACAACGCCGCCCGAGGTGTCGGCGAGATGATAGGTGATAGGCGTATGGGCAAAACAGATATTAATTCCATCGAAGACGCTACCGGTGCGATGGAGAGACAGAGTGTTACTAGGCGACGCAGTAAAAAGACTGGGGCTGCTCTAGGTGCTGTAGCCGGTTCGATACCTGTAATTAGAGGCGTTGGTGCACTTGACGCCGCACATCTTACTGGTGGTGCGGGTAGCCCAGGTGGAGGTAGCGCTGTGGATGGCCCACGCGGAGGGGGCACTTTACCAGCCGAGGTCGCACCAACTGGCCCAACGAGAGTAGATATCCTTACTGGAACACCAGACAATAACTATCCTTGGTCACATATGGCGGGAATTCATGGTAGCACTGAGGCGACACCTCGAATAATGTCATTAGCAGATAAGGCTAGATCGCTGGGCTGGCAGGTGAACGGTAGTGAAGTACCTGGTATAAACAATGACCAGATCATTAGCTTTACTTCACCTAGTGGTGAGGTATATAACCAAACTTGGCAAATTAATAAAGTCTTAGATTATCTAGATAAGTAATTAGTAAGATAAGGAAAACACATGTTAACAAGAGATGATATTGTAAATAAATTAGGTATAGAGAACTCCAATATAGAGGAGCAGGATCGAATATTACAAAAAGTCGCCAATGCGGTGAGTACTAGGATCATGCTCAAATTATCTGAAAAGTTAACTGACCAAGACCTAGATGAGATCGCTAGCATGATGGACTCAGGAAGTGAAACAGATGTCGAGAGTCTTATAATTTCAAAAGTGCCAAATTATGATAACTTTAAAAATGAAATTGAAGAGGGTGTAATTACCGAACTCGAGAACAACGCCAAAGCAATTGACGCAATGGCTAAAAGTGAGAATCTGGATAAGCTAGAAATATAGCCCTAAGCATAATAGTTTTATATTGACAAAATAGCTTTATTGTAGTATCATCTATTACTGATAACTCAGATAGGGTTATTTGCTCATTGAGATGAACCAGGAGGTTCACACATGAAAAGTAGTAACTTGCAGTTCCAGCTCAGTACTTGTCTGAGTTCGGACCAGATCAAGGAGCTGTCTGGCGAAGAGACGATCGTTGTTCAAGATTCGGATAAGCAGAACTGGGCTGATACTCTCGCTCAGCTGCTCAAGATGATTGATCTTCCTGCTGTCGGGAGTTTCCACTCCCTACTCGGCCGGAACTTCTACCGTCCCCGTTCGCTCAAGGCCAAGGTCAACCGCGACGGAGCCGTCATCTCGTACCCATCAATCCTTATTGGTGACAGTGAGGTACGAATCTTTGTGCCTGGCGCAACCGACATCGACATCGAGAACCGCGAGCAGCTAGCTAAGGTGCTCGATGAGCACTTCGTCGACGAGGGCGGCAACAAGCTTGACGCTCGCTTCGTCTCCAAGGACTACGACAATTACTTGCGTGAGGAGTGGGATGACAATGTCACCACTGCTTCAGTTCTGAGGAGTGCAATCAGCGAGGTCTTCGACCTGACTGAGTACACCAAAAAGAACTCGCTGGCTCGTCGTGTTGCCTTGATTCAGCTTCTGACCGGTCAGTCCAGCTTGATCGAGATGCTCGGCCTCACCGCCCAGCAGATCATCGAGCTTGACCCCGAGAGGAAGTCCAAGTCAACCAAGCCGTCCATGAAGATGAAGGTCCCGTCGAAGCCGTCGGAGCTGAAGATGGACTTGGTCTCGGCAATCGAGGTGTCCTTTCCGAAGTTCCTCGAGGAGCTGAAGAAGAAGACTGACCTCACCTCGTTCACCGAGGACGAGATCAAGTCGGCTTTCTGGAGCTTCTTGTCGGCCTAGGTCTTCACCCCAGGTGGGTGGGTAGCTGGTAAATCCAGCCACCCACCCACCATCATTTTTTGTCTAATCATGCGATAATAAAGGTTTTGTTATCGTGTACTTACACAAGAAGGAGAGTGCCTGTGTCTAAATTTGCCGATATGGCAAATGGGTTGACTGGTGTTTATGATCAGGATGACCCATTGGCTTTGGCCAAAGCAGTTGGTGTTATGGGTGTCGAAGAAGACACTTACGACATCAACGATCTGATGCGTGACTTTGATAAGTCACCTGACGAGACTGTTGCGTTTATTAGGCGTCTTGCTAGTGATGATGCCCACAGTCTGACGCATCAGCTTCAGCAGAAGCGTACTGACTTCGATCAGCTCCACACTCGTGTTGTTATGAGTGAGCTGCTTCGTCATCACGTGCGTTACACTGAAGCAAGTAACGATGACAGTGTCTCAGTTGAAAGCCTGGAAGGTAGCCTTGAAAAAGCAACTTACGCCGCACTAAACGGGCGAAAGCTGTCAAAGCTCTACTTCCAGTCTCGTAAGCGAGAAGCTGTCAAGACCGATAAGTCTAACGTCGAAAAGCCTGCCGATGCAGAGCCAATTGTCGTAGAGACTATCGACCGCACCAACTCGGATCCCGTGTTGGTGCCAGAAGATGAAATCACCGAGAGTGACTTCGACGCACATCTTCGGATGTTTATCGAGACCACTCAGGCATGTCAGGAAATGCTGTGACGAGAGGAGAAAACGTGAACAGCACTAGTAAGGTGAGCGTGAGCTCAATCATGAAGGCACTCGAGGCTCAGAGGAAGCTTAACAGCTCCCTTACGTCTCGGGTTGTCCAGCACAGCTCAGAAATCGGCGGTCTGCGGACTGATGTCGATGGCTTGACTCAAGCAGTTGCCGAGGTTGTAGATACCCAAGGCCATCACGCTCGAGCAATCAAAGACAACAGACAGCGACTCGATTTCCTCGGACCTCGAGTCAGGGAAATCGACGCTCGTACTCGTCAGTCTTTGGACTTGTTGGGTGCTGGCGTCATTGCCGCAATCACTGCAGTCGTCAGTCTGGTCTTCTGGGCTTCAGTTGTCTTCTTTGGACACTGGGATCCGTTGATCAGCGTGGTTGGAAACCACACCTGGCACTGGACAGCCAAGCACTTCAGTGGAGTCCTGTGGTTCCATGTGGTGGTGTACAGCGTGATCTGCACTGGCTTTGCCTTTGCTATCTCAGCCTGTACATTGCCTCTGGTTTCACCATCTGGAGCTAGCTCAAGGACCACTTCGCCTCGGCGAATGTCTCCAGAGCCAGACTCCAACAACGAGCTCTAGTAGCTCAACGTATCTTGGTGGGGGAGTATATCTCCCCCACCAAGAACATTTTTTAACAGCCAATCATCTTCATAACCGTATTGTGAAGATGTAAGTTGATAAAATCCACCTAGCCCTGAAAGGGGAGTACCTTGAACACTCAACGACAGAAGGTAATGCTTGGCGCCGCCGCACTGTTGCTGCTTTTGCTCACCTTTGGCTTTGCCATCGTTGTGAGCCAAAACCACAGCAAGGCTAGTGCGGCACCAGTCAGTAGCTGTGCATCGGATGTGCATTTCTATGCCTACGATGTCACAGAGAACTTTTTCGGACCAGCTTCGGCGTCGAATGACGTCAATGCTCAGAAGACAGAGTTCTTTCACAGGCTGTGCACTGACCCCGCACTCATGGTGGCAACATCTGAGTACCTGGCCGGCAGCTACACGACGCCATCCGACAGAACGAGTAAGGTTGACAAGCTCATGACTGACCGTAAGTCATGGCGCGACAGCGAGGCGTTGACTCAACTTAGTCTCTCGTCTTGCCAGTCAAGCATCCAAAGCATGTCCGGTTCCTACCAGACGCTGTGGATGCAGAAGGGCAGTAGCAGTAATGACGTCCCGGGAATCTACCAGGCTAGTCCTGAGAGGCCCCAGTACTTCGTTCTGCGATTCGACTGCACAGGTAAGCAGTTCAACTTCAAGTTGGACTGTGGCTTTCAGCCAGTGGCTATGCAATTCCCTGGAATTCCAACCACCCCACCTAACGTGCCTTCGGTTGCCCCGACGACTTCCCCGAGCGGTTGCCCTACAGGATATCACTGTAAGGACCCCAATCAGGGTATCGATCACAACCCAGGAGCTTGCTCTTTGGGTGACTGTGGTCCGCGTCCTGTCAATCCCACTCCGCCTCCAGCGGACACTACCAAGCCCAAGGCCACAGTCGTGCCACCCAGCACTACACTGCCGGCCCCAACCCCGCTTCCAGTTCCGCAGCCACCTGTGACAACTCCAATTGTTGATCCAGTGACAGCTCCGAGCTAGGAAGCATACGACCTCAATCCCCATCTGGGCTCTTCGGAGCCTCAGATGCGGGGGAGAGGTCTTTTTCTTTATATTGACTTTATTTATTATTGTTTTATTAACTTATAAGTATATTATAATTGTTGAGTTTATTTACAGATGTATACTGCTTATAAAAGTATTGACATAAGAACAATGATATGCTATTATACAAGTCTTATAGTTTTAGGTTACTAAAGCTTGTTCATTGAGATAGAAATAAGCACATCCAATTTGTGAAAGCCAGCTTCATTCCAATAATTTAAAAACCTTTTAAGGAGGCTCAATATGAAGCTAAGAACAAAAATTGCCCTAGGTGCAGTTACAGCAGTAGTTGCTGTGGCCACGCCGCTAATGGCAATTGCTGGTTGGTATCCTGACCGTGAACTAAAAGCATGGAACGGACCAAATACACCAGGATTTGACCACGTAACCTTCAACTCATTTACAAATGTTCCTGAAGGAAATGAACAACAGTTTTTCGATGGAAAACAGTGGAATACTACCCCAGGTGGTTTCCAAGACCCAATTCAGGTCCATGTCGGTGAAGAAATTAAGTTGCGTACGTACGTGCACAATAACGCCGACGCATCACTAAATGATGCCGCACATAACTATGCCGGTATCGCTAGAAACACAAAAGTAAAAATAACTCTTCCTAACGGAGTTGGCACACAAATGAATGCAGTAAGTAAGATTTCTGCCGATAATGCTACACCCGGTAGTGTATACGACACCACTAACTTCGTTAGTGCCGATGGTACACCTTACCAGTTAAGCTACGTCGCAGGTTCTGCTTATGCTGATACTCACGCTAGAACCGCTATGCCGCTATCTGACAGTATTGTTACGACTGGTGCGTTGATCGGTGAAAATGCCCCTGATGGTAACGTACCAGGATGTTTTGAAAACGATATGTACGTTATTGTTAAGGTAAAAGTTGAAGCTGCTCCCCTAAGCATTGAAAAGACAGTTGCTCACCCAGGTCAGAATTTTGTTGAAAAAGTTGATTCTAAACCAGGTGAAAGACTATACTTCAAGCTTTCATTCAAAAACAATGGTGCTACTCAGCAAGATAATGTTGCCTTAACAGATAAACTTCCAGAACAACTTCAGTTGGTTCCTGGTTCAGTTAAACTCTACAACAGCAACAACCCAAGTGGTTTACAACTTTCTGACAGCGGTCTATTTACGGCTGGTGGACAGAGTGTTGGCGATTACGCTAGTAACATCAATGGATACGTGCTTTACCAGGTTGTAGTTAAAGATTCTGCAAATGGTGTATTGACTAACACTGGTTGTGTAAGATCTAACGAAGTTCCTTACCCAACATGTAACACTGCTCAAGTGGTAACTCCACAGAAGCCTGTTACTCCAGTTACCCCTGTAACTCCTGTTAGTCCCGTTAACCCACTACCACAAACTGGTGTGGAATCTGGACTTGCTGGCGTGCTTGGTATGACTGGCCTGAGTGCAAGTATTTACGCTTACCGTAGAAGCAAAAAAGCTATGGCTGAAGCTATCTCACACAAAAAATAATACTAACTAGTATTGCAAAAAAGACCCCACTTATGGGGTCTTTTTGTTTAAGTTTTTATCTAAGTAGGCTTCGATAAAAGCTTCAATATCGCCATTTAGTATACCACTGGTATCTGATGATTCGTAGCCGGTTCGGTGGTCTTTAACTTTAGTGTAAGGGTGTAAGACGTAGCTTCTAATTTGCGAGCCCCAGTCGGCTGAAGTTAATTTACCCCTAAGTTCGGCTACGTCTTTTAATTTTTGTTCGCGGGCGAGTTCGGAAAGCCTGGCATATAGAACTGACATGGCGGCCTGCTTATTTTTTAGTTGCGACCTTTCATTTTGGATCGAAACCGTTGTTCCAGTGGGCAAATGTGTAATTCTAACTGCACTGTCTGTAGTGTTAACGCTCTGGCCACCGTGACCACCGGCTCGGTAAACATCGATTCTTAGGTCCTTCTCATCTAACTTTACTTCTGAGTCTTTCAATTCTGGCACAACGTCGACTAGCGCAAATGAGGTTTGTCTTAAGTTGTCGCTGTTGAAAGGGGATAACCGAACTAGACGGTGGACGCCTTTTTCACTTCGCATCTTGCCGTAAGCAAAAGGCCCAGATATTTTAAGAGTAGCTGATTTTATACCCGCCTCTTCACCTTATGACGTGTCTAGAGATTCAACTACTAGTCCGTGTGAATTAGCATATTTAATATACATTTCTTGAAGCATCTGAGCCCAGTCTTGGGCGTCAGTACCGCCCACGCCGGCCGATATCTGCACAATGGCTGGGTTTTTATCGAACTCACCGGAGAGTTTTACGGCAATTAAAGCCTCATTAGTGCGGGCTTCTAGATTATCTAGAACTGACTGGTACTGATTGCTGGTAGTTGCGTCATTTTCTAATTCACTTAGCTCCAAAGTAGTTTGCAATTCGCTCCTTAGCTCAGACCAACCTTGGATATATCTATTGAGCTCACCAGCCTCACGACTAATTGATTCGGCCTTATCGTTGTTGGTCCAAAATTCAGGGCTGGCTATTTGCTCCTCTAGATTTGTAAGTCTGGTGCGCTCTTCATCTATTTTGAGTGTCTGGATGGCAGAATTAACCGACTCGAGCAAATTAGCGAGTTTTTCGGTGATTTTTTTAAGAGATTGTTGCATGTATTTATTATACCAGTAAATCGACTGTAAGCGTTTTGCACAAAGGCCATAATTGAGTTAAAATAGTTGATATGATATTGCTCGACAGAGTCTCTGTTATGTACCCCAATAAGACGGTTGCATTATCAGGTGTCTCATTACATATTAATCCTAAAGAATTTGTTACCATCGTTGGCTCGTCAGGAGCTGGCAAGAGTACTCTAATACGCCTACTCATAAAAGAAGAGGTGCCAACCAGCGGCAAAATAATAGTCGGCAGTATCGACTATGACACCATAGATAAGGCAAACATCCCGCACCTTAGGCGTAGAATCGGTGTGGTATTTCAAGATTTTAAATTACTGCCAAACCTGACAGTCTACGAAAATGTAGCCTTTGCACTAGAGGTTTCTGGTGTTAAATCTAAAGAAATAAAACGGGCCGTACCCAAAATCTTACAGCTCGTTGGTCTAAGTGAAAAGATGCACAGTTATCCATCCGAGTTGTCTGGAGGTGAGAAACAAAGAACCGCAATTGCTCGAGCTCTTGTTCGTAATCCAAAAATACTAATCGCTGATGAACCTACCGGCAATCTAGATCCAAAAAACTCTTGGGATATTATTGAATTACTCTTGAAAATTAATCGTTTCGGTACGACCGTGCTTCTAACAACCCACAATAAAGAAATAGTTGATGCTCTAAAAAAGCGCGTAATTACAATTAATCGCGGTCGAATAGTAAAAGACGAGAAAGTTGGAAAATACACCCTATGATGACAACATTTGGCCGCGTTTGGCGAACTGGATTTAAGAATATATTTCGTAATGCCTGGCTTAGCTCTGCTGCGACGGCAATTATGGTAGTGACTATACTAGTACTAACCTTCTTTGCCTTTTCGACTGTATTTGTAAGAACACAACTAGCCCAGGTCAGAAGCAAGATTGACCTTAGTCTGTTTATTAATGACGACGCTACCCAAAACCAGATACAAACCCTGCAAAGTAAAATAGGTACAATTCCTAATGTTACGTCAGTTAATTTTGTAAGCAAGACCGACGCATTAGATCGCTTGAAAAACTCAAGTAGTGAAGGCGCAAAGCTAGCTCAGTCAGCTCAGGATATTGGCAATCCACTGCCGGCCAGCTTTGAAGTTAAGCTTTCAAATATAGATAATATTTCTGCTACCAATAGCTCAATTAAAGGTTTAACTGAGGCCAGCATAGTTACTGATTCGAGTTATGATAACCGTGATGACAGCCGAAAAGGCGTAGTTGAAAATATTATTAAGATTAGTAATTCAGTTAGTAAAATTGGCGCTGTTCTTAGTATTCTATTTCTAGTTATTTCACTTCTTATAATATTTAACACTATCCGAATGGCAATATTTACTAGACGTGAAGAGGTAGAAATAATGAAGCTTGTCGGCGCTACCAAGTGGTTTATCCGAGGACCCTTCCTAGTCGAAGGTGCGCTATATGGAATTCTAGCGGCTATTATATCGCTAGCCGTAACAATTCCACTCACCCGGACTATTAGCAGCTTTTTGACCGACAAGCTAGGTGCTGGCCCAACACTCCAGTACTTCAGTTCTCACTTTTTATTATTGTCTGGCGGTATGTTCGCTGTCGGAATACTAATCGGTGTCATATCGAGCTGGTTGGCTTTAATACGCTATCTCAAGCTGTAAAAACCTTGAACATAAGCGCTTTTATTGGTATAATATATTCAATGTCTATCTAGGAGGGTGACATAATTAATGTTCATTAATCTAAGTAAAGTAAAGACAAATTTAGTAATTATGCTTGCCGTAGTTGCAGTTTTTGCTTTGCCAATTAGTGCACATGCCGATCAGTTTGATGTGCAGATTGCCGCCCTCAAACAAAAAGTGGCTGAATCTCAAGCTGCCGCAAGTCAGTTAGCCGGCCAAGCTAACTCTCTTAAGACTAAGCTAGCAGGAATTCAGGCTCAAGTTGATGCCGCCCAGCAACAACTTGCCCTAACAAACTCTCAAATATCTGACACTCAGGCTAAAATCGATCAGGCCAACAAGGACTTAGATCGTCAAAAATCAATCCTAAAAGATAATCTGCGAATGATTTACAAAGAGGGTAACGTAAGTCCAATTGAAGTAGTTGCCTCAAGCGCTAACCTAAGTGACTTCGTTGCCAAGCAGGAGTATTTGTCCGCAATTAAGAAAAAAATTGATAAAAACTTGGCCAAAATCGACGCCCTAAAGGCTGACCTAGATACCAAAAAATCCCAGCTTACTGCATTATCGGGAGTTCAGCAAGATACCTACAATCAGATAGCTCAGCAAAAAGCTGAACAACAAAGCTTACTTGCTCGTACCCAGGGTCAAGAAGCTAATTACCAAAAGATAGCCCAGGAAGATAATTCAAAAATCACTCAACTAAGAGCTGCCCAAGCTGCAGTCATTGCCTCATTTTCAAGTAACGTCCATTACGGCGGTACCGGTGGTTATCCTTGGGCTAATGCCGGCTTCCCTTGCTCGGCTGTAGATAGTTGGGGAATGTGTGCCCGACAGTGTGTAAGCTATACAGCCTGGAAAGTTGCTTCATCCGGACGCAACATGCCATACTGGGGAGGACGAGGTAATGCCTATCAGTGGCCAGCTAACGCCCGAGCCGCCGGAATACCCGTAGACGGTAATCCAAGACCTGGTGATGTGGCTATTAGTATGGCCGGTAGCTACGGTCACGCCATGTATGTAGAGTCGGTACACGACAACACCGTTCATGTTAGCCAATATAATGCCAACTGGGATGGTACTTACTCCACTAGTGATGTCAGCGCATCAGGATTATATTTTATACATTTTTAGAGAAATAATTGAATAAAGAACCAATAAATACTAGTGATATAGAAAATGATAATAACTCCTACAGCAAGAGTGGAGTCTTTCAAAAAGTTTTAATAGCTGTCGCATTTTTTGCGATTGGATTTTTGTTTAACGCTATGGGGGCGCATGTCCAAATTGGACCAATGTCCCAAAACAAGAATACGATTGACCTTACCAAGTTTTGGCAGGTTAATGATATCTTGCATCAAAAGTTTGACGGCAATATAGATGCCCAAAAACAGACTCAAGGAGCAATCGCTGGGATGGTTGCCAGTCTTGGTGACCCCTACACCACCTACCTAAGTGAACAAGCCAATAAGGATTTAGCCAATCAGTTAAGTGGTAAGCTGAGCGGGATTGGTGTGGAGATTGGGCTAAAAAATAACCACCTGACTGTGATTGCACCAATTGATGGTACTCCAGCTGCAAAAGCTGGACTGAGATCAGGTGATATTATCGCAGCAGTCGACGGCCAGGATACCAGCAGTATGACGGTTGATGAAGCAGTAAGTAAGATTCGCGGTAATAAAGATACTAAAGTTAAACTAACCATTGTCCGTCCAGGGGAAAGTGCTAAAGAAGTCGAAATAACCCGCGATAATATCACTGTACCTAGTGTTTCTTCAGAAATTAAGCCTGGTGCAGTAGGTTACATTAAAATTAGAACATTTGGTAACGACACCGTTACCGCTGTCGAAGCTGCAGCTAGTAACTTCGCAACTAGTGGGGTAAAAGCAGTAATTATCGATGTTCGGGATGACCCAGGTGGGTACTTAGACGGAGCCGTTAATGTAAGCTCTCAATTCATGTCTAGCGGCAAGGTTGTAGAAGAGCGCTCGAGAACTGGTGAGAACAAAATATTATCGGCTATTGCTGGCGGGAAGTTAACAAACGTACCTGTGGTGGTCTTAATAAACGGCGGGTCAGCTAGTGCTAGTGAAATAATGGCCGGTGCCCTACACGACAATGGTCGAGCCACGCTAGTAGGTGAAAAATCATTCGGAAAGGGCAGTGTTCAGGAAGTGGTTTGTCTGAGCGGCTTTAGTTTTAGCTCTGACTGTAAAGGTGATTCCCTAAAAGTTACTATAGCTCACTGGTATACCCCTAAAGGAATTAACATATCTAAAGAAGGAATTAAGCCAGACGTTGAAGTTAAATTGAGCACTGATGACTATAATGCTGGTAGAGACCCTCAACTAGATAAGGCTCTAGAGGTTGCAAAACAGCAAGCCAACAAGTAGTAGATAATTATCTATTGCATAGTTCTATAGCTTTGAGATATTATACTTATATAAGTGGGGTGAGTTTATGAAAACCAAAACAAATGGTTCTACTAAGTATATATTCGTTACAGGCGGTGTGGTTTCAGGTCTCGGAAAAGGTATTACAGCAGCAAGCCTCGGCAAGATTTTATCCAGTCGAGGCTTTTTAGTAAATATGCAAAAGTGTGACCCCTATCTAAACACTGATGCCGGTACCCTCAATCCGGCCGAGCACGGTGAGGTGTTTGTAACCCATGATGGAGCAGAAACTGACCTTGATCTTGGTCATTATGAACGGTTTATTGATCGGGAGCTTGGACGGTCTAGTTCAGTTATCTCTGGTCAAATATTTTCCCAGGTAATTGCGAACGAGCGAAAAGGATTATATCTAGGTAAGACTGTACAGATAATCCCACACGTAACATCCGAGATCCAAAGACGCATTATCGAGGCTGGACGTGGCTCAGACATTCACATTGTTGAAATTGGTGGTACGGTTGGGGATTATGAAGCCATGGCCTTTATAGAAGCTATTAGGCAGATGCGCCGCAAGGTAGGGGAGGATAATGTCTTATACGCCCACTTAGTATTCTTGCCATACATGGCAGCCAGTAAAGAACTTAAGACCAAACCGGCCCAAAACAGCGTTCGAGATCTTCGCGAAGCTGGTATTCAGCCAGACCTGCTGTTTGTTCGCACCGACCACCCCATTAACGCTGAATCTCTCGACAAGATGAGTTTGTATTGTGATGTGGATAAAGATGCCATAGTGGCGCTTGAAACAGCTCAGACTGTCTATCAGGTGCCGATCCGGATGGAGGAAAGCGGGATCGGTGATTATATCACCAGTAAGTTGAAGCTTGGCAAGAAAAAGGCCCAGCTAGAGCAGTGGGATGATTTAGTCCAGAAAATAACTAAGTCTAAAAAAGAAATTACAGTCGGAATTATTGCTAAGTACATGAACCACGAGGATACCTATATGAGTGTTTTTGAGGCGCTCCGTTCAGCCGGCTGGCACCACAATCTAAGTGTTAATATTAAATGGATAAATGCCGAAGATGATGAATTGATTGTGGGAGAGCTCAACGACGTGGATGGCATTGTTGTACCGGGTGGTTTTGGAAAACGTGGGGTTGAAGGCAAGATTAAGGCCGCCCGTTTTGCTCGAGAGAACAAGTTGCCTTACTTAGGATTATGTCTAGGTATGCAGATTGCTGTAATTGAATTTGCTAGGCACGTTTTAGGCACAGATAGCGTTAATTCTAGTGAGATGGATGAAACAGTTGATCATAAAGTAATTCACATTATGCCCGATCAGGTTGGGGTGGACCTAGGCGGTAGTATGCGACTGGGTAACTACAAGTGTAATATTGACCCTAAGTCCCGTGCCTACTTAGCTTATGGCACTAAAAAGATTATGGAAAGGCACCGGCATCGCTTCGAATTTAATAATGACTACCGCGAGGTTTTACAGTCGGCCGGTCTAATTATTAGTGGAATTAATTCCGAAAATGATTTAGTGGAAATTATCGAGCATGATAATCATCCATTTTTCGTTGCCTGCCAGTTCCATCCAGAGTATAAGTCTCGACCCGATAAGCCCCATCCACTATTTAAAGATTTTATCGCAGCATCCTCGCATCGCAAAAATAGCCTAGCTTCTAGTGTGCCGCTGGAAACAAAAAACACCATCTAGCTTATAGAGATGGTGTTTTATAGTGTTAAATAATTAGACTACGCTAACGACGGTCTTGCGCTTTTTTGTTCCTGTAAAGGCTTGTTTGCGGGCCTGTGAAAACTGAACTTTACCGGACTGCATAGCATATATTGTAAAGTCTTTTCCGGTACCTACACCAACGCCTGGTTCAAATTTTGTACCTCTTTGACGTACGATAATATCGCCAGAGCTTACATCTTGGCCACCAAAAAGTTTTACTCCAAGTCTTTTAGATTGTGAATCGCGGCCGTTTTTTGTTGAACCGCCGGCTTTTGTATGTGACATTACTTACCTTTCTTAATACTATTTTTTGGTCTCAAGACCAGTATTTGTCGCCCCACCACCTGTTTCTCTCTTTTATAGATTAGATCAAGTGTGCGAACTGACTTAAACTGCTTTATAGTATAGCCTAGTTTTTCTATTTGGTCAATAATATTCAGGGCTTCTAGACCTGATTTTGTTTGCCAACAGGGAATAGTGATCACCACCGATTCTGGTGTTTGTTCCAGTGAGATGATTTTATCCAAAAAACCGAGATAAATTTTTGAAAGTTCAGATTTTTGAGTGGCAATTTCGTCGCTAGTTACTGTTTGTGAGTACATTTTTCCTAAATAACCTTCAGTTACGATACTGTATTTTTTATCTGGAGTTGTATCTAGCTTGGTGGCGTCGGCTTCGAATACCTTAAATTCTCCGTCTATGCGGTATTCATTTTGAAGCCAATGGATATTTTCCACACTAGCTCTGACCATTTTTTCGGCTATATCCGAACCCCAAACAACCCGACCCATAAGCATGGCTTCTTGTAGTACAACACCACTGCCACAGAAAGGGTCATAGATAGTGGCGCTTTCTTCGGCTTGGGCTAAATTAAGCATTATCTGGGCAAGTTTTGGAGGAAACATACCCACTTGCATATTGCGATTGGGCCGACCAAAATCTCGCAGACTGTAGCTGTCGATATTCTGAATTTGTTCAGTCTTAGCAATCGTAATGGTGCGATCACTAATTATCACCATGATTTCTGAACCCTTACGGAGCAATTTGTTGTGTTTGACCTGGGCGGCATTAAGTTGTAGTGATTTAGGAAGAACAAACCTAGATTTAATCTTACTTTTTTGCAAAAGTTTTTTGATATTTATAACTAATCTTCTGTAGTCTTTAGGGTTGTATTTATCTGCGTAGATACTTACACCAAAGTCGATACTAGTTTTTTTATCCTCTAACACCTGGCGCTCTAGCTCGGCCGTAATAAGTGATTCTAATTTAAACATGTCCTGGGTGGTCGCTACTATTTTACCGATTTTTATAACCGAGCCAAGACGGTCTATTGAGGTGCTGTTTTCATCTTTAATTGCCACTACATCATCGAGAATTGGCTCGACTGCACCAAATACAGTCTCTAGCTCAGCTAGGGCTAGATTCCTCTCGCGTCCAATAATTGCAATCTGTTTCATTACTTCATTATAGCTGATGAGTTAAAATCTTACGATAATGAGGTACAATATATTTATGAAATTAAGACACTTCGGGTTCTTTGTAGCTATTGTAGTTATTGTTGTTCTAGCTTACGGACAATTTAGTCATGTCCAATCATTTCGGCAGTTATTTTCTAGCGTAACTTGGTGGTTTCTACTTTTGACTATACCGCTGAGGTATCTGTACTACCGAGCTAATGCAAAATACTTCGAAAAGTTCTTTGCAATATTTGATCAAAAACTAAATTTTAATCGGCTAACCGAAGCAACAGTAACGATGAACTTTGTGAATATTGTCTTCCCGTCTGGTGGTATATCTGGTATTTCATATATTAGAAAGGCCCTGGATGGCAAGATAGATACATCTAAAAGTACTCTAGCCCAACTTAGCTGGTATATTTTAAGCTTTGCTGCCTACCTGTTAGCTCTTAGTCTTGGTATTATGATGCTGTTACTATCTAACCAAGTTATTCGTGTGAGTTCGCGGATTATAATTTTATTTTTAATAGTCATTACACTTGTTAGTGTTGGCTTTTTAACCTTCCTGTTTAGTCCCGACACCGTTGAGAACCTGGCCATATATTCCGCTAAACCAATCAATTGGCTTCTTAGGATTTTTAGAAAGAGACCATACGGCAAGAAACGAATAGGTAAATTTATCGACCAGCTGCATGAATCTGTAACGTTTTTAAAAAGTAACTACGCCTCGCTCGGTAAACCATTCTACTACGCATGCATGATGATCGTTTGGGATATCGCAACTATCTACGTAGTCTTTCTGGCCTTCGGTAAGGTTGTAAACCCGGGTATTGTTATTGCTGCTTATGTTATAGCACTTATAACCTCTATGGCGTCTGTTGTTACGGCTGGAGTAGGGGTCTATGAAGCTGGCATGGTAGCAACTTTTGTCGGTCTTAATATTCCGTTTGATTTAGCTTTTTCGATAACAATAATTTATCGCTTTATAGCACTCTGGCTATTTTTACCGATTGGATTGTATTTTTATAAGC
>CAILAD010000033.1 GCA_903832035.1 uncultured bacterium
TCCCCCACTCCGGGGAAGGTACCAACGTGTTACTCACCCGTCCGCCACTGTTCCGATAAATCGGAACCGTTCGACTTGCATGTGTTAGGCATGCCGCCAGCGTTCATCCTGAGCCAGGATCAAACTCTCCAAAAAATTGTTGAAACTAAATTCAACTGAAGAGATTTAATACTGAACTATTTATGGTTCGTTATCGTTTCTCAAAGAAATTACAAGTAACCTTGTAAATTTAAAATTTACAGGCTGCTGACACATTTCACATATTAAGTTTCAATTTGAACGACCTCCAACGAGCAAAGAAACAAATACCCGCAACCCCTTTGTGTCTTTAGGCTGTAAGTAATTTTGTTTCTAAGATAACCAAGTTATATTTGGTCTATCAAATCTGAAGTAATTGTAACCTATAGTTACATCTGTAGTCAATAGTTTTTTTTGGAAGTACCGAATGACTACTTTCTCTTTTTTTTGGGCTTAGCTTTTTTTAGCCATTCTTCTTTACGGTTTTGTCCTTTAGTTGCGACTCCATATGGCTTGTTGAATAGATATATAAATATGTAAATAATACTAGCCAGTAGCCAAGCCGAGAATACCAATATTACTAGATACCATTCCGCTAAAGATGTTAAAACACTTTCATAAGCGTAGATGCCGATTAGCGAGAATGCTACCCCAGCCGCTCCACTAACCATAAAAAGACTGTTAAGGACCTTGCTGCTACTTCTATATTTCTTACTCTTGGCAACGAAGTAGTATTTAACAATTGCCGATATTATCATAACAATACCCACGACCATGATAATCTTAGCCTGGTTTAGATTCGGTACTTTAAACAAGAATGGGTATGAGCTAGCTAGTTGTTGTCGGCCAAAACATGCTGCAATAAATACTCCGAGTGCTGCACCAATAATGACCTCGAGTGGCTTATGACCAAGTATCTCTCTTAGCTCATTGTAGTCTTTGGTATTTTTTATACCGCCAGTATTGGATAAATCACTGATTAATTGATTTAAAGTCCTGGCTTGCTCGCCGGCACTCCGGCGCACCCCAAAGCTGTCATACATAACAATTGCTGCAATAACAGCAGTTATTCCAAACAGGGGAGAGTCCACTCCGCCTGCAATAAAGGCCCAGGCCGTTAGACTACAAACTACTGCCGAATGCACACTCGGCATTCCGCCGCTGGCATAGAGATACTTAAGATCTGCTTCACCCTTAATTAAAGAAATACTAAATTTTATTAACTGAGCTATCGCCCAAGCTGCAAATGGCACATATAGATACGGTGTAATATTCATCCCCCTAAACTCCTCTTATACTTAATATACTATAAGTTTGTAGCCTTTAGCGCAAGCTAAATACTAAGCCATAATGGTAACCTGGTGTAGTTAGAATTCGCTGAAACACAAAACCAGCACCCTTAAATAGCCTAATTGCCTCTTCACGACTGGCTCGCTGGCCCATCTCGGGCCCAACTTTTTGGCTCTTTGTATCCCAGTCAATTAGCACAATCTGGCTTTCTGGCTTCAAGTACTTACTTATAGATTTTGCGAGACTATCTGGTGATACTGACTTAGAGAGGATATTGGTAAATATCACCACATCTAGTGAACTCTCCATAATAACTTTACCGTTAATAAGTTGGTCAATTATCGCAGTTCGAAAATTTGAGTGATGTGATAAATGCCTTAATATTGATAGCATTTCTTCGTTTGGAGCGGCAACATAAACTAGCCCCTTTTTAGTGACTTTTTCTAATATAGCAGGCGCGAAAAAACCGACTGGTAGACCGATTTCTAAAACATGGTCACCGGCTCGCAAGTCTAGTTCATCAAGCATCATCATTGGACTGATATGATAACTACTCAACCTCTTAAGTATCTTTTTGGGTAGGGGATTTAACATAATAACCTTATGCTTAAATTATACCCTAGTATCTATAAATTATATAAACTACTTGTCTTTTTGTGGTTGAGCTTCTTCAATAATCTTATCAGACTGAAGTAGTGCGACTGAAGCAATAAGATCGCCAGCCTTCATGCGCATTATTCTAACTCCTTGAGTAGCTCGGCCAATTAAAGGAATTCCTTTTATTTTTAATCTAATCACCTGGCCCTGTTTGGATATAAGTAGCACGTCCCCGTCCATATCAGAAACAATTCGTACATCTATAGTATTGCCGGTCTTCGGAGTAGTCTTACCCGCTTTAATACCAACCCCTCCACGGTTGTGTGAAGTAAACTGTTCAGTTCGAGTAATCTTACCGTAACCATTCTCAGTCACAACCAATAACTTACCTTCATCGCTACCAATTACATCCATTCCTACAACGGCATCGTCGGCTCTTAGTCTAATTCCTCTAACACCACGTGTAGCTCGTCCCATCGGTCTAGCATCAGACTCCTTGAAGCGAATGGCTTGAGCTTTGGCAGTCGAGATTATTACGTCATCTCCATCAGTAGTTTTCTTTACCCAGTTTAGTTGGTCACCTGAATCTAGTTTTATACATATGATTCCACTTGTTCGAATATTGTTGAAGTCCTCAATTTTAGTCTTCTTAATCACACCTTTTTGAGTGGTCATAAATAAGAACTGTGTTGGTTCATCTTTTTTAAGACTCAACATCGAAGTGACTCTTTCATCTGGTCCAAGATTTATGATATTAGCAATAGACTGGCCCTTGGCAGTTCGGCTAGCAGCCGGTACTTCATAGGTCTTTAGTTTGAATACTCGCCCGAGACTGGTAAAAAATAACAAGGTGGCGTGTGTTGAGCACTGTAAAACATGCTCTACAATATCTTCTTCCTTAGTTGCCATACCGATTTTACCTTTACCACCACGGCCCTGGCTGGCATAGGTACTGCTTGCGATACGTTTAATGTAGTTACCCTTGGTGAGTGTTACGACTACTTCTTCGTCAGGAATTAAATCTTCTTCACTAAAGTTTCCGATGGCCTTTTTAATAATCTTAGTCTTTCGATCATCACCGTAGGTTTCTTTTATTTCTTCTAGCTCAGTGCGTATAACTTTTAGAATGTTTGCTTCGCTACTGAGGATTTCCTTGAGTTTTTTGATTAGCTTTTGTAATTCATTGTACTCATCTTCAATTTTTTTACGTTCTAGTCCAGCCAAGACTCTGAGTTGCATAGCTAAAATTGCATTGGCTTGAAGCTCTGTGAGTTTAAATTGAGTAATTAAGTTAGCTCGAGCTTCATCTTGGGTGGCGCTGCCTCGTATAGTACTAATGACCTTATCTATTTCATCTAGGGCAATTTTTAGACCTTCTAGTATGTGAGACCTATCTTCAGCTTTTCTTAGTTCGAATTCAGTACGTCTCCGAACTACTACTTTTCGGTGATCTAGGTAGTAACGTAATACCATCTCTAGGTTTAAGACCCTTGGCTGAATACCATCAACAAGGGCAAGCATATTTACATGGAAGGCAGTTTGCATGCCAGTCATTTTATAGAGCTGGTTTAGGATTTTTCCAGAATAGGCGTCTTTTTTTAGTTCGATAACAATTCGCACACCCTCTTTACCTGACTCATCTCTCAAATCAGATATTCCAACTATCTTTTTAGATTGAACAAGTTCTGCAATCTTCTCTACTAGACTAGATTTATTAGTCTGGTAGGGTACCTCTGTGACTATAATACGTTCGCGACCACGGCTGTCTTCGACAATATCAGCTACCGCGCGCATTGTAATTGATCCGCGACCAGTGCCATAGGCCTGAGCAATACCACCATCATCAAAAATTATACCGCCGGTAGGGAAGTCTGGGCCTGTGATAATCTTAGTTAGATCAGCCACTCCAGCCTCAGGATTATCTATTAGGTAAAGTACGCCGTCGACAATTTCAGTTAAGTTATGGGTTGGGATATTGGTTGCCATACCAACGGCAATACCCTGAACACCATTAAGAAGCAAGTTTGGTACTTTAGCCGGTAAAACCTTTGGTTCATTTTGTGATCCATCATAGTTGGGCATGAAATCGACAGTGTCTTTATCGATATCAACTAGCATTTCTTCAGAAATTTTAGTCATTTTAGCTTCGGTGTAACGCATGGCAGCTGCTCCATCACCGTCCATACTACCAAAGTTACCCTGACCATTAACTAGCATGTAACGCATACTAAAATCTTGAGCCATACGAACCATGGCATCATACACGGCAGTATCACCATGCGGATGGTACTTACCTAGAACTTCACCGACTACGGTTGCTGATTTACGGAACTTTGCATTACTTCGAAGGCCTAAAGTATGCATGGCATACAGGATTCTTCGATGAACAGGTTTCATCCCATCACGAACATCCGGAAGAGCACGACTCACAATTACGCTCATGGCGTAATCAAGGTAACTCTTCTCCATTTCACCCTCAATTGTCTGGGGAGCAATAAGTCCGAACTCTGTTTTTACGGGCTCACCCTGGCCGACAGCTAAAACTTTAGCTTCTGGCTCTTCGGTATTTTTAATTTCTTCTGGATTTGGTGTATTTTTATCGCTCATATTATTCCTATATATCTAAATTCTCAACACTCTTGGCGTGGGTCTGAATAAAGTTCTTTCGAAGTGATACTTCTTCACCCATGAGTTTATTAAAAATGGCGTCAGCTTTTTCAGCATCATCAACGGTAACTTTTAAAAGCACTCTATTTGCTGGATCCATAGTAGTTTCCCATAGCTGGTCGGGATTCATCTCACCCAGACCTTTATACCGTTGTACATTTACGCCAGATATTTTTTGAACTTCATCATCAGCTGACTCAGATACTTCAGCCTCAACCGCAACTTCAGCTAAGTCCTTGGCGGTCTCAACATCTTTTTTCGAGGCAGCTTCCTTGCCGGCCTTAACCTTCTTAGCTTCCTCTTTAAGTGAAGATATTTTGGCTATGATATTATCTTTTTCTAAGTCGGAGTAGGCATACTCCTTGGTTTTGCCAGAACTAACTTTGTAGAGTGGAGGCTGAGCAATATATATTTTTCCGGCCAAAACTAGTTCGGTGAAGTGGCGATAAAAGAAAGTGAGTAGTAGGGTACGGATATGAGCACCATCAACATCGGCATCAGTCATAATTATTATTCGGTGGTAGCGAAGCTTTGAGATGTCAAATGTTTCACCTATTCCAGTACCCATGGCAATTATCAAGTTCTTTACTTCATTATTGGCGAGCATCTTATCAAGACGGGCACGTTCAACATTAAGGATCTTTCCGCGGAGTGGTAATATGGCTTGAAATTCACGGTCCCGGCCCTGCTTGGCAGATCCACCGGCTGAGTCACCCTCTACTAAATAGACTTCACTTTTTTCAGCATCTTTACTGCTGCAGTCAGCGAGTTTACCAGGCAAGGTCATACCTTCAAGCGCACCCTTACGTATTACGCTATCACGGGCAGCGCGGGCGGCAAGGCGGGCGCGAGCAGACAGTAGACCTTTGCCAATAATTTTCCTAGCTTCGTTAGGGTTTTCTTCAAGATAATAACTAAAGTACTCGTTTAGTACTTTTTCAACTACAGTACGTATTTCCGGGTTACCAAGTTTTGCCTTAGTCTGACCTTCAAACTGGGGTTCGGGTAATTTTACAGATATTACCGCGGTTAATCCTTCACGGACGTCATCCCCGGTTAGATTTTCTTCCTTTTCCTTAACTAGGCCGTTTTTGCGAGCGTACTCATTAATTACACGGGTCAGGGCCGAACGAAAACCTACGACGTGCGTTCCTCCTTCGGGGTTTGCAATGTTATTGGCAAAGGCCTTTAGCTGTTCATTGAAGCTATCGCAATATTGCAAAGCAATTTCAACATTAACTTCACCAACGGTTTTATCAACGTAAAATGCTGGCTGGTTTAGAGATTCCTTACCTTTGTTTAAGTGTCCTACGTAACTATTAATACCTCCCTCGAAGTAAAAGGCGTAGCTACGTTTATCAGCTTCATCAACTAAGCTTATTCGTACTCCTTTAGTTAGATAAGCCTGGTGCCTTAGATAATCCAGTACAGTTTTGTAACTAAACTTGGTTGTTTCAA
>CAILAD010000034.1 GCA_903832035.1 uncultured bacterium
ACCCAGCTTTCGATTATAGTGAAGCTACTCTGCCAAAAATCAGCGCTAGTCATATCTACACCTACCATGGCTAGTATTTTGGCCGGTTCTTCTGACCCGCCCGCAGAAAGGATCTGCTGTAGCTTAGGTATGAACACCTCACCCTCATCTTTATATTTTTTGTATAAAGCCATACTTAGTAGCTCTCCAAAGTTATATGCATAGCAATAAAATGGTGTGTGGTGGATATGTGCTATGTAGGCCCATTCGTGACGGAACATATCATCTACCTCAACGCTATCACCAAACTGATCATGGAGTGTATCTAACCACATCGCAGATAACTCTGGCTCAGTAATGCCCTCTTGCAACTTTTTATGTGCTTCAATCTCGAATTTTATAAAATAATTCTGCCTAACAATCGATGCGTAACTATCAGAAATTTTATCAGCCAACATCAACTTCTTTTTTTCATTATCATTAGTTTTATCTAGTAATTTTTCAAAGAGGACCATCTCGGCGAAAGTTGATGCAGTCTCTGCTAAAGGTAGTGGCGGATGTTGAGTTAGTATACTATTACCTGCGGCATATAAACTATGTACGCCATGACCTAGTTCGTGGGCAAGCGTAGAAACATCTCTAGTTTTACCTGAGAAGTTCAGTAACACATAAGGCTTTATTGATGGGGCGACGGTCGCACAAAACGCTCCACCCCTCTTGCTCGCTGCCGGGTGGGAATCAATATGGTTAGCATCTATTATTTCTTTAGCTTTACTAGCAAAATCCGGGCTAAACTCTTCAAATGCTTCTAGGACAGTCTTTTTAGCATCCTCAAAGCTGATGCTACTACCGTCTTCGCCTAGAGGTGCATAGATATCAAATCTGGTAAGCTTTTCTATGCCTAACAATTTAGCCTTATACTTAAAAAACCTTTGAAATATTTCATTATTTTTAGTGCAGACATCTACCAGGGTTTCAATTGCGCCATCACCTACCATATTGCTAGAATTACGCATGCTTATTGCGGTTGGATAATTACGTATCTTGGCTTCATAATTCCAATCCTTGACGATTGCTTGGTAAATAACAAAGAACTTGTCTATATTTTTAGAGTACTCATAAAATCTAGCCCTATAGGCTTCTTTTCGTACCGCAGCATCTGGAGAATAAGTTAAGGCATTAATTTCGGCGAGAGTCTCTTTTATCTCTTTTTTTCTTCCTTCTGGTTTGAAGTGGAACCTAAACCCCGTTTCAGTGATATCCCGCAAATCATTTATAACTGATATACCATTACCATCCTTGGCGATAATTAGGTTCTCTTCTTTTTCTGTAAGCATATGTTCAGATAAGCCACGGCTGTAATTGAAGGAAAATTCTAAATCAGGAGTTGAGGCAAATAATCGTCTAGCATTATCGTCATCTAGTAACTCCTTATCTTCAACGCTTTTTCCCATTAGCCACTGCGATATCTTTTGAGCTTTTTCACTATGATAGATATGGAGGTCCTTGAGCTGGTTTTTCAGTTTTAGGGCCAGCTTATCATCTTGGTTAGTCGACTCCATTAGGTCGGCCCTAGAACTTAGTCTATGCATACCCCCAATATCTGCTTCCCGCATCCTGGTAAATTCTATAAAATTTTCTGCAGTCATAGCCGGGTACATTTTCGCTTCAAAGAAATCTACTATTTCATCTATTCCTTTTCTTGTTTTATCAAAAAGGTCTTGATAGCTTTCAAGACTTACTATGTCGTCTAGGTTCCAACTGTATTTATTTTCGTTCATTTTTTCCTTGAATTATTATTATTATTATTTTTGGGTGGCAGAGGTATAAAAACACTAGTCTTGCTCACATAGTCTTTAAACTCTGGGTTCTTTGCCATCTGACGCTCTAATAGAGGCACGCCTGAGACTTTTAATATCAATATGGTGATAGTTATTGGTCCGATAATACCCAGCCAGCCATAAGGCGAGCTAAGAGCTATTACCCAAAGCCCCCACCACTGTGTCACCTCGCCAAAGTAGTTGGGGTGTCTTGTGTATCGCCACAGACCGTAACGCATAATCTTACCTTTGTTATTTGGATTTTTAATAAACCTTTTGAGCTGTAGATCGCCAACAGATTCAAAGAGAAATCCAACAATCCATATAGTAAAGCCAAGCACCGCTACCCAGCCGATTGAAGTAACCCGGAATGTGTTAGTTATTACCACCGGACTAATAACTAACAGCAGTAATGCGCCTTGTAATAAAAACACTTGCATAAATGATCGCGGATAAAACCACTTGCCCCACTGCTCTCGCCAGACTTTGTAGCGCGGGTCCTCGTCACGATTTTTGTTACGTAGATAAATATGCGTGGCAAGTCTAATCGACCATATTGTGACAAGGGTTGTTGATAGTAAACCAAGGTCGGCTGTTAACCCGCCCAGGTAGTACGAGAAAATAGCTACTAATAAAAACCCAAGACCCCAAGCAACATCAGCAATATCATTACGCTTTTTAACTATGGAGATAATAAAACACAGTAGCAAAAAAGCTAGTAGCAATTCAGACGAGAGTAGATAGTTACGCCAAAGTATGGACATTATATTACCCCCCTTTTAAATTAAGAAAAATACTTCGTTATGTAAGTAGCTATAACTGCTACTGTGCCAGTTAGCAGGCCACCCCAAGCCAAGTCTACGATAGTAACAATAGTTGGCCAATTTTTTAATGTAGCCTGGTTGGTGAGGTCATAGGTGCCATACGCAGCTAGCCCAAAGAGTAATCCAAGTAAAAATACCTTAGTGTAGGGCTGAGAATCATTTGCTGCAGGCATAACTACGATTAATCCTAGGGCTACTGCATATATAATATAAAATATAATTGCGGGAAGCAGACTAGGCTTACTTGCCATGAGGTGACTTATTTGAGTGCTATAGAAGCGCTTCGACATCGTGGTGAGCCATACGCCATCAATTAGTAACATTGTAATTAGTGAAGCCAATATTGAGGTTGCTGTAGTTTTCATAATTCTTATTGTAATTTAATTATGTAATAAACACAAAAAAAACTGGCGGAGAGGGAGGGATTCGAACCCTCGATACAACTTGCGTCGCATACTGCTTTTCGAGAGCAGCGCCTTCAACCACTCGGCCACCTCTCCATATCTAGATAATACCATCATACAAAAAAATCTTGGGCTGCGGCTAGTACTTGGGCAAATATCTACTTACTAATTGGATGGGTCAAACTCTGCTTCTTTTTAAAAAGTAATATTTGCTTGCGCTAAACTAAGTGTCACCTCAGCGGGTAAATATAAGCTGCAGGAGGGCGATAGCAGCTATTGCCGCCCAGAATATGTTAAGCGTAATAGTACCAAAGCTTGGCATCGAAATAAAGGCAATAAATATGATCAGCAAGACGTTTCGGAAAGTACGAAGCACTTTTTAAATCCAGGTTTAGATAAACAAAAAATGACTAGTTACTTATGGCCTGTGCCATTTATAAAACTAGTCACTTTTATATAAATTCTGGTGCGCCCGACAGGATTTGAACCTACGACCTTCAGTACCGCAAACTGACGCTCTATCCAGCTGAGCTACGGGCGCTTGAGCCCCTATTATAGATTAAAACCAGATAATAATCCAGGTCTAGAACCTCAGGGACCTAAACAATCTATCTATAATATCTTCCTTGTTCTGAACCTTTGGCAGCATTTTACTAAGCACATCTTCTAGCTGCTCTAACTGGTGCTCAGCTGGAGGTAAACTAACCAAGGTACCAAACCTTCTGTTCGGGACTAGTTCCAGTACTGTTTGGCCATAATCTGAGGTTTCATAGTATGAGGCAAAGTCATCGTAAAGATATTTTTTTTCACCTATGTATATTCCGTAATTACTGACCTGGTAGCGCAACACCCTGGGTGGCCTGTTGGCGTATATTAGTATAGCTATTCCCATTATCACGAAGAGCCCTACAGTGATGTACTGCTTGGTAAATATAGCTACTACAATAAGGGCGAGTAAGAAGGCAGCGAAGCCTAGGTACCATCCAGCAGGCTTGTGTGTTTGTACAAACTCCGACGCCTGCCAGACCATCAGGATCTGCTCTTCAACATTAGGCTCATTTAAGTTCTCCTCTGTTTTCTTCTCTTTTTTTAGGCCTGGATCAAAAAAGCTGGCGACTGCCGATTTCTTTTTTTGAGGCTCTTGAGTCCCACTTTCTGGTTTTTCTTCAGCTTTCTTACCCACAAACTCAACCTCCTGAGTATCACTATTTGGCAGCTCTTCTTGTTCTTGTTCAGGTGTAATGTCATTATCTACCACGGCCGGGATATCTTCAGGACTGACTGTACTTTTATTAAAAGGGTTAGGGGCCGGTGTGAAGCTGGACTTATTATTGGGGGAATTATTGTCTTGCATATTTAATTACTATTATGATTTAAATATTCAAAAAAGTCGATACTCAAACAATTTGTATTAACAGCTTTTGCGCTGAGGTACCACTCGAGTCACGATAAATTAGCTTGAGTAAAAGTGATTAAACTACAGATAACAAAAAATCCGAGAATTCTCGGATTCTATACCTTCTGGCGGAGAGGGTGGGATTCGAACCCACGAGACCCTTGCGAGCCTGACAGTTTTCAAGACTGTTCCCTTCAACCACTCGGGCACCTCTCCATTCAGTTTTTTGATATGGCGGAGAGGGAGGGATTCGAACCCTCGCAGGGGATTGCTCCCCTCTACCGGTTTAGCAAACCAGCCCCTTCAGCCACTTGGGTACCTCTCCATATCGAGAACTGACTTGCACAATTATACATTAAAATTACACTACTTCCAAGTATGCCAGGCTTCTAACGAACACATAGCAAACGGTATCTCAAATCTGGTTCGTGTGAAACATGGCTATGCTTATCTGTAGTCTAAAAATTGTAGCTGTTTTAGTTTATTAGCAAATTCATTAGACTGCGATGGTACGCTCTTTAAATCATAGAGTTTCTGAAGTTCACTATTTAGTAAGGTGTTTGAGCTATTTAACTTATAGCCTTCGGTGCATCTTACTATTGACTCGTCGATGGCGCCTCGTGCTGCAGATAATTTGCATAGAGTTAGCCAGTCATTTGCTGATTTATCCGCTACAGAACTAAGCTTACTCTCCCCCACCTTAAATATTTTATTAGCTAGAAGGAAATACCCCTGCTCTCTATCGCCAGACATTGTTAATTTTGGCACCAAGCTAGCCGCTTCACTCTGAGTTGGATCAAGAATTATGCAAACTTGTAGGGCAGACTTAGCAGCTTGGTTTGATAGACCCAACTTACTTGCTGACACCGCCTTACTGCAGCCCTCTGAATTATGGCCTAAGTTGAACTGGGCTTCTGACTCACCCACCAAACTAGTTGAAGTCTCACGCCCCGCCGTTGATTTCTTAAAGTAAGACAGCGCCTTACTGTAGTCTTGAGCCTCTAGGGCCAAATTACCAATCTTGTCGTAATCTGGATTTTTCGAAGACTTGTAGACATTGATGGCCCTATTCACTTCTCCTCTATCTAGCCAAAAATTCACTAAGTTATCTGTAGCTTCGGTATTTTGGCTATCCATTAGATGGGCCTGCTCAAGTAAATTAAGTTGTTTTTTTATATCTTTTTGATTCTTTGAACTAGCCACTAGTCGACTAGCTATACTTCGTCTGTAGCTATTAATGCTTGGTATCGAAATAATTATTAACAACGCGGAGATCAATAAAACTACCGCTGCAATTAGGGTAAATCTATTCTGAGACTTTGATGTTTTCAACTGCTACCTCGAGGTCGGTTAGTTCATTTTGGGTTTGTTTTAATTTAGACCTCTCCCCTTCTACAAGACTAGCTGGTGCATTTTCTACAAAACTTTGATTGGCAAGCTTAGCTTCGATGAGGAGTAAAAGATTTTTCTTAGCTTTAATTTCTTTATTTAATTTAGCTAGCTGAACGCTGTCTTGTTGTTTTTGTCTGGCAGACAATACCTCTATTATCTCGAGTTCAAAGTTTTTTGATGCTGCTACGTCGGGTTTTAGTATTACATTCGGCCACTCTTCGGTAATTAAGATAGATTCTTTCCATGGTAGCTGCTGCCAAATAGCTTCGGTCACGAATGGTGCGAAGGGATGGAGTAGACGTAAAACTATATCTAAACAGTAGGCTAGCATTTCAGGGTTAGTGGATTGCTTAGAATACTCGATATACTGATCAGCTAATTTATCCCAAAGTAGAGAGTAGGTGGCTTGGCCAGCTTCTGAATAACGATAATTTTCAATATCTTTTGTCACACTGACGATAGCCTCATTAAGAGCAAGGGCCATCCAGTGATCAGCAGAGGAGAGCAGTTCTGGGGTCTTTAACGTTTTCATATCTGAAGTATTAGCTAAGATATAACGAGACACGTTCCACGTCTTGTTGCAGAAGTTTCTATAGCCTTTAATCTTTTCTTGGGAGATTTTGCCATCGTTTCCAGGTGTGATGCCAATAGAGAGGGCTAGTCTTAGCGCATCAGTGCCATACTCGGCTGTGATTTTCATTGGGTCTTCATAGTTACCTTTGGACTTGGATAACTTCTGACCCTTTTCATCTGTAACCATACCCCAAAGGTAAACATTCTCAAATGGAACTTTGCCAGTTTTATAGATACCAAACATTATCATTCTAGTTACCCATTTGTGTAATATATCCCGCGCGGTTGCCATAGTTGAAGTAGGGTAGAACTGGTCAAAATCATCAGTTGCAAGTAGGGTTGCATATGGCCATTGCCCAGAAGAGAACCAGGTGTCAAAAGTATCCGTTTCAGCCCGGTAATTACCTGCGCCATAATATTCGATGGCCTCCTTCTCGTCGACCGCCACTATATAGTCCTTTTTCGTACTGTCAGTAGATGTCTTGTAAAAAACTGGTATACGAATACCCCACCAAATTTGCCGGCTAATGCACCAGTCATGTTCATTTTTGAGCCACTCTAAGGCGATTTTCTTAAATCGTTTGGGGTAAAACTTAACCTCGTCGCGCTCGATAGCCTCAATAACAGGCTTGTTTAATTCAGTCACACGCATGAACCACTGTTCAGTGATTAAAGGCTCTATAACGGCCTTGCTGCGATCCTGAATAGCGACAGAGTGGACAATGGGTTCTCGTTTAATTAACTTACCAGCCGCTTCCAAGGCTGTGACTACTTTTTTTCGGGCTTCTTCTACGGAGAGACCGGCATAATCTTCAGGAACATTTATCATATTACCTGCAAAATCTATAACGGTGATCTGGGGCAAGTCGTGTCTCAGGCCGATTTCATAGTCATTTCTGTCATGACCTGGAGTGACTTTTAGCGCACCAGTACCAAAATCAAACTCGACATGATCATCGGCAATTACTGGTATACCCCTGTCTACTAAGGGTATCGTCGCTAAACCACCTACCAAATCTTTATACCTATCATCGGCTGGATTAACGGCGATTGCTACATCAGCAAATATTGTTTCAGGACGAGTGGTGGCGATCACTAAAGTTCCGTAGTCCAGATAGTAAAGCTCGTCTTCGCGCTCAATGTGGGTAACTTCAATATCTGCATAGGCCGACTGGGTAACTGGATCCCAGTTTACAATCCTATTGCCACGATAAATCAATCCATCATCGTGCAAGCGCTTGAAGGTGTCAAAAACTGTTTCTGTAATATCGTCATCCAGGGTAAATTTAAGCTTATCCCAGTCTGCCGAAAAACCCATCGACTGGAAGCTACTTACTATATTGTGTTGTTGTCCTCTAACAAACGCATCTACTTCCTTGTAAAACTTGTCCTGGCCTAAGTCGTGTCTGGTTAAGTTTTTCTTAGCTAAGAGTTGCTCATAAACAAACTGGGTCTCGATTCCGGCGTGATCAGTACCTGGAAGCCATAGCGTAGGCCGGCCTTGCATTCGAGCAAATCTAGTGGCGATATCTTCAACAACGTACATCAAATGACCGGCGTGGAGTGAGCCGTTAGCATTGGGTGGTGGCATTATAATACTAAACGGCTTCTTATTTTTATTCTTTACGCCAGAGTTTGGCTCGAAAGCGCTATTTTTTTGCCATAAATCAAATATGGCTGATTCATAATCAGATGGGTTATAGTTTTTTGGTAACTCAGCACTTTTCATTGATATAAAAATTGTAGCATTATCAGATATAAATTGCACACCATAAAATTTGACATCCATGCTTATGCTTAGGTAGAATATAGTTAACTATTTTGTTTTAGTAAGTAGTCTGTTTAAAAAAAGAGGAGAGTGAAGTGCTAAAAGACATATACAGCCCGTTAGAAATTGATGAACAGTGGGATCAAAGAGCCCCAATGATAGAAGGTGATAGCGTAGCTAACATGCGTTATGACGCCCCTGATGCCGGTGGTGCAACTGCGGTTATGGATGCACCTGTAGCAGTCTCAGAAACTCCAGCCCCCTCAACCGACACTGAGCCGGTCTCTGAAGTTGCCCCAACTACTGAAGCCAGCCAAACTCCTGCAGTAGAGGGTGATGCCACCCCAGAAGAAACCCAAGTAGCCACAACTGAAAGCGCACCGGTCGAAAATAATACTGATGCAAACCCAGAGGATACTACATCCACCGAAGACCATGCTGCTGCTTTGCTTGAGGGCATGAACAGTGTTGACGCTGATGAAGATAAATCTAAATTGGATAACGAAACCAAGCCAGAGGGTATGGATAGCGCAGTTATTATGCCTACGCAATCTTTTGAACCAGTGCACCCCCGTGAGCAAGAGACCGAAAATTCAGATCATGGAATTGTCACCTTGGGTGACCACGATAGCGTGCACCCTGCTAGCGAATTAATGCCAGACCAAGAAAAGCCAGCCGAAGAGAAGCCCATGGCAGCTAGTGAAGTGGTCGAAAGTGAAGTGCTTAAAGAAGCTGAAGAAGAAATAAAATCTGTTATCGCAAAGCTTGAAGCTGAACTAAAAGACCTACAGGCCTCAATTAGTGAAAAGGAAAAGACTATAGGCCAGGCTGAATCAGAAAAGTCTGAGCTCGAATCACAAAATTCTGCTGTTGAAGCTAAGATATCGGCTTTAAAACAAGTTTAATAGTAAATATAAAAAGCTCGGTAGTAGATAAGCACCGAGCTTTTTATATTGTTTCTAAGCTAGAGTCAGCGCTCAAACTAGCAACCGGTGTGTACATATCGTTTTTAGCCATTTGCAGAGCTAGCGATCCAATCATCGCTGCGTTATCAGTACATAATACAGGCGGGACAAATATTGCGTTAGGTAAAACCTTTAACATTTCATTTCTGAGCTCAGTATTACAAGCTACGCCACCACCTACAACTATACCTTTTGGCTTGAATCTCAGATTTGCCTTGAGCGTGTTGGCCAAAAGAGAACTAATGACAGCTCTTTGAAAACTTGCTGCAATATCGGCCACATCCTGACTGCTTAGTTCATAAGTTTTCTTTAAGTCGTTACTGCCGGGGTTAAACCCAGTAATTGACTGGACTTGTCTTAAAACTGCAGTTTTTAAACCCGAGAAACTAAAATCTAAACTATCATGACCTAATTTAGCCACTGGAAACTTATACTTATTGGGGTCGCCGTTTTCAGCAGCCTTACCAATCGCTGGCCCACCTGGGTAGGTTAGTCCAAGCAGTTTTGCTACCTTATCGAAGGCCTCACCAGCAGCATCATCTAGTGTCTCGCCGATTATCTCACGACTTAGGTCTTGCTTGTATAAAGAGAGGGTAGTGTGTCCGCCAGATACAGTTAGTGCCAAAAAGGGGAAGTTGGGCTGATTATCTGTTAAAAAAGCCGCGAAGCCGTGGGCGAAAATATGATTCACGCCGATTAAAGGCTTATTTTTTGTTTCGGCTAAAGTCTTAGCGGTTAGCACACCAATCAGTAGTGAGCCGATCAAGCCCGGACCTTTGGTTGTGGCAATGGCATCGATATCGTCCCAGTTACAGCCGGCATCACCTAGAGCCTGTTCAATCACCGGTATTATGACTTCAATATGACTTCGTGCGGCAACTTCTGGCACTACTCCGCCATACTGAGCATGAATTTCTATCTGACTCGAAATAACATTACTTAGTATCTTGCCACCAAATGCACTACTTGATTCAACCACCGCTGCAGCTGTTTCATCACAACTAGACTCAATTGCTAATATTTTCATAGGTCAATCTTATCATAACAATAGCTTAGTCATGAAGCGTCTCTACAGACAAATCATATTATATGCTGGTACAATTATAGCTATGCAATTACCTAAAAATTGGAACGAAACCATCCTAGCTAGAGGTGGACATGTCTTGCAATCTTCGGAGTGGGCTAACTTTCAGTCATCAATTGGTCGTCAGCCATTCTATGGATTAGGCCCTGACTGGTACTGGTTGGCTTTTAATAGGCAGTCAGCCGGGCTGCGCTATCTGCTAGCTCAATATAGTCCCAGCATAATGCGTGATGCTCGATCAGCCATTGAGTCGATCAAGATAAGGGGTGGTGATCTTGGTGCAGATTTTGTACGTGTTGAGCCAGTCGGAAATATTACTGACTCTGAAATTATTGAGCTAGGTGGAAAGAAGGTGGGTGATGTCGAACCGGCCCATACACTTGTTTTGGATCTAACTAAGTCTGAAGAAGAATTGAGAGCTGGCTTAGAGTCTGGGCATCGTAATAGAGTAAACACTGGTGAAAAAAGAGGTATAACAATTGAGCAGACCACCAACCTAACTGTTTTACCAAATTTCATTAAATTACTACACGATACTGCCGACCGAGCCAAGATTACCAATCACCCCGACTGGTACTACGAAAAAATGGCCAAAAGCCTGGTCGACCAGGGTGTGGCGAGTTTCTACGTAGCCTCCGTCGAGGATAATCCAGCTAGTATTTCACTTGTATTTGACTGGGGCGGCACTCGCTACTACGCCCATACCGGAAATGACCAGGTTTTAAACCGACAATACAAGGCGGCCGTCAGTAACGTTTGGCAGATGATAATCGATGCCAAGGCAGCTGGCATGAAAAGTTTTGACTTCTGGGGTATTGCTCCACCCGATGAACCTAACCACCCCTGGGCTGGCTTGAGTAGTTTTAAAAAAGGCTTTGGTGGTACGGTTATTGAAAATATTGGAACCTATGATTTGCCACTAAATAAGGCTAAGTACCAGCTCTATACAGCATATAGAAAAATGCGTGGTCGAAAGTGATTCGACAAGCAACTGAAAATGAAGTTGCCAACTGGGATAAACTAGTTCAAAACAATCCAGACGAAGGACACATATATAACTCTACTGAGTGGGCAGAGTTTAAGAAGACTGCCGGTTGGGAACCATTCTATTTCGTCTATGAGACTGCTGGCTACATTATATACTTTAGTCTGGCTAGAAAGACGGCTGGCTTTGTTGGTAACATTTATTACTGTTCTAAGGGGCCGGGCTTTTTTAAAAACTTCAAGTCTAGCGATGAGTCGGTAGCGCACTTTACTGAGTTTACTAGTGAGCTCAAACATTTTATGTATAGTTTCGACCGAAGTGCAATCTTGGTTAAAGTTGAGCCCGAACTAGAAGAGGGTCAGTATGATTTAAAGAAAACTGGACTAATCAAGGCTAAGGCCGACCTGCAGTTCAAGGCGACAATATTTGTCGATTTATCCGACGATGAAGAAACAATATTGGCCGGTTTTAAACAGAAAACTCGGTATAATATTCGATTGGCTGATCGCAAGGGAGTAAAAATTGAAGAAAGGGACATGGACGAGGAAGGTGTTGATTTGATGTACCAACTGATGTCCGCCACTCAAGATCGAGCTGGTTTCTTCTTACGACAAAAAAGCTACTTTGCTGGTTACTGGCAGGGTTTGGCCAAGTCTGGAATGGGTCAATTCTTAGTCGCCACCCACGAGGGGGAAGTCGTTGCTGGGATATATGTAACCATCTTCGGTAGTAAAGCCTACTACAAAGACGGTGGTTCTTTTGCTATCAAGCGCAACCTTATGGCTCCATACTTATTGCAATGGGAGGCTATGCGCTGGGCTAAGTCCAAAGGGGCTAAGCTTTATGACTTAGTTGCTGTCCCGCCGAAAGACCAGCTTGAAAATAAAGATCATCCTCAGGCCGGACTCTACCAATTCAAACGTGGCTTCAATGAAGAAGTAACCGAGTTTACTGGTTGCTGGGACCTACCTATTAACGATTCTAAGTATAAATTATGGCAAAAGGCAGAACGGCACTACCTAATGCTCTACACCAAGCTTAATAAAAATCTATTCTGGTGACATACTAGCTATTACTTAATGATAAGATATATTAATGAAAAAAGTTACGCTTGATAATATTTTTAAGGCCTACGATATCAGAGGTCTTTCACCTCAAGAACTCAATCCACCAGTTGCGCGTGCTATCGGAAAAGCTTTTGCAGATTTTGTACCCGCTGGAACAATCGCCGTTGGTCGAGATATGCGTAAAGACTCGAATAAACTCGCCGAAGCATTTATCGCTGGTCTTGTAGAGCAGGGGCGCGAGGTTATAGACCTAGGACTTATTACTTCTGACATGATATATTTCGCCGTTGGCAAGCTTGAGCTGGCAGGTGGTGCCATGATAACTGCCAGTCATAACCCCAAGGGTTATGACGGAATAAAACTAACCGGAAAAGGCGTCGTACCTATCGGGATAGATAGCGGGCTTCTAAAAATCGAGCAAAGCATCGAGAGTGATGATTACAAAAAAGTTATTAAGACTGGCAATATAACTCAGAAAAATATTACTCAAGATTGGGTAAGGCATGATGTTGAGATAGTAAAAACAATAAAAACACCTTTGCCCGTTGGTATCGACACCGGCAATGGGATGGCAGGTATCGTACTGCCTTACTTAGAAAACCTAACTCCCTTAAAAATAACCAGCCTCTACAAAGAATTAGACGGTAACTTCCCCAACCACCCAGCCAATCCCCTAGAAATTGAAAATACCAAGGCCCTTCGAAAGCTGGTGGTAAAGGAAAAATTGGCCTGTGGTATTGCCTTTGATGGCGATGGCGATAGAGCTTTTATAATAGATAATAGGGGTGAGCTGATATCCGCGAGTATTATCGGGGCACTTATTGCAAAATTTTTACTCGAGCAAAATCCTGGTGAGACTATTTTATACAACCTAATTTGCTCCGATATCGTACCGGCAACCATCGAGAGCTTTGGTGGTAGGTCTGTCCGAACCAGGGTTGGCCACAGCTTCATAAAAGAGGAGATGAGAAAACAGGATGCCATTTTTGCCTGTGAACACTCTGGCCATTTCTACTTTAGGGATAACTATAATGCCGACAGCGGACTAATCGCTGCTCTCTGGGTGCTAAAGATACTATGTAGTACCGGTAAAGAGCTTTCTGAAATTGTCGCACCTTTTAAGAATATGTTTGCAAATTCCCCAGAGTTAAACTTTGAATTAAAAAACAAAGAAGAGATGCTAAAGGTACTCGAAAGAAGGTATGCCGATGGCGACCAGGACCACCTGGATGGTCTAACCGTACGTTACCAAGACTGGTGGTTTAATGCTCGACCAAGTAACACTGAGCCTTTTTTACGGGTCAATATCGAAGCCAAAGACGAAGCTATTTTAAAAACTAAAACTAGGGATATTAAAAAGATACTTAAAACCAAATAGCGGTATTTATGTTATTGTGTAGATATTAATGATAAGCGCTAAAAATACTGACAATAAATTACGAGAGTCTATTCTGGATGTGTTATCATTTTTCGCTATATACAAAATAAGTCTATCTGACCAGGAGGTATTGCAATATCTACCAGTACGAGCCAGCATAGTCGGGGTGCGCTCCCATTTGCGCAAACTTGCAGCCCGGGGTAAGGTTAAAAACCTTAAAAACGGGACGTGGGGACTTAAAAAGCAGAGTTACAACAGGGGCTCAATAAACAACACGAAATACAAAATTGGTCATTGGAAAACAATATTACGAATTATACCCTATGTAAAAGCTGTTTTGCTTTGCAGTCATGATAATCTAAGTGGCAAGAAAGGCCCTCAGCTAAATATAATACTGATTACCTCTCCTAACCGTATTTATGTAAGTAAATACATCCTTGATAAATATACGGCCCTATACAAAAGGCTGTTCAAAAAAAGACCAGTTGGTGTTCAATTCAATTTTATCTTTTCTACTGCAGGTCTTAGGTTTGTAGAAGAAATGGGTAGCACCGAGCTAAGCCGTACTCTGTGGTATGTATTGGCCAACCCCATTATTGGCAAAAAAGTATGGGAAAATATGCTAAGCCACAATGACTTTATTATTAGAAACCTACCAAACTACCCTTGGATCAAGCAAAAGCCGCAATACATCACATCCAGCAATAGATACTTAGACAGCCTGGATAACTCTGGCTACCGACAGTACTTAAAGCAAGCGGCTAGTAACTCTGAGCTAAAAGATAAGGATTGCTTACTCCGAGTCAGACCTGACGTATACATAGTAAGTGAAGATAATTCTAGTCAGATAGCGGAGTTAGGTAAAAATTTCAGCAAAATAAGGGAGGCGGCATAATTTTTTAAATTATGCTTGACTGGTAACACCACCTCTACTAAACTAATTATTAGCACTCTCACATAGTGAGTGCTAATTTACCGCTCGAGACTATGCCGATAATAACAAATAGTTATCGTTATCACTCGAACTATAAAAAAGGAGTTTTGAAAATGAAAATTAACCCATTAGCAGACCGTATCGTAATTGAACAACTAGATTTTGAGGAAGTAACAGCCTCAGGCATACTGCTGCCTGACAGTGCCAAAGAAAAACCAGCCGAGGGCAAGGTTGTAGCTGTTGGCAAAGACGTGAAGGAAGTAACGACAGGCGACACAGTGCTATTTAGCCAGTATGGCCCAACTGAAGTTAAGGTAGATGGTAGGGAATATATGATAGTAAAAGAAGAAGATATTCTTGCCACAGTAAAGGAAGGTAAATAATGGCAAAAGAAATAATCAGTTCAGAAGAAGCCCGTAAGAGATTAAAAGCTGGCGTAGACAAGCTTGCCAATACCGTAAAAGCTACCCTTGGTCCAAAAGGCCGAAACGTAGTTCTAGGAAAGTCCTTTGGTGGTCCTCTCATTACAAATGATGGTGTGACAATAGCTAAAGAAATAGAACTAGAAGACGCCTTTGAAAATATGGGCGCTCAGATTGTAAAAGAAGTAGCCAGCAAAACTAACGACCAGGCTGGTGATGGTACTACTACGGCTACAGTACTGGCTCAAGCCATAATTGATGAAGGAATTAAAAATGTCGCAGCTGGGGCCAATCCTATGGCAATTCGCCATGGCATTGAAAAGGCTGCCAGTGCAGTCGCTGCCGAACTAGACAGGATAGCAAAGCCCGTCAAGCAATCAGAAGAAATTGCAAATGTGGCTGCCATTTCCGCCGCCGACCCAGAGGTCGGCAAACTGATCGCTGAAGTCATGGAAATAATTGGTGAAGATGGAATCGTTACCGTTGAAGAAGGTCAAACCCTAGGACTAGACAAAGAAGTTGTTGAAGGTATGCAGTTTGATAACGGTTACGTCAGTCCTTACATGGTTAGCGATACAGCCCGTATGGAAGCCGTCATGGAAAATGCACCCATTCTATTAACAGACAAAAAGATTAGTTCGATTCAAGAACTATTGCCTCTTTTAGAGAAATTAGCCAGCGAAGGCAAGAAGGATCTAGTAATTATTGCTGAAGACCTAGATGGTGAAGCACTCACTACCTTAGTTCTAAATAAATTACGGGGAACGTTTAGTGCCCTTGGTATAAAGGCTCCAGCCTTCGGCGAAAGACGAAAGGAAATGCTAGAAGATATTGCTATTCTGACTGGCGGTCAGGTAATAACTGAGGAAATTGGCCTAAAACTAGAAGATGCAACCGTCGAAATGCTAGGTGAAGCTCGCAAGATAATCGCAACCAAAGACAACACCACCATAGTTGATGGCAAGGGAACTGAAAAAGCTGTTAAGGCCCGAGTTCTACAAATGAAAGCCCAGCTAGCTGAGCTAAACTCCGACTATGAAGCAGAGAAGCTTCAGGAAAGAATCGCCAAACTAGAAAGTGGAGTAGCAGTCATAAAAGTTGGTGCCGCAACAGAAGTTGAATTAAAAGAAAAGAAGGCTCGAATCGAAGATGCGATTAACTCAACAAAGGCTGCCGTGGCCGAAGGAATCGTGCCTGGTGGTGGAGCAGCCCTTATTAAGGCTAGTAAGGCGCTAGATAAGCTAGAGTTGGAGGAAGAGCAGCAAATCGGCGTAAACATCGTCAAAAAGAGCCTAGAAGCACCCATTCGACAGATTGCTAGCAATGCCGGTATAAATGACATTGCCGTAATCTTAGAAACTATAAGAAAAGGCGACAAGAACCTAGGTTGGGATTTTGCCAAAAATGTTAAAACAGATATGCTCAAGGCGGGCATTATCGATCCTGTAAAGGTAACAAAATCAGCCCTAACTAATGCAGCAAGTGCAGCGGCAATTTTACTAACTACAGAAGCGGCCGTAGCCGAACTTCCAGATAAGAACCCTCCTGTCTCTGGTGGAATGCCAGACATGGGCGGAATGGGCGCAATGATGTAGCCTCCCAAGAGAAGGTCCTGAAAAAGCTTCAGATTACTGGAGCTTTTTCATTTCTGTTATAATTTAAATATGAATGAATTTAACAATATAGAATCCCTAGATAAGCAAAAAATATTTGATGTAATAGCTTCTCAGCCGAACCAGCTTCGTAAAAACTATGCCGATGAAATGAGAGAAGACATTACTGCCAAAGATGGTGCGAAGGTGCATAATATTATTTTTGCTGGAATGGGTGGTTCGGCGCTAGCTGGTAGTATTGCCAAGAATTGGTTATTTAATAAAATAACCTTGCCCTTTGAGTCGGTCAGGGGCGCAACGCTACCCGGCTATGCCGATGAAAATACCCTGGTCTTTATATCTAGCTATTCCGGAAATACGGCCGAGACCATTTCAGCTTTCAATGATGCCATAGCTATGAAGTGTCAAATTGTCTGTATTACGGCTGGAGGTAAATTAATCGAGCTTGCAGACAAGCACAGTGTTCCAGTCCTAAAACTCCCGATAGTAAGCCAGCCCAGACTTTCTGTCTTCGCAGGACTTAAGGCGCTAGCCTGCAGTCTTGAAGACATGGGTTTTGTTGGTAATAATGACTTACGCGCTGAACTCGAAGATGCGGCCGACTACCTAGATACAGTAAAAATGTCTTGGACAACAGATATGGAAGTAAGTAATTTAGCTAAAGAAATAGCCCTAAAGCTAGAGGGTAGTGAAGTATACATTTACTCCGGACCAATGCTAGGCTCGGCCAGTTACAAATGGAAGATTGATATAAATGAGAATTCTAAGCAACTCGCCCACAGCAATGTATTCTCCGAGCTAAATCACAATGAGATGCAGGGCTGGTTGTACCCTGAAAATAAAAAAATTAGAAGTATTATTTTGCATTCTGAGATGGATAGTGATGATGTAAAAAAACGCATAAAAGCTACCTGTGAGGTGTTAAAAGACCACGGATTTAGCCCAGATAAGATAAAAGCCGAGGGGTCAAACCAAATTCAACAGCTTTTATACTCAATACTTCTTGGGGACTTCGTTAGTGCTTATCTAGGAATTATAAATGGTATCGACCCGACACCAGTAGAAATAGTAGAGGCCTTCAAAGCCCAAATAGCCTAAAAGTCTTGTTTTTTTATACTTTTTGTGTTATAAATAAGGCAGTATTTTAGTACCTATCATATAGCTGCCCGGCAAAAAGATTGTAATTATTTATAATTTTCTTGCCGGGCGGAGAGATACTTTAGCTTCAGGCGGAGGACGGAGCGATATGCCAAAGATTGGCGATATCATAACTCAGAATGAGCAGCTCATTTTGCAAAAAGCTGTTGTCCCGAAAATAAAGGTAATTTGTGCAATTGATGCACCAAACATTGATTTCACTCTTCATGATATTCTAAGGTCAAAGCCGACTCAGGCGCAAAGACCAGACTTCATGTCGCTTTATGGATGGATCATGAACAACTCTTCAGCAGTCGAGAACTACTCTATCGAGGACCTCAATTTCATCGGTAGAGTGTTTATGAACTTTCGCGATGATAACCGCATCGCTGTTCAGAAGTTCGTTACTTACGTAACCCGTGGTACTCCATGGTCTGTTCTGGTCAAGAACAAGGGTGATATGCCAGCTGATACAACAGATATCGAGGAAAATATTGATATTGATTCTGAACTGTTGTCATTTGTTAGGAAGAATTCACCAACCTCAGACCAAAAATCCCATTTTTACTTTATGACCAATGATATGCGGAATGTTGGTGAATATGCCATCAAGCTTGCTACTAATGGTCATCGAGTGCATGTGGTTTGCTTTACTGAGTTTGGTAACTTCCAACCCTTGATTGATGCTGGTGTTAGAGTAATTGACTACCGCGACACCGGTGGGGTTATTGATAACATCAGTCCGAAGCCGATTAATTTTAGCCTTATACCTATTGGCGAAGCCAGGGTGTATGAAGCTAGATAGCGGCTACCCAACCACCTTAAGTGGTTGGGTTTTTTGTTTGCTAAATAAGATATATACTTAATACACTGGAGAGGTGGCCGAGTGGTCGAAGGCGCACGCTTGGAAAGCGTGTAGGCGAGCAATCGTCTCGCGGGTTCGAATCCCGCCCTCTCCGCCAATAAAAATAGCCGATATAATTCGGCTGTTTTTATAGGCAACAATACCCACTTTGCTGTATACTTACAACTATAAGTATAAATTAGTGATGAAGAACCCAGAAAATTTTCAAACAGGCAATGAAGAGAGTAATGAAATAAGCCAAGTGCCAGAAGCTTATAAGATCTACACTGGTATATGTGATGTTTATAGTCCAGAAGAAGCCAGGGAAATAGCTGATGAACTAAGAGCTAATAGAAAAAACCCTTTCCGCAAGGCAATGATAGGGGTAATGACCCACCCTATAGCACTAAACTCTGGCCTGCTAGTTCCGAGACATGTGCGACGTGAGATAGAATCAATCTTCCCGTCGAAAGAAGAAATGGCAGGCGGGTTTACCGAAGACCCAGATGTGCTTAACACTATTCATTACGCTGATCTATATGGCCCTGATGCGGGCAAGGACCTTTTGGAAAACTTAGAACTTTGTATCAAATACGGAGGTGATTTTTTACATGCGATACAGCTAGACGTTACCTGGCCAAACCCTAGTGGACTGAAAGAATTCAAGCAAAAATACCCGGACACAATGATAATACTGCAAGTAGGTAAATTTGCCATAGAGAAAGCAAACAGCGATCCTCAGGAAATCACAAAAAGACTTAAGGAATATGGCAGCTCGATAGATTTCGTATTGCTAGATTTGAGTATGGGAAAAGGCGTAGGTATGAATGCCGAAGTATTGCTGCCGTTGCTAAGACTGATTGCGGATGAAGCGCCTGGTCTGGGGCTTGCAGTAGCAGGAGGGTTGGGGCCAGAGTCTGTTGACATACTTGAGCCTATTGCAAGAGAGTTTCCAGATATTTCGATTGATGCACAAGGAAATCTCAAACATAAAGATGCGCCTAGGGATAGCCAGGGTCACTTGGTTTCTACACATCCAGCCGACATAAATAGGTCCAGAGAATATATCAGAAAAAGCTGTGAGATACTTGATAATGAGTAAGCGATTATTGGTAAGCTACGAATTGTTAATTAATTCATATGAGGATATAATATTGCTATGAATGACGATATAGTCACCAAGACACATCAAGCCAGTGACATGGCTCAGTTGGATAATTGTAAAGATTGCGGTAAATCACCCTGCGTCTGCTCGGATAAGAATCAGGCCAGTGAAAAACTAGTCAAAAAAGTAAAACGCCCAAAGATAAGCTGGATTTAACCGTATTCAAAAGGTCTTAATCAAGACTTAGGGTTATGATCCAATAAAGCCAATGTGACCAAGGTAACTAGTTCTGCGGCGGCTTGCTTCTGAGATGCTTTATCACCCATCGTAACTCGTACCCCACCATCTTTTAGACTGCCATATTTGAACTGATAAAGTCTGTCACTTCTTGCCAATAGCTGAATTCGGTTTAAATAAGGAAAGTAATCACTGCCTGCCCTTTTACCAAACATTTTTTTTGACCACTCAGCACCCACGCCGACTTTAATTTCTACTTTAATATGTTTTGGTTTTATATGGTTATCTATAATGTACTTAATAAATAAATTGATGGTACCTTGAAAGCCTGTATCAAAAATAATTATTTCTTGCTGATTGGTGGCAATGTGTTTTTCTATGTACTTAGATAATTCCTTGACCAATTTTGCAAAGCTACCATTAAGTGAAAAGAATTGATCCATCAGTCCGGAAAAGTCCTCATAAAAATCATCGAAGTTATCCCGGTGTCTGTCATGTGAGACATACAGCGCTTCTAAAATAACGATGTAATAACCCCATAAATCTGGCTCATTGCTTAATAGTCTTCTTCCTATCAATAGCTGGTCACTCGATGTTGAATTCTCAGTTAATAAATCAAGGGTCTTATGCAACTCATAAAAAACCAAGCAATCCCTCAACAGATAGATTGTATGTGCAGAGGACTCCCTGTTGTGGTTAACCATACTCTTGGACATATGTAGTAGCTTAACTATGTCTTCAAGGTTTTTAATTTTATTACCGTACCATCTTTCAAGCTCGCTCAAGGACACTGGGTTCTTTATGAGTTGTTTTATATGCTCTAAAGTAAAGTCAAAATATTCCTCCGGGCTAGATTCTTTTTTTTCAAAGTTCATGAAATCAGCACTAAGTTTTCCTTGGTATTTTTTATCCTCCCAACGGCTTAAAATTGAATCGTACCAAGTTTCTTCATAGTTTGAATTCAGATATTTCAAAGTATGCTCATTCTGAATGATAGTTTTGCCTGGCAACATGTCAAAAGCAGTTCCTTTGTCTACTTCATACCAGTTCTTAAACCTATCACGATAATAAAGTTCACTCTCATAAATAGTGTATACGTTAGCGCCTATTCTTTGTTGGCCTTTATTGTTGGTTAGCCACCTTTCGAGCGAATCATTGTATAAATCTTGCAAAATATTTTTATTATTAAAGTTCTCTTCAAATTTTATTTCAAAAGCCTCGGCAAATGCCACGGACCGATTCTCTACTATAAGCTTTATCCAATCTATGATGTTGAACATATGCCTGGATATGTAGAGCAGTTGCCTGTCACTAGCATGAGCCATGTCATTCTTAAGATTACGTATATCATCAATTAGAAATTCACTGAAAACTTTAAAATCTATCCCAGCAGCAATCCGCTCTGCCCCGAATTTATTAGGCTTAGAAAAAATTACTTCAAAGTCCTTAAAAAGTTCAATAAGATCTGAATCTTCGATATTGTTTGTATCGTTCATACAATAATGGATATTACTTTACAATTTAAATGGTTAACCTTAAGTAATATTATACACCGTTATTTTAAAATAATCCTTGTTTTATAATTAGCTAGGAATTGTAGAAAATTGCTGGCTCAAAATACCCCATAATTATATACATGAAAAAAACAGGGCTCATATTAGTAATACTGGTTATAATAATTCTCATGTTGTTGACCGGAGCATACTACCTGAGGCATCGTAACCACCGTCGACGGAGTTCCTGGTAGCGTCCAAGGATCAAACCATCAGAATATACCCCAAACAAACTTCCAGGCTGCAACTTCACAGCAGCAGGGTCTAAGAAACACCCTGCTTTTCCCGATAACCAAATCAACCCTTAATGGTTCCAGGCCGAGATGCCCCGCCAGCGAAATTCAAGCAGTAACTATAATGGTGTTGCTAGTCTACAAGTACTATATACTTGCGTATGTTGCGTCTATCTGGTTATAATATATAGCAAGAAAGAAAAGAGCAAAAAAAGGAGTAATTATGGCAAGACGAAATAATCAAGTCGAAAAAGAAATTCTAGAAGATGACTTTTTAGACGATGGTCAAACACCTACTGAAGAGTGGATGAATGAAGAAGAATTTGAAGGTCAGCTAGCAGTTGATGTATACCAAACTAAAGATACTATTGTAATTAAAGCCCCGATAGCGGGCGTTAAGCCAGACGATATCGATGTGGCTATATCTGAAGATGTAGTAACTATCCGTGGTGATAGAAAAGAAGAAAACACCATCCAAAAAGATAACTACTACGTTCAGGAGTGCTTCTGGGGTAGCTTTAGCCGATCAGTAATACTTCCAAGCAGTACTGTAGCTGAAAAAGCCAATGCTAGCTTAAAAGATGGGGTTCTAACAATAGAGATTCCTAAAGTTGTACCAGAAGACAAGGTTAAGAAAATTAAAGTTAACCCTGTATAACACAGATTCGATTGATTAAAAAAAGACTCGTAAGGGTCTTTTTTTAATTAGTACTATCTTAGCGAGGCCTTAATACTACTAGTCACCTTGGAGCTGGCATTATTTACGGCGATTCTGCTATCTATACCAGATAAATAGCTAGTACACATCTCTCTTAGGCTAGCATTAGTTTGGTAATTGTTACCTTCGTACCAATTAGTTGCGGTACTGGATTGTCTGGCAGAGATAGAGAGGTCTTTATCATTAAGCTGATCTTTTATAAGGTCTTTTCGACTTGCAGGCCAGTAGCTGTTCAGGGAGAATTTGTTTTGCTCATACTTACTAGTAGCAAAGTTCCAGAAATCCCAAGCGATGTCTGACTTTGTACTAGAGGAGAATACCCCGCCCACCAAAACTGTTCCGTAATTGAGCGGCTGGGTAGGATTTACCTGCGGTAGTTGAGACATCTTAAGGTTAAGGTTTGGGTTCTTAGCTAAAATATCTTTATAGGCCATTGGATAGTCAATTATGAGTGCGGTCTTGTTCTGGCCTAGGGCTAAAACACTATCGCCCAAACTATCACTCCATGAGTAATTATCTTTAGTTGGCTGAGAAAAGCTAGCATAGTATTCAAGAGCTTTTGAGCCAGGGTAGTACGAACTATCATCAGGCTGTTCAAAAGTGGCCTTAGTCGGCGGCTGATTGGTCATAGCAGCGCCATTTTGCATCATAAGTACACTTATAATATCTGGGTAGTTCCGTATTAGTGGCGTACCAAGTGCTACCCCAGA
>CAILAD010000035.1 GCA_903832035.1 uncultured bacterium
TGGGTTGTATTGGTGCGGGTAGCGAGACTCTAACTCGCGGCCTCATCCTTGGCAAGGATGCGCTCTAAACAACTGAGCTATACCCGCTTGTATCGCTTAGGGATGACCTGGTGGCGAGACTCGGAATCGAACCGAGGACACGAGGCTCTTCAGGCCACTGCTCTACCAACTGAGCTATCTCGCCGTATCATAACTACGACCAGTTTGCGACGCAAATTATTATAGCAAATAATCATTTTTTTTTCTAGACCTTTTAGAAAGGATATAAAACAGGTATAATATGCAATATTCTACCCTAAATATGGCGCGTTGGCCGAGTGGTTAGGCAAGGGTCTGCAAAACCCTGTACACCGGTTCAAGTCCGGTACGCGCCTCCATGGGCGAGTGGTGGAACTGGTATACACGACAGACTTAAAATCTGTTGCCTCTGAGGCTTGCGGGTTCAAGTCCCGCCTCGCCCACCAAAAAGACCTTATCACGTAAGGTCTTTTTGGTTACAATAGGTAGATGAATATAATTGACGGTAAGAAGATAGCTCAGATAGTCGCAGACGAATTGACCCAACAAATCGCTTTTTCTAAATTATCAAACAGACCTCCAAAGCTAGTTATTATTGGCTCTAACCCTGATGCTAGGTCTCTAGTGTACATAAAAGCAAAAATAAAAAGAGCTGAAGACATTGGGATTGATACTGATTTTATTGATATTGGATCGAAGACCCGTGATGAGCAAATAAGCTTAGTTGAAGAAGTAAATAGAGACAATTCATCAGATGGAATTATAATTCAACTACCCTTGGACGATTGGAGTGACCCACAGGAGTTAATAGACTACATATCTAAGGAAAAAGATGTTGATGGACTAACTACCTCTAATCAGAACTCGCTATTAGTTGATGAGAGTTTATTTACCCCTGCAACACCACTTGCAGTCATGAAAATAATAGAGAGCAATAACATAAAAATAGCCGGTAAGACTGTTTGTGTAGTTGGTAGAAGCAAGCTTGTAGGCAAACCTCTAAAATACCTGCTAGAAAGTGCCGGGGCAAATGTGCTTGTAGTTCACAGCAAAACTAAGAACACAAATGAACTAATACTTAAGTCTGATATTGTGGTGTCAGCAGCTGGTAAACCAGGGTTAATTTCAGTTGGCATGGTAAAAGAGAATGTTATCCTAATTGATGTAGGTATTACTGAGGTAGATGGCAAGATCTTGGGAGATATAGATATGAATAATATGGCTGAAAAGGCCAGCCTTATTAGCCCGGTACCTGGCGGTGTAGGTCCAGTGACGGTTGTAATGTTACTGAGTAATGTAATAAAGGCATATAATAGATCAGTCGCCCACAATTAATTAATAATTATGGGCGACTGGTGCGGACGAGAGGACTTGAACCTCCACAGCCTTGCGGCCACAAGCCCCTCAAGCTTGCGTGTCTACCATTTCCACCACGTCCGCATATCAAATATAACAGCGCTTATTTTAGCATTTTTTAGTTAAATATTAAACTTACCTCAGTATCCAATAAGAATAAATTAGCAGGGAGCCCGTAGCTAAAAATACGGGTAAAATAATAAATCTGTTTATTTGGTAATAAAGCTCTTTGGGTTCATTCCAGCTATTCTGTTTAGACTTGGGCATTTTTTTATAATTCTTTTTAGCGTCTGACCATATATTATCTACATTGATAAATAAGTAGAGGGAAACTAGCACTAGAACTACGCCTAAGAGGAGTATGCCAACTATACTACCAAGAAATATCAATATTAATAGTATTATTAAAGTTAATAGTACTAGCAGACTTGGTGATGATTTATATTTATTCATTTACTTTACCTCTTTTATTATTATTGATTATAAGTTCCTGGAATGTGCTCAAAGAGCTGATCCATTGAGTACTCACGACGCATCTTAATCATAGCATCCTCTTTTGAAACATCCATCTTAACGCCTGGGTTTAATATTTTCAGAGGATCAAATAGATCTTTTATTTCTTCAAAAATTTCGTAAACTTTACTACCGAATAAGCCTCTTAAATAAGGCCCTCTCATAATCCCATCATTATGTTCTCCTGTAATACTACCCTTTAGTCGGATTATCATCTTGTAGTAATCATCAGCTATTTCAAAAATTTTTGATCTATCTCGCATATTTCCAAGATCAAGAAATGGTTGCATATGCATATTGGCATTGCCTGCATGTCCCCACGTAGCAATCTTAACATCATATTTTTTGAATATTTTGTAGGCGGAATTTAAGTACTCAGTGAGATTTGCGACAGGAACAACACCATCCTCTATTATTGGTAGTGCCTTTTTAGGCCCTGACTGGGTCCAAATAATCGCTGCTGCTCCCCTTCTAATTTTCCATAATTCAGATTGTTCCGCATGGCTATCTGCGACCCTAAAGTTATCTGTATATTGAGAAAGAATCTTACCAGCTTGCTTAGTTTTCTTAACCCTATCTTTAGTTTTTATATCATCAAATTCAATGAGAATTATGACTCTAGGTAAATTGTTCAAATCAAAACCTCTTAGCATCTCTGGCTTATTTAAACGTAAAAAATCAAGTGTATTATAATCAACTAGCTCGACAGCGCTAGGATTAAGTGGGAGTATCTTTTTAACGGCTTCTTCTGACTTCTCGATGTCATCAAAGTAGGCTACTGTCAGGTTTGTTTTTGGATTGTAAGGAGCGGTATAAAAAGTTATCTCTGTAACTATACCTAAGGTACCTTGTGACCCAATAATAAGTTGACTCAGATCAAAGCTTCCGTCGCTTCTTTTAACATCCCACAAGTCGTAACCTGATGAATTTTTACTCACCGATAACTTTGATTTATTAATCAAATCTTTTTTCTGTGTAAGAATATCATCAACCTCTCTATATAGGTGTCCTTCAAAATCTGATTGGCGCTTCTTCTTCTTAAGTTCTTTCTTATTAATTCTCTCTGTTACTATAATATCTCCGTTACTTAGAACCACCCTCAAAGACTTAACCCAATCTCTAGTTGATCCATACTTAATAGTTTTCTCACCCGAGGAGTTGTTTGCTACCGCACCGCCGACCGTACAATAATCCATACTAGCTGGGTACGGCGGCAGAAACCTCCAGTGACTCTGCAGTATTCCCTGCAGTGTCGAGTAAATCATTCCTGGCTGTACAGTAACTGTATTGGCCGAAATATCCTTAAATAGCTTCATGTGTGATGGGAAAACCATAATTGCCCCATTACCAAGTGCGCCTCCGCTTTGGTCCGTTCCTTTACCTCGAGCTGTAATAGAAATTTTGTTACCCTCTTGATTTGCCCAACTTAAATACTTAACTGCACTTACTACATCATTTTCGTTCCTGGGGTAAATAATAACCTTAGGATTAACTTTAAAAATGCTTCCATCCGTAGAAAAAAAATCTCTGGCTTTTTCTGAGACTAAAACTTCACCAGTTAGTTGGGTTGATAAATCGTGAATGAGGGACTTCATATCTATAAGCATAACAATTTATGACACATCTTGTAAAGTTGTTTGACAAAACTAGTGTAGAAAGTATAATCTATTAATAATAGTTATGGCTAAAAATAAAGAAAGAACTGCTAAGAATTCGTTAAAAAAAATTTCCCAAAATAGGATTTTTGCTTCTGTTCTTATAATAGCCTTTTTAGTTTTTGGTGCTTTAATTGTATATAGAAGCTTTGCAGGCGGTATTCCCGTATTTCATGATAATCCTGACTATTGGCGCGATAGAATTGGCTTCTGTGAATCAGGTGGCGTCTATAATAGAATTGGTCCTAGTGGACATACAGGTAAGTACCAATACGACTCCGGTACCTGGCGAAGCGCTGTAGGACCAGACTTAGCTGCTCAATATCCGCAGGCTTATCTAGCTCCAGGTGATGTACAAGAAATGGCATTTAATAACACTTTTGCAGTAAGGGGTACTCAGCCTTGGAATGCTAGCTACTACTGTTGGATTAAGGGGGCGACAGTGCCAGGATCCACGGAAGATCAGATTGGTAGCGTAGTTGGTCCTTCAGCCTTATCTGCTGTAACACCTCCCGCTAAGCCTTTTGGGGTAACATCAGGTAGTTATAACGTAATTATAAACGGAAGAGTCACCTTGAACGATAATCCACTCCAAGGGGCAATACTAGCGACATGCAGTGCAGATAGAACCGTTACTACAGATCAAGAGGGAAGGTATGCATTCGCGATTCCCGTGGGACAAAATTTCTGCGTAAGGCCAATTGGAGGTATTCCACCAGCAGCAGTACTCAGTAGGACAGGTAACAATGTTGAGCACTCCAAGGATGTGACATTTGAAAATCAAGTGGCAGGAGTTGACTGCTACAAGCAATTTTGGTGCTTCTTAGGCCCAAGCTACACTTGGGACAAAGCAAAAGATGCTGGTTATAACTTTTACTACGTGAAGTAGCAAGCTAATACCATAATAATTCCTAGAATAATCAGGCCGCAAATTAATAGCCACTATATAAATATAAGTTAAACTTTGACTATCTGTGCGTGCTCGCCTTTGTAGCTTCATGGGTAAGCACGTACCATTTTTGTATATTTAAGAATCTATTATTTGGCTCAACCATCTTATCTGCTTCCAATCCCTGAACTAAAGAGTTCTGGGCATAGTTGTAAAATGGTGTATATAGAATTATTGCCGGCATATCTTTGGACCAGACCTTCAAAAATGATGCAAATCTAGAGTCTTTATACGATATATCTTTTGCAGTTCGACCAGTTTCTAAAAATCTATCAGCATCTGGATTAGAGTACTGACTCAAATTAAGGCCAGGATCACTAGACTGAGAAGAATGCCAAAAAGAATAAACGTCGGAATCGAAACCAATATCTTGGCCGTAAAGCAAAATATCATAGTTCCTTGGTCTAATATAATTTTGCTGTAGCTCGTCGAGGGAAACGGTTGTAACTTCGGAATGTATACCGACTTTCTCCCACATATCTTTAACAGAACCTGCTATACCCTCATAAACCGAATCCTTAAGTGTCACTATCCTCAACTTAGTATTATTTATCTGTTGTTTATCTAATGATGAAATAATATCTTTTGCTTTCTGGATATTATAGTCGTAGCGCTCTACGGTACCATCAAAACCTGAGTACCCGGCGAGTATTGGATAGCTAATTTTCGTGGCTTGACTATCTAAATTATCTTTTATTATTGAATTTTTATCTGTTGCATAAGCTAGTGCTTGTCTGAAATTATTATTTGTAAGTGCCGGCGATTTCATATTTAAAAACAACGCGCCGTAAGCCGGTAAGTTTAGGTGATGAATTTTTAAATCCTCAATCTGCTTGGACTGAACTTCAATTGAGGGCTTCGTGACTACAAATCCCATAATTTGTTTCTTCAAGTACCCGCCGAGGTAGTCATTACTACTTGTGTACTCTACAAAGTGTAATTCACTAATGTATGGCTTCCCACCGTAATAATCCTTAAAGGAGTCTAGGACTAATTCATCCTGACCGTCCTTTATTTCTCTCAGCTTAAATGGTCCGCTCCCTATTGGCTTCTGATTAAACTCATAAGTTCTAAGCAGGGCAGGACGAACCTTATCTAACAGATGTTTGGGTATCAATCCTACCGAAGTGTTGTACAGGAAGGGTGAGTAGCTGCTTGGTAGGGTAAATTTAACTGTGTAGTTATCTAGTACATCGCACTTTACTCCAGTCCAATTAGCAGCGAGAGGGCTCTTGGTGTCTGGATTCTGGATTCTTCCAACAGTAAAAGCTACATCTTCGGCGGTGAGCGGTGCCCCATCTTGCCACTTAATATTTCTTTTCAAACTAAATGTATATGTCTTTTTATCATCACTTACAGCCCATGAACTTGCAACATCAGGGATCATTTGTCTACTAGGGTCTACTTTTGTTAATCCACTATATACAACACTTACAAGATCCGATGTAGCAGAGTTCTCTGGGAATAGTGGGTTAACTCCCTTAACTGAACCAGTGATAGCCTCAGAGTAGACTCCTCCGTAGCTCGGGGCATTAGTCAGGTAGTGGCTATTTATAGAATTAATTTGTTGCCATAAGCCAACAAAGCTCAATACAGCTATTAGCAGCCAGGCTAAAACTACAACTCTTGCTGCATTTAGTTTCTGCCAGCCTCCGTACACATGCCTATGGGAGTAGTTTGAAAACCAGACCTTCCAGGTTTGCAGTGTTTTACGAATCCGCCTGGAGTTTCTATTAATCTGAAATTTTAAATATGAAGCCATTTGTTATGGTATTAACAATATACCTATTAGACTTCCTACGAACACAATAGCCAAAACTATGGTTACCACAAAAAGGGTCCTCTCTGCACCACGTTTAGTTCTGTAGAAGCCCGCATCCCCTCCAAAAGCTGCACCGAGTCCGCTACCCTGATTTTGAAGAAGTATTGCTACAATTAGTATAATACTAGAAATGACCGAAATTATAGAAAGGGTATTCTTCATGATTTTTTCTCCTTTGTAATAAGTAAATCAAAGACATAATTTACCAACCATACTACTATAACAGCGCCGAATGCTGCCCTCAATGACTTTACCTGAAATGAGGGGTATATAACACTTGTTATCCATAACATAAGTGCGTTTATAAAAAGAGTAAATACCCCTAGTGTGACGACTATGGCTGGTAGGCTGAGTATTATAATAAATGGTCTTATGAGAGAATTAACAAGACCAAATATCAAACTAGCAACGACTAAAACAATAAGCTTGTCACCGTAATCAATGCTAGAAAGTATAAACGCAGCGGCAAACAAACCGATTGCATTAGCAAGCCAACTCCATAAAAATCCAACTATCATTTCGTTATTATACCAGATAGAAGCCTATAAATATAGCCTTACTTAGCCCGAACATTTACGCCTAGAGACTCTGCTACGGCCTTAGCTCTAGATGGTCCAACTAGGCTAATAAGATCTTCTATTTTAGATTCTTTGATAGCCCTAACACTCCCAAAAGCTTTTATTAATATCTTCTTAGTAGCGGGCCCAACCCCGTTTATTGAATCAAGCTCTGAACTCTGAGTTCTATTCTTTCTTAGAAGGGTGTGGTAACTAACTGCAAATCTATGGGCTTCATCTCTAATCCTCTGAAGTAGGTGCAGAACAGGAGGTTGGTCATCAAAATTAAAACTTAGATATATATTATTACTTGATGAGTTGTTCTCTCTCATACTTGCTCTTTGTATAATTGTTTCATAGCGTTTAGCAAGTCCGACCGTGGGTATATCAATATTGTTACTATCTAGAACTTCAAGCACCGAGCTGAGCTGACCCTTTCCACCATCAATAATAATTAAGTCTGGACGTGGCCAAGATTTATTTCTATCAGAAAACCTTCTACTAATAGTTTCTTTCATCATAGCAAAGTCATTTGGGCCTAAGGTTTTCATTTTAAAGTGTCTGTACTCTTTCTGATTTGGTAAGCCATTAGAGAAAACTATCATGCTACTAACCGCATCCCCTCCAGCAAAATTTGAAATATCATAACATTCAATTCTTTTTGGTGTATTTTTAAGTCCAAGGGTAGAGACCAGGCCTGCTAGAGCTCTATCTAATGAAATATCAAAGGCCTCATCCTTGCCAAAAACTATCTTGGACTTCAGCCCCATTAATGCAAGATAGATATTACGATATCCTGCAGCTTGCTCATATTTTTTTTCTTTTGAGGCCTTATTCATATCTTTTTGTATCTGCCTGGTGAGGTACTCACTTTTACCTTCAAATACCAGTAGTAGTTTACGAATATTACTTCTATACTCATCCTTGCTAATTCCTGGGCGAGGAGATACCCCAATTTGATATTCTAACTTACTGGAGTAGCCCCCGACTGATTTCGAATAGTAGGGGAATATTTTCCTCAAATACCTCAAAGCCTGCTTAACCTGGTAGCTTTCTATAAATGGTCCGAAATACCTAGCACTATCATCACTTGGCCTTCGCACTAGGGTAATCTTTGGATAGTCCTCTTTTAAGGTAACTTTTATGTATATAAAATTTTTATCATCTTTAAGTTCCACGTTATAAATTGGCTTGTGGCGCTTGATAAACTCAGCTTCCATAAAAAGAGCTTGCACCTCAGATTCAGACTCAATCCACTTTAGGTCGTGTATATTATTAACGAGCAGCGGGGTCTTGTAGTCCTTATGAGTCTTATTAAAATACGAACTAACGCGTCTTTTTAAGATGGAGGCTTTGCCTATGTATATTATATTTCCTTCTTTATCAAGAAAGAAATATACCCCTGGGGTAGTGGGTATTTGCTGTAATTTATTTTTTATTTTATTATTCATATAAATATTATACCCTAAGCTAATTTTAATTAATGTTGTCGAATTGATTTTAAACCGAACTGTGGTATATTTAGGCTGTAATTGTATTAGTCGTACATTGAGAGAGGGGGTGATGATATGCTTTTCATCGAAGACTTTGTAAATCTTCACATCAATAACTCTACTGATAAAGAAGAACTTGAAAAACTACTTATAGAATTTATCAGACATGAAGCTAAAATATCTAAAATAGATACAGCTAATTTGAATGGTAAAGCTCTTAGTAAAATTCATGAGCCAATCTCTAGCACTATAAGTAAACTACGTGATGAGTATGGATTCAGCCCTGACGAGCTGTATGAAATAACAGAGCACCTTGAAGACTTTGAAAGTTTTATAAATAATTGAACCTCTAGATTATAGGGGTTCTTTTTAAGCCTGCTTCTTAAGAAGCTTTTCTAGATATTTACCCGTGAAAGATGATTTCAATTTAGCAATAGCCTCGGGTGTTCCCTCGCCTACTATTGTTCCGCCACCGGATCCACCTTCAGGCCCTAGGTCAATCAACCAATCAGCAGATTTTATAACATCAAGGTTGTGTTCAATAATAAGAACTGAATTACCCATAGAAACTAAAGCCTGCAAGACCTCAAGTAGCTTTCTGACATCCTCAAAGTGCAAACCAGTTGTAGGCTCATCAAGGATGTATAATGTTTTACCAGTTGCTCTTCGACTCAGTTCGGATGCTAATTTTATACGTTGCGCCTCTCCGCCAGATAGAGTAGTTGCTGGTTGACCCAATTTTATATATCCAAGCCCTACACTTTTTAGTGTTTCTAGCTTTTTAGAAATTGATGGGATATTAGCAAAAAACTCACAAGCATTATCTACCGTCATGTCTAAAACATCGGAGATATTCTTTCCTTTATATAAAATCTCGAGGGCTTCACGGTTATACCTCTTGCCACCACAGGTTTCACAGGTAACATACACGTCCGGTAGAAAATGCATTTCTATTTTTATTATTCCATCACCCTTACAAGTTTCACATCTACCACCCTTCACATTAAAGCTAAACCTACCAGAACTATAACCACGTATTTTTGCTTCTGGTACCATTGCAAAAAGATCTCTTATATCGTTAAATGCTCCAGTGTATGTAGCAGTATTACTTCTGGGTGTCCTACCAATAGGGCTTTGGTTTATATCTATAACTTTATCTAGATATTCCGTACCTTTAATTTCTTTAAATTCACCGGCAGGCTCCTGACTTCTGTGATACTCTTGGCTTAATTTTCTGGCTAGAATATCATTAATAAGGCTTGATTTTCCACTACCAGATACTCCGCTCACCACGGTCATTATTCCTAGAGGTATCTTAACATTGACGTTCTTAAGGTTGTGCTCTTTTGCTCCAATGATTTCTAAATATCTTCCGTCGGATTTCCGACGCTTTCTAGGAACCTCGATCGATCTATTGCCACTCAAGTACTGTCCTGTAAGTGATTCCTTATTCTGTTCTATCTCTCGGGGTGTTCCGACTGCCACAACTTTGCCGCCATTTTCTCCTGCTAGCGGCCCTATATCAACTACAAAGTCAGCAGCCCTAATAGTGTCTTCATCGTGCTCAACA
>CAILAD010000036.1 GCA_903832035.1 uncultured bacterium
ATTAGTGGAAGCATGACTGAAGCGAAGTACAATTATCCCCACAAGGGCTATTACACCAACCCCTATAGCGGCCATCCACCACTGGAACTTAAATGATTGCTTTTTTGCCGAACGGGCGACATTAGATTTTTTGTTTTTAGGTTTATTTTTAGGCTTACTAGTAGCCATACACTATGATTCCTTACTTAAATTAGTTATGATTATAGCTTAAGCGTCACGGCGTCTATTGTCAATAAAATACTTAAGGTTATTTTAAGTTGACTACAAGCTAAAGAGGGCGTGCCATGGATAAGTTAAAATATTTTGCACGCCATGCAACATTCCGGACGGGTTATCTACTATTAGATTACTTTGTTTGGCGGCAATCACGGTACTGCTACTATCGAAAGAGACTATTGTTAAATTGTGCGAGCTGTTACTTAACTGATTAGTGTTAATTGTTACTTTATAAGGTAGGTCCGTGGCCAGTCCGGTCTGTTTACCGTCCAGGTAGTAGACGACCTTGGCTGGAGCTTGATCACTTGGTGTATAGCTGATATCCGCATACCCTTTTACACTGACGTCTTGGGGTGGTGGATTTTTACTGAGTAGTGATGAGACTGTGGTTTGGATATCTGAAAGGTTGGTCGGTATAGTATTAACATCACTGGTTGAAGCGCGACTAAAACGTAGTATTACAATACCTATAACTGCCACAATTATGACTAGAGTTATTGCCATCCAGGGCTTCAAACGAAAACTATTAGAAACCCTTGAGTCAGCCAGTCGCTGGTTAGTTCTAGAAGTTTTTTTATTTGACGACTTAGATCGTCTTTTAAAGGCAATTGTAGGAAGCATATCTATTACATGTTATAGGTTTAAACTTATGCTTGTCAACCAGATTAGCCTTAGTGCTATACTTAGGTGATGAGTAGTAAAATCGCAATAATACTAAGTGACATTAGGAGCTGTTACAATGTAGGGTCCATCATGCGCACCGCAGATGCCGCAGGTATAAGCTTAATCGCCTGCACGGGAATTACGCCCTATCCAAGACTCAAGGGCGACACCCGCCCTGAACGAGTAATTGAAAGTAACACCAAAATGATTCATAAAACTGCCCTAGATGCCGAAGAGTCACTAAAAATATCTCACTTCGAATCAACCATTGAATGCATTCAGTATTATAAAGATCAGGAATACCAGATTGTGGCTTTGGAAAATAAGGTAGATAACACACAAGATATCTTTAGTTTTAACCCACCTAGTAAAATTGCTCTGGTGCTAGGATCGGAGACATCAGGCCTAGACAGTGACATACTAAATCTTTGTGATGCAACCATTGAGATACCTATGTATGGCATTAAAAATTCACTAAATGTCTCAGTGGCAGCCGGTATTGCGCTGTACTGTTTAATCAATTAAAAAAGCACCAGAATAAGCTGGTGTCTTTTTTTTATGATTGTAGTCTTTGTACTGGCGCCGTTCTACTTTCCCCACAAGGAGTATCATCGACGCTGAAGGGCTTAACTGCGGTGTTCGAGATGGGAACCGGTGTACCCCCTTCGCTAGAAGCACCAGTAAAAAAACTACAATGCTAACCATCTGCAACTAGTGCAGGTAAATTAATACCTGCACTAGTGCAGCTTTTTTGTTTTCAATAAGAGTAGAAGACATAAATATCTTCAAATTGCCAGTCTAAATTTAAGACGTTAAGTATTACCCTAACTTCTATCACTCGCAATAAGCAAGCAAAAAGTCAATCGTCTATTAGTACACCTCGGCTGAATACATTACTGTACTTACACCTGGTGCCTATCAACCACGTAATCTTCATGGAGACTAATGGGGAAATCTAATCTTGGATGAGGCTTCGTGCTTATATGCTTTCAGCACTTATCCCGTCCGAACGTAGCTACCCGGCACTGCGCCTGGCGGCACAACCGGTACACCAGAGGTTCGTTCACTCCGGTCCTCTCGTACTAGGAGCAACTCTCCTCAAATTTCCTAACGCCCACACCAGATAGGGACCGACAGTCTGTTACTTTCACTGATGAATATAAAAATACTCATTGCTACTGACCCTAATAAATTAGGGCGGGTACACCTTTCAATGTACCTCTTGCAGTCGCCTGCAAGCTCGGACTATATCTTATCTTAATACTTATTAAGACTCTGACGTGTAGTCTCTGAGGGTTTTGGAAATAGCTAGTTTGCTTTTTCGAAATTTACCATTTTGGTTCATCGAATATGCAATTGAAACTATATTTTTTATACCAGACAACGTTTTGTGTTGTTCTTGACTCATCAGATGAAGTATTTTTGCAAACTTTACAAAATCTTCTTTCTTTTGAGTCCTAAGCTTGTACTTTTCAAAAAATGGTATCATTTTTTCTGTTAAGTCGCTTCTAGAACGAACTACAAATACTAATGTCTGATCACTTGGATTGTTTCGGTGGTTAGGTTTTATATAACCACAGCCCAGTGTGTCTTTTATTAAATCCAGTACAATTTTACTTGGATTATTTTGTGACACATGGAACTCTGGTACTACTTACACTCCAAG
>CAILAD010000037.1 GCA_903832035.1 uncultured bacterium
CTGATTCATAAAGAAAGCATATCAAAAAAACCTCTCAGTTGCGAAGTCTTTCATAATGCTTATACTTGGAGGGCCAGCGGGTACTCGGTCACCTTTGGCGACCCCGCAACATCTTGGTTAGCAGCACAACCGCACCGGATGACTGCCTTCCGATATGCCACAGGCATATCTCACCATCGACACCGGGTGTGTCGTGGTGTCGTGTCCCTCGTTTGATTCTGCCAAAGAAAAAGCCCCAGCTTTGCTGAGGCGTTTACTTTGGAGGGCCACAGTTTAAATTTAATGAAGCAATATCTTTAATGGTTGGTTGCGAAGACCAAGAGGAAATAGATTACTTGTGGTCAAAACTATCTCACGAGCCTGAAGCCGAACAGTGTGGTTGGTGTAAGGATAAGCTTGGACTAAGTTGGCAAATAGTGCCACGCAATATGGGTGAGCTCATGGGTGGCAGACCAGAGGCTATTCAGGTCATAATGAATATGATGAAATTATTATAAGGATCTTAGGGTTTAATCTTAACTTTAAACCAGCGTCTCTTACCTATTTTAAGTTCAAAGGTATTGGTAATGGGAAGGGGTTGGAATTGATCGCCCTCAACTTTAGTAGAATCAATACTGACCGCGCCTTGATCGATCAGGCGACGAACACTAGCGTTGCTTTCTGATTTACCAATACATTTTTTAATCAAATCTGTTAGATTAGTAGTTTTGGATGCAGTGACCTCAGGCATGTCATCCGGTGATTGCTTATCTGAGAAAGTCTTAATAAACCAATCCTTTTCAGACTTCGCAACTTCATCGCCATGGTAGCGACGAACTATCTCGGTAGCTAAATTAAGTTTCGCCGGCATCGGTCCCTCCGAAATAAACTTGGCGATAGTAGCGTCAGAAATATCTGTGTAGACAATAAAGTAGCTTTCAACTAAGTCATCCGGAATAGACATGACGCGACCAAACTTCTCCCTAGGAGAGTGGGCTAGGCCAATGTAGTTTCCAATGGACTTACTTTGTTTAGCTCGGCCGTCGATTCCCGGGGTGATTTTAGTTGTCATAATAACTTGAGGTTTTTGACCAGATTTTTCTTGGAAGAACCTTCCTAGCATTTCATTGAATAACTGATCCGTACCAATAATGGTTAGGTCGCTTTCAAGCTCGACTGAGTCCCAGCCCTGCAAAATAGGGTAGATCAGTTCATGCATGTAAATATCATCACCCTTGTCGATACGGTCTCGAAACATGTCTCTAGAGATTAGCTTGGCGTGGGTTACTAGCATCAGTTTATTTAAAAATTCAGAGGTCGGCATCTCACCAAACCATTCTGAATTCCGTCTTACCTCAATAAGTTCCGGGTCATCAAAACGCAAAACCATCTTTGCTTGTTTAATAAACTCTTCAAGATTTTTCTCAATCTCTTCTTTGGCAATAATTGGCCTGAGGGCATTCTTACCAGTTGGGTCACCAATTGAAGTCGTAAAATCACCAATTAGAAATATTACCTTGTGACCAAGATCTTGGAGCTTACGCATCATCCAAAGATTAACAGCGTGTCCAATATGCAAGGTTGGTGCAGTCACGTCCACGCCGTACTTGATACGCAATTTCTTTCCAGAATCTAAAAGCTCAGTCAGTTCCTTAATAGAGAAGACTTCCTCAGTTGTCCTTGATAGATCTTTAATTATGTCTTTGGCTTTCATGGAAGTCCTTTCTTTAATATACTAATTTAATAATTTTGGAGTCTGCATCTATTTTTATTCTACCCCCGCTAGGTAATAAAATTTGTGGGTCGGTATGTCCAAAATCTAGATTCTGGACAATTGGAATAGATTTATTATAATGCCGAATTGCAGCTACGATACTGTCTCGTTGTTCTTTTCGATACTCAGCTTTTTGTTTAGCATCGTTAGGCTTATCAAATTCCCAAGCTTTAGCTCGACCCACTATTACGGCCTTAAACTTATCTAGCCAGCCTCTTTCGCCAAAACCCCGTATTAAATATGATGGCACCCATGATTCGGGTATATCTTCAGCCGTTTCAAGATATAATACTACACCTTCTAAGTCATTATCCTTTGGTAGGTATTTGCCGGCAGTCGATTGAAAGATAAGTGATTCTACGCAGCCACCCCACAACGTGCCCTCTACGACTCCTTCGCCATCCCAATACAATCCATCATTGGGCTCCATAGTCCTGGGAATTTTTAAATTAGCTGGGTCTGACCAGCTAAGGCCAATATCATTATATTCTTTACTGGCCGTAACTTCGTATTCACCACCAGCAAACAGTGCCTGTTTAATAGAATTAACCGTCATGGGAAACATCTCAACGTTCATTCCGAGATTAGTCATAACGGCGCATCCATAATAACTAGGTATCCCTAGATTCCATAAAAAGTTATGGAGATGAGTGTTATCGCTATAGCCTATGAAAGGTTTAGGATTATCTAGAAATACTTGTGGATCAAGATACTTAATTAGCTGAAGCTGATCACTACCGCCAATTGAAGTAAATATCGCCTTATTGGCTGGATCAGCAAAGGCATCCATTATATCTTTAGCCCTATCCTTAAGTGGGGCATTCATGATTCGGGTTGTGGTATATTCTTTAGGGACTAGATCAAAAACCTCACGCAATCGTTTTAGGCCTAACTCAAAAGGATGAGGAAATACTTGTGGCAACCCACTGGATGGCGAAAGTATTGCTACCTGGTCGCCAGGTTTGAGTTTTTCGAGCTTTAGAAACTTTTTCATAAATTAATTGTAACAAAAACTCAGAACTATAGCTTATTAACTAATCGATAAGTTTATATTAAATATTAGAGTGGTGATTATATTGAGTGATTCTTATAAAAGATAACTATATAATAGGGTAATGGATGTAAAATTAGAGAATTTTAAAAAGACACTATGATAAGAGTAGATAAAACTACATTAGATAAGTTACTCAGCCTCGCCGGCATTAAGTCTAGACTAAAGAAGGAATTACGTTTTGGGGCAAGCACTAAAAGAATTAATGCTGAGGGCTGGGAAAATCAGGAGCTGATCGCAGTTACTGATCGTTCTGGTAACGAAGGGGTACTAATGCTTCAACCCGATAATGAATTATATATTTTACCCTACCATATATCTAAGGGTGTTTCAGATAAGAAAACTGGGCGTTATAAGCCAATTATCTGTGGCTTTTGTAACACCTGGCAGCCTGGGGATAATGCCGCAATTATAACATTTAGTAAAACTAGACAGATCTCAGTTGGGTACATGTGCTGTGCTGACTTGGCCTGCAGTGATCATGTGCGGAGCTCTACAAAAGAGGCGCTTAGATCAAGAACTCAATTGCGTGAAGACTTAGGTGATGAAGAGAGGATAGAGAGATTAAAATCTAACCTTAGGGGATTAATTAATAATCTCAATTTATCTCCACTAGGTATCCTGTAGAGACGAGATCAAATACTATTTGGGCCTGTGCGGTTTAGAGAATAGTGAATACAGTAGGTTATTTCACTTGCTAAGGATTGTTCGAACTGTAGCTTGAGCTAGAACTTCCATAGTGTCAAAGATATTTACCTTGTCGCTTGTTGGCAGTAAGAGTTGTAAGTCGGTGCAAGCTAGTGCTACGCCATCGACATCTTGCTCAGCTAGATCTTGCACAACTTCTAAAATTAACTTACGATCACTATCTAAGTGATGGCCCTCAACTAGTCGTTGGATTATTTTATCCATCTTAGCTTTTTGTAAATCATTAGGGGTCACAAAGTCTATACCACCCTCAGCTAGCTTGTCCTCGTAGACGTGGTTAGCAATTGTAGCTGAAGTAGATATTAGCCCGATATTCTTCATCTTATTATCTTTCAAGTAAAGGATGGTTTCTTCCACGATACTCAATACTGGAATACTGACAGACTGTCTAATCTCCTCAATAAATACGTGCAGGGAATTACAGGGCATGACTATGAAGTCTACATCACTTTTTTCTAATCTTTTGGCTTCCTGAACTAGATAGGGTATGTAGCGCTCCTTGCCCTTATTGTGAGCAAGTAAGTCTCTTTCAATTGCAAAAGGTAGTGGGACAGATGCAATAACCACCGAGGGGCGCTCTTTAGTATCTCGTTTTTGGCATTCAAATATAAGCTTCAAATAAAACTCAGAAGTTGTTTCCGGACCTAGTCCGCCAATAATGCCTACTGATTTCATGGGTATATTTTAGCATAATGGGGTAGTAAGTAATACCATTAAACAGCTGTTTGGTTGGGCGCTTGTCGGTCCTTGTTATAGCTTAATATTAATAAATGGTTATACTAAGCTAGATTTAAGTTGCTGAAATATTGATTGACAATTTATGTCAACAAGACTACAATCTGCTAACTGGTACCAAAAGCACCTTAAGTATAGTCTCAGTATCAGAGTATTGATGCTCTTTATATCCAACTAGCGACCTACAAACATCCAGATGAGTGAAGGGAGGTGAGATATGACGACGACAATCATCAGTGGCGGTAATCCAAACCCAACACCGCCTCAACCACACGATCACCCGGGGCCCTTCGTTCCCCCCTCAGGTCCATCGCCTAAGCGCTGATTCAAAACCAGCCTGTGCGGCCGAGCCCGAGACCCCAACCAACTCCAACGCACCTAAGTAGGCCGAGAACAATCGGTTTATCTACGATGCATATGAGTGAAGGGAGGTGAGACATGACGACGACAACTTTCAAGGGTCACCCCAACCCTGGACAGCCTCCGGGCCCGCGTCCAGGACCTTGGGTTCCCGGTGCACCGCAAGGTCCCAAGCCTCACGGCTGATACGTAACCGCTACAAGCGGGGTACGGTCACACAACTGCGAGAGTCATGATACTAGTCGAGATAACTACAAAGACTAGTACCAGTAGTAGCACTCCATAGTTACAGCTCAGCGACACATTATTATTAATGTGTCGCTTTTTACTTTTCTGAATATTTACCGCTTGACTGTAATATGATTATACAGATTAGTAAAGCCAAAAAGCGGGATGATAAATGGAAGCTAACAAAATTACCAACAAAGTTTTCATAAATTCGATGCGCGCTCTAGTCAGTACCGGCAAGTTCTTATTTGTATTTTTCAATAGTGTTACATAAAAGGAGTATAAGAGCTAAAATATTTTAGCTCTTTTTTCTAATGTATATATGCTTTGACTGGCTTAGTTTTAAAGATGATTGTGAAAATTCTATTAGGTCTTTTTAGAGTTAGCTTTCGAATGTCTGTATAGCGAAAGACTTATTGGGCAGTTGGTAGACTAACTGTAAATCGACAGATGAGCGGGATGGTATTGCATGATAGACCACTAAAAAAATTAACGCGTCAATAACTACTAGAATTAAAGCTACATACTTAATGCAAGTAGTTTGAATAATAATTTTAATTGGAAATATAAAAAGCTTGTGGTTAGTTATGGTACTTGCTATATTATTTTTAAGTAAATATAAATACAGGATAAATAGCCATGGCTCA
>CAILAD010000038.1 GCA_903832035.1 uncultured bacterium
AAAAAATTATTGTTAAGAATCCGAACAATATCTCCCGCCCTAAATTGGCGGGGCAGACCTTATCCCGAAGTTACGGTCGCTGTATTGCCGAGTTCCTTAACGAGGGTTCTCCCGAGCACCTTGGTCTACTCGACCCGAACACCTGTGTCGGTTTGCGGTACGGGCGGCGCAATCTATTAATCCATCACTTTTCTGGTCAGTTTGGCTTGCGTGAATCCAATCCTAATGGATCGTTTCATTCGTGTTTCACCTAGATAAATCTAGACTACGCACTTAGACGGCTATAGCCATAAAACCGCTCACGCTACCATCCTGCGTCATGATGGGGAAAAATTACACCGGTACAGGAATATCAACCTGTTGTCCATCGCCTACGCATCTCGCCTCGGCTTAGGCCCGACTAACCCTGGGACGATAAACGTTGCCCAGGAAACCTTGTTCTTACGGTGGGCAGGATTCTCACCTGCCTTATAGTTACTCATTCCAGCATTCTCACTTGTACGCGCTCCACCAAACCTTACGGTTTGACTTCAGTGCCCGTACAACGCTCCTCTACCACTCCATATAAATATGAAATTCGCGTCTTCGGCGCATAGCTTAGCCCCGTTATATTTTCCGCGCAAGATCACAATCGACCAGTGAGCTGTTACGCACTCTTTAAATGTATGGCTGCTTCTAAGCCCACATCCTGGTTGTTTATGCAATCTCACCTCGTTTCCCACTTAGCTATGACTTGGGGGCCTTAGACGGCGATCTGGGCTGTTTCCCTTTCGAGCGTGAAACTTAGCTCCCACGTTCTGACTGCCATAATAGTCTCTGTCTGTATTCGGAGTTTGATTGAGCGGGATACTGCAAGCAGCTCCCAACCCATTCAGTGCTCTACCCCAGACAGGTAGTTTATGACGCTAGCCCTAAAGCTATTTCGAGGAGAACCAGCTATCTCCAGGTTCGATTGGAATTTCTCCGCTAACCACAGCTCATCCAAGCATTTTGCAGCATGCGGTGGTTCGGCCCTCCACGTAGTTTTACCTACGCTTCAGCCTGGCCATGGTTAGGTCACCTGGTTTCGGGTCTACGACATGCGACTAAATCGCCCATTTAAGGCTCGCTTTCACTTTGGCTCCGGTGCGTATACACCTTAACCTTGCCACATATCGTAACTCGCTGGATCGTTCTACAAAAAGCACGCCGTCACACCACAAGGGTGCTCCGACTCATTGTAAGCATATGATTTCAGGATTCTATTTCACTCCCCTTACGGGGTTCTTTTCACCTTTCCCTCACGGTACTTGTCCACTATCGATCGAACTGTGTAATTAGCCTTGGAAGGTGGTCCTCCCAGATTCAGACAGGGTTACACGTGCCCCGTCCTACTTGAGTAAAGTAGATATAAAGACGAAAAGTTTTTTAAATACGCGACTATCACGCTCTATGGTGGTCCTTTCCAGGCGCCTTCTTCTAAGCTTTTCATTTTTTTACTTTAGCCACTCGATCCTCATCGGTGGTCGCATATATCATCGCAGAAATAAATTTCCGCGTTGATATATGGTCATCTACAATCTCGCAACCCTCTCCGTCATTACTGAGGTAACCTCTATAAATAGAGGGGACAGATAAGTTTTGGCTGATCCCGTTTCGCTCGCCGCTACTAAGGGACTCTCGGTTGATTTCTTTTCCTCAGGGTACTGAGATGTTTCAGTTCCCCTGGTGCCCTCCACTATAGCTATGTATTCACTATAGGGTAATGCGACATGACTCGCACTGGGTTTCCCCATTCGGATATCCCCGGATCAAAGCTTGATTGACAGCTCCCCGAGGCTTTTCGCAGCCTTCTACGTCCTTTATCGGCACAGTTCGTCAAGGCATCCATCGTATGCTCTTAAGTAACTTTTTGTTTGCAATTGCGAATTAGACTGGCAATTTGATAGATACTAAATCTTTTCAAATTACTTCAATTTAATTCTTTGTATACTTCCTTATTATTAACTACTTAATAATAAGACAGTAAAGATACTCTTATTGTTTTACCCGTAAATACTAATAAATTAGTATTTACATAAATATTCAATTGTCAATGATACAAAAAGGGCCGCTACTTTTTGAGAGGCGACCACACTTAGTAAAAAAATCTTTAGCTACTTAGCTGACTACCTCTTGGTTTAGATTTGTTCTACTCATGTTTGATCGCCTTTTAATTAACTTTTTAATACTAGCAAAAATTTCAAGCCCTGTAAAGGGGAAAGTTACATTTTTTAAAGATACGGTAGTGATACAAGTATGCCCGAGTCATTGACTCGGGCATACTGCTTATTGTTAAGCGCTACTATCTATTTTACAAACACTACTAGAGTAGCACCGGATGGAGCGGTCTCACCAGATGGCAAGTTACCAACTGAACCGCCTAGGGTCTGAGCAAGTTTACTTGCAGCATCAGCGTTAGTACCAGATACATCTACTACAGTAATTCCCTTTACGCTATTCTTGTTTTTGGCATCAGTTGTACCTTGAACCGATAAAGTTCCAGAATAATTATCATTAATTTTCTTAGTAACTTCAGTTATATCTCCGCCGGCATTAATTAGGGCAACTTGGGCGCCAGCCTTTTGGTCAATAGCGATTGGTCCAACATTAACTAAGATATTTTTAGTTGGTCGGTATACGATAGCTTTTTTAGCTTTGGTGTAAATTAAAATCTTATCACCGTTTTGAGCGTTAGCAAAAAATGGCTGGTCAGCAAGTTTGGATTTATCTATTACGGTGGCGACGGTGGGAGTTTCGTCTTTAGGTAAATCGATAAGTTTTCCAACTTGCGATACTAGCTGGTTAGTTTCAGCCTGAGCGACTTGGTTAGGATTTTTCTTAATATTTGTATACTGACGGTAAAAGTAAAACGCCATGATACCTAGTACCAGCACGATTACTCCAAGCACAATTAGTAAGATTGTACTTGCACTGTTTGATGATTTTTTATGTTCCATATTGAAAAATTACTCTCCCTCTCTTTAGATTTATTTATATATCTAGATTACCTAAACCCCTTAAGACTGTCAACCTCAATATAATAACTATTTTGAGATAACTTCCTGCCAGTTAAATATGACAGGTGCGGCCTGGGATTTTTGTAATTCTATATCGAATCCGTAAGTAGTTTCACCACTAACTTTGTAGCTGCCATCAATAAAGTCTTTTGGTGTCGCACTAACTGTTGGTACGGCCGGGAGTGGCTTACTAAAGCCGACGTGAACTTTAGTGTCCCCAGCTGGAATCGTAGCTGTGCCTGCCGTATCTGAATTAAATGTTACATTACCATTAAAAGTGGTCGATTTTTGAACTATAACGTTGCCATTAACAGTCAAATCACCTCCCAGCACTACAGCATTGCTGCTACTCAAAGTCTTTAAAACATCTAAGCTAGTTGAGTTTAGGGTGTCTATTTGAGCTTGTTGAGTCTTAAAGGCCTCGACAAGGTAAGGGATAACGGCAGAATAATTAGCGACAAGAAAACCATTACTATCGGTACTTACTGCACTTGGTATTAATTTTTGTAAGTCCTGACCGATAAAACCAATTTGTGACTGACCATCAGGATTAGAAGTCCAGTTAAAGCTTACGCCCTGGAGTTTACTTACAATGTCACTGGCATTGGCAATATTTAACACATTAGTCTTAAGCCGTGCATCAGAACTACAAGCAAAACCTGTTCCGCCAGGAGTTACTGCACAAGTAGTAGCACCCGCATTCTTAAACTGGGCAACAGAAGTGGCATCCGCACCGGTAGATAAGACATCTAATTGAACTGATGGTGAAGTAGTTCCAGAGCCTAATTTACCGAAGATAGCTGAAGTTACTGTATTACTGTTACCTATGACAGTGGTGTTAGAACCAAGGCCTACGGCATTATAGCCAATTACGATGTTGTTAGTACTGCCAGTAGTAGCGCCACTGGCGTTGCTTAGGGCATTAGTACCAATTACGATGGAACCTTGATCAGCTCCTCCTAGCGCTGAGTAGGCGCCTCTGGCGTTGTATCCGATATAGATGGAGTTGTTAGCAGTGGTTAGTGAAGTTGTGCCATCT
>CAILAD010000039.1 GCA_903832035.1 uncultured bacterium
TAACTCACGCTGAAGCAAACATAATATATAAACAGATTTATTCAAAAATAAACAAAGGAACAGGGGGGTATCTAGAATAATAATCATAATTACTATTGGCTGGCCTTGGTGTTTGAGGTTAGAACTCATTTGTAAGATGTTTGAGTAAGAATACCGCTGAGTTATTACGACCATATTGGTAATCTTTTATACTACCGGCATCTTCGTAGCCATTCTTCTTATAAAAGTTCACTACTTGGTCATCGCCCTTATTTGTGTAAACAAACATCTTTAGTGCTCCGTTATTTCTTGCCACCTCTTCTATAGCATTAAGGAGTTTTGTTCCTACGCCCTTACCGCTTCGAGATGGTTCTACTGCTGTTAGTACAATAACCCATTTCTCTTTTCCTTCCTTACCGTTAATTGGACTTTCTTGTTCTGCGTATACAACACCAGCAATTTTATTATCTAACAAGATTTTAATACAAGCACCAGTCTGCTCTTTTATCGCCTTTAACATTTCACTAAAAGAAAACCAATCATCTAATCGAGAATCGGAAGTGGAAGAAAAGGCTTTTTCAGCTACAGCTTTTATTTCTTCAATATCATCTCTTGAACTAAATTGTTTGACTATCATATTTCTATTGTATCAAAAAAAAGACCCATTGAGTCTTTTAATCATAAGTACATTGGCTGGGGCGAAGGTTCCTTAATATAACTTTTTCCATTCAGGAAGATGATCCGATTGTTGATGTAGATGAGATTCGGGCGCTATTTAATACTAGTGTTGACTCGCTATGAAATCTATTGCTTTTTGCACATTTACATCAGCGTCATTACCGGTATCAAGCTTTAGCGTATCAATATCCCAGTCCGTATATGCTTTACGTCTTTCTTCCACTGTATCCCATGTAATCTCTGGCATGCCATGCAGATTACGGCGTCGTGCTTCAATTCTAGCCCTGTGGACACCCTTGTCGGAAGTCAGACATTCGATAACAACTAGAGGAGTTTCAATCTTCACAGATAAATCACGCCATACCTGCTTGCCTTCATCTTCTGCATTTACCGCATCGATTACTACTGATAAACCTAACTTTAACTGCTCTTCGGCTAGATCCTGTGCGACTATATACGCCGCAAGGCCTGTCTCGAAACTTTTCGTAATACCAGATTTGATGATTGCTGATTCGATCGGATCTACCGAAAAGATAGGAACCTTGAGTTCCGTGGCTATGCGTTCAGAAATGGTACTTTTACCGCTACTAGGTAGGCCGGACATAATAATGAGTTTTGGCTTAGTCATTACTATTATGATAGCATAAATAGTGATGATTTAACTCTGGATGGATACGAATATGAGACTGCCAAAGGGGCTAAGGGATTCGAACTTTCGTAACAGATTAGGAATTGACAGGAGGAGTATATGTTGGAATATAATGCAAATAATCAAACTTTTTACAGATCAAAAACTCAAAGTCATAAATGGCTGGGGTGGTAGGATTCGAACCTACGCATGACGGCACCAAAAGCCGTTGCCTTACCACTTGGCTACACCCCAATAAATGATGGTCTTACAGATGTAAATTATACTTCTAATTATAATTAAATTCAACCTTAATAATTGTATAACCATAATTTGTAGTGTATACTCTTAGCAACCTTGTACCTTATAAAAAGGAGACTGTTGTCTGAATTACCAAGAAATATACGCTGGTATTTTGTAACGAGTACCGATTCACTAAATGGCTCAGTCTGTGCTGAGTCATCACATTACCAGTCTCGGAGTAGGTCTTGTTGCAGGGAAATGGCCCTAAAAAGACAACATTATTCAAAACTTACTCCAGATATTCCTCTGAGTAGATTTGACTACTGTGAATGGTAATATCGGTAACTCAATAATGATTGCATGGTGGGCGCTTTCAGCTGGACTAGCCATAGCAATATATACCCTGATCGACAAGAAGCATGTGAATAACTCTAGTGGCAAAAAAATAACCGAACCAAAAGGTGGTAGATCGTGCCCAGAGAAAAGTGTTCTGAGTGTGGAAGCGAAAAGGTTTGTAAGCGTTGCAAAGGTAGGGGTTACTTTTCAACACCATTTGCTGTGAACTGCAGGCACTGCAATGGCACCAAGAGGTGTCCAAAGCAGTAATTTATCTCGGACTAAAGTCCGAGATTTTTATATAGCCCAAATAATGTAAAAAGTATAAAATAAGTATATGAACAAAACTGAAAAAGTCGTGCTGGTGGATAATGATGGTAACAAAATTGGCCTAGCAAATAAATCAGAAGTGCACACAAGTTCTACTCCGCTACATAGAGCCTTCTCGATATTTATATTTAACAGGCAGGGTCAACTTCTGCTTCAGCAAAGAGCACTTTCTAAAATTACGTGGCCTGGAGTCTGGAGTAACTCATGCTGTGGCCATCCCGGTGATAATGAATCTTCCGAACACGCTGCATCAAGAAGATTATTTGATGAATTAAATCTTAGGGTTTCGGAACGTAATATTTATAACATATTACCTGATTATAGGTACCGTGCTGAGATGCATGGCATAGTCGAGAATGAAATATGCCCTGTACTTATAGCTTTCACCGAAGATAATGCACGACCAAACCCCGACGAAGTTGAGGCAGTGAGGTGGGTCAATTGGAAAGACTTCTTAATTGAACTAGACAAAAATAACGACTACTCTCCGTGGTGCAATGAAGAAGCAAAACTATTGGATTCAAACAAGGAGTTCATAGAAATATACAACAAATTAGTCTCTGACACGGCTAACTAGGGGCCCGAACTGGGTATCTGAAACACTAAGACTATATTTATCAATAAGTTCTTTTCTAATTTTATCTGATTTTACATATTCTTTTAATTCACGAGTATTGTCATAATCGGTTATTAATGCTCTCTCCTCTGAAGTCAAATCTCTATTATCTACTAAACCAATACCTAATATACCCTCTACGACTTTTAGGGCTGCGAGCGTTTCTTGAGAATAAACTTTACCCTCCAGAATGTTTAGGCTGGCAAGTGCTGCTGGAGTATTGAGGTCATCACTAAGCGCTTCTTCAAATTCACTTAAGAACTTTTTAGTCAATCCAGAGTTATCTTGTTCAGGTATTTGACCTGGCCAAGCAAGTGTCATGCTGTCTGCGTAAGACCTAAGATTATTCAGCCTTTCTTTTGCGGCATACAGTGAATCTACCGAAAAATCCATATGACTGCGATAGTGTGCCTGCAAAACCTGCAATCTAAAAGCCAGGGGGTCACTCATGTCATTTAGTGTAGTAACATTACCAAGGCTTTTACTCATCTTCTCGCCTTCGACATTTAAAAATTCATTATGGATAAAGAATTTAGCTTGTTGACCACCGCATTGAGCTATCTCATTTTCGTGATGAGGAAATTTAAGATCAATACCACCAGTATGAATATCGAAGATATTACCTAAATACTCTGTACTCATAGCAGAACATTCTATATGCCAGCCTGGCCTGCCTGGGTAGTTCTTATCTATCCATATAAAGTCCCAGCTCGGCTCATCATCTTTTCTGGCCTTCCATAAGGCAAAATCACCTACACCATTTTTTTGATCTTGATCGTCCACCACTCTTTGTTGAGGATCATAATCTAGATTAACCAATACGCCATACTCTTTACCTGTCTTTTTGTATGCATCTAGGCTGAAATACACACTTCCTTCGCTTATATAGGCAATCTTCTCTCTAAGTAATCTCTTTATAAGTTCCTGCATAGAATTGATGTGATCAGTAGCCCTAGGTAACTTTTTAATGTCAGCACGCCTGATACCAACACTCTCTATATCACTGATAAACATATCGGTGTATGTATCAGCCATCTTACCAAGTGCCTGCATAGGTTCTTCGTCAGGGTTATTTTTTTTAATTTTCGATATCATCTTATCGTCGACGTCAGTGATATTTAATATCCAGTCCACATCATAGCCCTCTACGGACCTAAGTACTCTTTGCAGTAGATCGGCTGTTATAAACGATCGGAGATTACCAATATGAACATGGTCATAAACCGTTGGACCACAAGTATACATAGATACTTTACTGCCATTAATTGGCTTGAACATTTTTTTAGATTTTGTAAGTGAGTTGTATAAACTTAACATTGGTTATTTTTTAGTTATCAAATACTAGTTTTCTTAATACCTCGGCAGTGTGTCTGCAGTCTTCAAGCGCATCGTGATTACCTCTAGGTGGAAGTCCAAATTCATTGAAAATAGCTATTGAGTTAAACAGCTCTCCCTTATTTTGCTTAACACAATGGACATAGGCTAGTGGCCAAAGATCTAGGAAGTGATAATTATACTCCATAAAATCATGCCCGATAGCTAGCATCATGTTTTCAAGCATCCTCATATCCAGCGATGTAGTCCAACAACTTAAAAAAACATTTGTACCAAAGTAATCAAGAAATTTCTGCATAACTTCATTCTGACTAGGCGCATCATTGAGCTGTGCCTCAGTAATTCCATGTATTTGCGATGACCTAGGGTCGGCGTCGGCCATGTCTTGTCTTATATAGCTTGAAAAGGATTTCTTTTCCTTTAAAGTATCCTTGTCTAGTAATACTGCTGCTAGCTGGATTGGCTTAGCTTTTGGAGGCCTTCCGTCGGTAGTCTCAAAATCAAGCATCAAAATGTCTTTTTTAAATCTCATGTTTAATATTATACCTGAAAATTATTATCTATAGCTTGTATAATTCTCTGTTTTATTTTATCTCTTGTTGACCGCGCAAACTCTAGGTCTTTTCCTTTAGGGTCTTCTATCTGCCAATATATAAATTTCGAGCTATTTCTTAAGTAATCGGGAATGGTCTCTGGTTCGGCCATAACTACTACCCTGTCGAAATTATCTATCATCCCCTCAGTAAGTTGCTTTGGTGATTCATTAGATAAATCAAAACCAATCTCTTTACCAACGGTAATTATATTTTTAGCTCCATCGAAGTCTTTGAGCTTAGTGCCAGACCTGCTAGCTTTTGTTCCAGCTGAGTCGGCATCACCTTGAAATATTGAATCGTATATAGCTTTTGCGATTTGGCTTCGCCCTACATTGCCCCTACAGACAAATAATATCTTCATTAGAAGGCCTGCCTATTATCTAGAGCCCTTCCAAGTGTCATTTGATCAGCATACTCTAGATCACCACCCATAGGTAAGCCATGAGCTAATTTTGTAATAGCTATATCTTCATCTTTAAGTTTTCTTAAAATATATAAGGCAGTGGTCTCACCTTCAATATTTGGGTTGGTCGCAAGTATAATTTCCTTAATACCAGACCCCTCAACTCTTTTTATTAAGCTATCGATCTCTAGATCCTCAGGGCCAACTCCATCTACAGGACTAATAACACCGTGAAGTACGTGGTACTTACCTTTATAAAGACCAGTCTTTTCTATGGCTACTATGTCTAAGGGCTGACTAACAACACATATTAAATCGTCGCTCCGGTTAGCGTTGCTACATATTTTACAAACATTGTCGGTACTAAAGTTTTGACAAATTTCACAGTTAACTACTCCGTCTTTAAGTGCTAGTGATGCTTCTCCAAGACTAACGTTGTCTTCACTTTTCAATAGATAAAATACAAGACGCTCCGCCGTCTTGGGTCCGATGCTTGGGAGTTTAGCAAACTCCTCTATTAGATTGTTAACACTTTCCGGCAGAACGTCGTTGTTCAATGTATACCCCTCGTAATAGTATTAAATTACATTCCTGGTAGATTCAGGCTACCAGCAATTTCCTGCATCTTTTCTGTGGCTTCCGCCATTAGTTCCTTATTGGCTTGATTTATAGCTGATGCCAGTAGTCTTTCTAGCCTAGGAAGGTCTTCTGTAGCTTCAGGTTTAATATCTATGCTCTTAACTTCAACGTTCATACTAGTCTGGCTAATAACAAGCCCTGCCGTTACTTTAATGTCTCCGTCTCCAGCTTCGGCTTCGATTTTCATTCTCTTAAGCTCTTTTTGTAATTTCAGAGCTTTCTGTGCCATTTTGGCTTTATCCATCATTCCCATAATATTCTCCTTAAATAGTAAACTTATACAGATAATTTTACCTGAAAAACTACTATAAAACTAGACTAATTTACCTGGTAGAGTCTTGCCTCAATATATCCGGACGTGTACTCATCAATTAAAGTCCAGCTCGATGGAACTTTATCATAATAGGTATGACTACCAGTTTTACCCAGTAACCAGAGTTTAGTTCCTGGCTGAACAAGATTGTAAGAATCTAGATAAACATTCTTATCGTAAATTAGGCCAGACTCTCCATAGCCATTGGGTCTTCCTTGGCCGGTATAAAGCTCAAGGCTTTGAGTAGAATGACTGTAAAACGAGCCATCAAAATATACATAAAGTTCGCCCGCCACAATAGGTGTACCCTGAACTGGATAGTTATTTATGTGGCTCATAACTTTTTCCATTTGGTGATTAGATTGGCCATATACATTCCGAATACCAACGAGCTCTGTAGTAATAATGATCAGGCTAAGAGTCGAAAATAACCAAATATTCTTACTAGAGATGCGATCTATAAAAATCGCTATCAACATAAATATACCAGTTGCTGCAAAGGCAAAATATCTCTCGTGGAATATTGGCTTTTGGGCTGATATTATCAAGGCAAAGAGTATGGGTATCAAGCTAAAGCTAGCCAGTAGTGTAATATATTTCTGTTCACTTTTATCTTTTATTATTAAATATGCAGTTGCGACTAGGAACGCTATGGGTATAAGCCAGTAGAATATGATCCATACTTGTCTTGCGTCTGTAAAAGTAATAAACTGCCAAAAAGTATCATTAAAGGTGTGGATTGTTGATTTTGGTAGCCAGCCCAGACCCTGCCCTCTTCTAATTTGAGAAAACATATTTGGAATCCACGGTAACAGCAGAACTAAGGCAAAGATATTGGCAATCCACCATTTAATACTCAAGAAGATTGTCTTATTAAACTTCCATTTCTTTGGACTTTCAAGAACTATAAAATAAAACCAGAATGAAATAACTGCTAGGGCAGCAAAGTAATGTGTATATAAACCAGCCGTAACTGAAAGTACATATACCAGATAGGGCCATTTCTTATTAGGTGTTTCAGATATACGCACTACCGAGTACAGGGCTACTGCCATTTCCAAACCAAGGAGACCATACATTCTGGCCTCCTGGCTATACCTAACTAAGAATGGTGCTAGGGCTAATAATAGGGCTCCTAGCAAGGCTGCCCTTTTGCCAGATATTCTTTTTATAACTAAGTATCCAACTGGTATTATCGCAATGCCGGCTATAGCGCTCAAGCCACGAATAGCAACTACACTACTCCCGAATATGGATGTCCAGACGTGAAGTAGTGTGTAATACAGTGGCGGATGTACGTCACGAGCTGACCCCACCCATATATCATAAGGACTCCTTGATGAAAGCATTATCGAGAATCCTTCGTCATGCCAAATACTGGACTTAGATATATCTATAAACCTAAATATAGCACCGACGGATGTAATAATTAAGACGAGTAACCAGCTAGGAATCCTTTTTATGACCCTACTGATTTTCATGGCTTGTTTTGGCCTTCTTGTACCTTCCGGTCATAAGTCCCCACTTTATATTCATTAAGTCGGGGAAGGTCTGTAGGGCGGCTCGAACTGCACTTGTTCCGCCTATCTTGCTGCCCTCTTCAACATCTTGCCAGTCTGGTACTTTAATTTGGTCGATCTGATATCCGAGCTTTCTAGCAATAGCAAGTATTTCCATATCAAAACCCCAGCTAACAATGGTCTGCCTAGTAAAGATATTTTCTGCGGCTGAGCGTTCGAAAACCTTAAATCCACACTGAGTATCCGAGATACCTGGCAATATTAGAAGTTGCACTAAGAAATTACCAAGCCCTGAAACTATCTTTCGAATTCCTTTGTGACTAGATTGAAGATTTCGCACACATATTCCAACACTAGAATTTTCTTTCATTATAGACCTGACATCTTCAAGGTATTTAAGTGGTGTAGCTAAATCAGCATCCATAAACATCACATACCTACCCTTAGCCTTTAGCATACCATCTCGGACCTGCTTGCCTTTTATGAATTTTCCTTTTGGCCTCGGTCCCGCATCTAAAACAACTAGATTGTTGAAATTCTTAGAAAATGACTTGGCGATTTCAGCAGTTCCGTCCGGACTGTGTGCATCAACAATAACTATTTCTACATTTAGTGGGAATTTTTTTAAGAACTTAGACAATTCTTCTAGAGTCTTAACTATTCTCTTAGACTCATTAAGTGTAGGTATAATAATGCTTAAATCTATACTGTCTTTCATCAATTCACCTTAAAGCTATAAAACAATAACTTATTATTAAATGTTGAGTTATGCTCACTGAGTAGCCCATTTGGATATTTTGCCTGTAATATGCTCACTAGATCTTTTGAGCTATCACCTGCAGGAAACACGAACAGTTGGCTATTACTAGATAGCGGAAGGTCTCTCAGCGAATTCTTATCAAGTAATTTATATTGAGACTTATTGTATGTCAGATACTGCACGGGATTAGCTTCATAACCTCCAGCAACCAAATAATTATTTTGGACTGAATTATTATTTAAATAATAACTAATCTGAACCATGTTCTCACTGTAAGATTCGTAAGTCTGCGGGTCTTGAGCCCAGGCAACAAAGTACTGTTGCCAACCTATTAATGCAGTTAATAATAATAATAGACCAAATGTTAGGGTACCAAAGACCCTCGCAGGGGCATTGATTGGGAAGGTTTTATACCATTTACCTAGGAGATAATCTATGCCCAGCGCAGCAAGAGTGAAAGCACTTGCAGCTGTACCAATGCTTCGTAGAGCATGCGGCAGTCCCTCAGCGGTTAATATTGCAGGTAGCATCATGGCAAAAAACATTGCTATAAGTGCAGCGTATTTAACTCTACCAAATCTACTAAATGCTATTAGCAGGCCAAGGATTAGCATAATCCCAACGAAGGTATTTAACAGAGGTTCACCAGGAAGGTTGTGCCGACTATTTTCATCACCCTTATAGTTATACTGAAGTAACGTCTTTGTGGTGCTGTCTAGTAGTGTCTGAATTGGCTTACCATGATTTAGATCTTTATTTAAGAAACTAGTACCCCCTGCCCGGGCAGTGGAGTCACCCGGATGACGCACTACTGTAACTACTAGCGGGATTAGAGTTACCAATAGTACAGCCAGTGATATCAATAAATTTCGTACGTTAGCTTTGAGCCAGTCTCTTCTGAATATAAGTAGATATACAAGTCCCCCTACGACTACAAGACTAAACATAGTAAAGGCTGTATAGGTGTAGAAGCCCAGGCCGAAAAATAATGCAGCAAGTGCAAAGTAAATAGCCTTACTTTTTTTAAACGCCAATCCGCCAAAATAAGCTACTAGGGCAATCATTAGTGGTGTCATACTAGCTCTAAAGCCATCCCTACTTATAGTAACAACCCATGGGTTTACGGCCATTAGAAAGCTGGCGATCAGTGCAGTTCTTCTTCCAAACCAGTCTTTTGTATAAAGATAAACAAATACAACTGCAAGCACGCCAAACATCGCTGGAGCAATCCTGAGAGCTAGAACTGTATTACCCACTATACCCACGAAGAATGCTTGGAAGTAGAAGAACAAAGCCTCCCTAGGCCCATTGGTGTTGTATATAACCCTCCAGTCATGATTGTGGAGAATCCTAAATATATCCAAGCCATTAGCGGCTTCATCTGGGTGGAGTCCAGGTGGTAAAGTACTTAGTTGATAGAACCTAAATATAATAGCCAGAAATATTATACCTATAAGGGTAATACTGCCGCCATTTCTTTGAATAAAATCTAGTAATTTGTGATTATTTTTTTTCATCTTTAAAGACTATAAATTTATATGTTAAGTAGTTATAAACGAGAACAATCGCTATCGCTACGAGCAAGGCGAAGTTTCTTTGGTCGAAATTAGAACTAAACGGAAGGTGGAGACTACTAGTAATAGAGTAAACCACCTGTGATGGCCATAGCCACGTATCAGTTAGAAGTTTTAGTATTACTGGCCTTATAGCATATAGTCCAAGTATCGTAATTAAAAAAAAGTAGACTGAATGTCTCGTATCGATATCTCTTTTTTTAAAAGTAAAGCGCATATTAAAAATGTAGCTATTAATCATTGCGAGGGTACCAGATATAAGTCCGGCCGCAACCAGGCCAGTGATAACTATTTCTATACCAAATAAATTAAAGCTGAGTAGATTTAAACTTTTGGGTAGTAGAGTGACTGCCAGTATATTAAGTACCAAAAAATCTATTACTGTGTTCATGATGCCGACTAGGCCAAAACGGCCGACTTGTCTTACCTCAGAACCCTTTAATTTACTCTTTTTCATATTATACATAGTATACCTAAATCATACCGATACTGCAAAGAGCTTATGCATTGTGAGAACTATCTAAATTCTTAAATAACATCTGTTCTGGCTGGAAGAATAATTCTACTTCCCCAGTTGGTCCATTTCTGTGCTTTTTAATTAAAATATCTGCTATATTCTTTCTTTCGCTATCTTTTTCGTAGTAGTCTTCTCTGTAAATAAACATTACTACATCTGCATCCTGTTCTATACTTCCTGACTCTCTCAAATCAGATAGTTGTGGTATTTTAGGTGATCGCATTTCTACTGACCTACTTAGCTGAGAGAGTGCAATTACAGGAACATTCAGCTCTCTAGCTAAACCTTTTAGTCCTCTAGATATCTCTGATATTTCCTGAACTCTGTTTTCACCGTTTGAATTTCTACCACTCATTAATTGTAGGTAGTCTATAACTATAAGTCCAAGGTCATTTTCAGACTGCAGCCGTCTAGCTTTTGTGCGCATCTCCATAACATTTGCCATCGCTGAATCATCTATAAATATTGGTGCCTCGGAAAGACTTCCCATGGCTTTGTTTATTTTTTCAAAATCAGAATCTTCTAGGTTTCCAGTCCTTAGCTTCCAGCTGTCTATGCCTGCTTCCGAGGAGAGCATCCTATCAATTAATTGCTCTTTACTCATTTCCAGGCTGAATATCCCGACTGGTATTCCCTCTTTAGTAGCAACATGTTGAGCAATATTAATTGCGAAGCTCGTCTTACCCATACTTGGTCTAGCCGCTAAAATTATTAAATCTGAATTTTGTAGTCCAGCCAGTAGATTATCAAGTCCACGATATCCAGTTGGTACGCCTCTTAGGGAGTGCTTATCTTTATGTAACCCATCCAACCTTTCAAAGCTCTGGGTCAAAACTTCCTGGATTGGAATAAAATTCTGTTTTAAATGTTTCTGGCTAACAGCGAATAATGCCTGTTCGGCTTCATCTAGAACTACATCTAATGCTCCATCCTCTGAATAAGCCATGTTGTTAATTGACCCGGCGGCCTGGATGAGCCTCCTTAATGTAGCTTTATCAGCAACGATACGAGCGTATTGAGCGACATGCGCACTAGATGGCACGCTATTTACTAGTTCAGTTAAATAAGAGGCCCCGCCAATATCATCAAGTACTCCCTTCTTCTCTAGGCTATCTGCCAAAGTCACGACATCAATTGGCTCTCGCCTTTCAAAAAGTCCTACAATTGATTCGAATATCTGGGAGTTCTTTGTAACGTAGAAGTCGTCTGCGTTAACAATGTCTGCCACTTTAATTATTGCGTCCTTATCAATCATGAGAGAGCCTATAAGGCTAGATTCTGCCTCTGGGTTTTGCGGCGGGACTATTGCCTGTTTGTTATTACGCTGCTGTTTTTTATAATCCTGATTAGCCATCTATTAATTCCCCTCCCAGGATAGCCATTGCAGAACTGATTAGCTCATCATCCTTCTCGGTCACCACTTCAGTCCCCCTAACATTAAGTAGGTTGCACTTTAGTGTAATGTTTGTTCCGCAGGTCTTAGTCATTATTTTCTCTATCATCTCTTTATTTCTGAATTCTTCGATTCTTTCTTTGTGGAAATTGAATTTACAATCGACAATAAGTCTTTTATCGGCTATTCTGGCATTGCCCGACCTTAGTAGTGCATAAAGTGAATTATTACTTTCTTTTATTAGGCTAAGCCCTTTAGCGCACTGTGTAGTTAAGTCTATATCTGTATTTTCATTACCTCCCTGGTCTACTATCTTATTATCTTCTTTTTTATCGGGTCGTTTTACATTCTCTTTTTCTATTACAGCCTTGCTATCCGTTTCACTTTTGGCTACGTTCGGAGAATCTTTGGGTGAGCATAGTTTGACCATAGCAATCTCTAGAGGTAGGCTTCGGTGTGGGCTATTTTTAAATCCAAACTGTGCATGTTGTAATAGCTCCAGTGCATGAATAAGGAACTTACTGCCATAGGTTTTGTCAGAATTTAGTAAAGCATACCTAACAAATCTTTGTATTTGGGAGCAAAATGCAGTCGGCTCAACGCCATCGCTTACAACTTCCTGTAGTAGGTTTAAGACAGCTGGAATGTCTTTGGTGGCAGCTAGATCTAGTAACTTCTTGATTTGAGAATTGCTAGATAAGCCCATCCTAGACTGAACGGACTCAGCCGTAATTACATCGTTAAGAACCGATAATTGGTCCAGGATACTGATAGCATCTCTCATGCCACCATCACTCAACTCAGCAATAGCTTCTAGGCCGGCTTGCTCTACTTTTATACCCTCTGATTCTGATATAAAAGATAATCGTGACACTATGACTGGTACTGAAAAGGGTCTAAAATCATACCTTTGTGTACGAGATATTATAGTATCAGGTAACTTATGGCTTTCTGTGGTGGCTAAAATAAATATTGCGTGAGACGGTGGCTCTTCAAGGGTTTTTAATAGGGCATCAAAGGCACTCTTGGAAAGCATATGGACCTCATCGATAATAAGTACTTTATACTTCAAGCTGGTTGGACTTGACCCAATCTTTTCGCGTAACGATCTAATATCATCAACATGTCCATAGCTTGCTGCATCTATTTCTATAATATCCAGACTCGAGGATATGTCATCTTCAGCCTTGAGGCCATTAACCCTTTTGGCAAGTATCCTTGCGACACTAGTTTTACCCACGCCGCGAGGACCAGTAAAGAGATAGGCATGAGAAAGCTTATCTCTTTTAAGACTTTCAGCTAGGGTTTTTGTAATATGATCCTGACCCACGACGTCATCTAGGTCTGCAGATCTATACTTACGATAAAGGGCTAACTGTGACACACTCCTCCTTCTTTACAGTTCAGCGAATTTCTAAACTAAACAAATGCAACTTTTAACTACCAATAACGGCTTCTATAGCAGCCCAAGTAGAATCACCTGCGGCTGGCACCACAACAGTAACCTCGTCTCCTGGCTGGGCCTTAAAGTAAGTGACGCTAGCATAGAGTACTTTATAGTGGGCATTGCCAACAACTGCGATATACTGACCACTATCTAAATCAATTTTGGCAATTAATTTCTTTCTATCTATAGGGCCAATCTGCTTATATATAAATGAACCATCGTCTGATATGGTTAGCTTTAAGGTATCACCCTCAATTAGCTTAGACTTGCTAGCATAATTAGCTGGTACTGGATAAGTCTTACCGTCAGGTCCAATCATATTTTGGCCATCAAAGTGACCTTCTATAATCTTACCTACTGGATCTTGGCCACTACTAGAACTATCTTGTTCTCTAGGTACACTAACGAGAGGCTTGGGCTCATCTGTAGGAACAGGTAAGTCTTTTGGGTCAAGCCCCATCTTTTTTAACATTTCTTCTGCGCCCTTCAGGCTTTCTCTTGCATCATTCATTTGATTCGCAAGTTGCTGAAGCACTTCTGTTTGTTTGTCTTTACTCATAATTACCCCTTTTTGATTTTGCTCTTTTCTTTCATATACAATTTTATCAAATAAACATATATATGCCAAACTAATAAAAAAGAACCCATACGGGTTCTTTTTTATTAGTAGTGTCAAATAATTATTGAAGCTCTACTGTTGCGCCAGCTTCTTCTAGA
>CAILAD010000040.1 GCA_903832035.1 uncultured bacterium
ATATTATGTCATCTATTATCTGATAATTTGGGAGATATGTACAGTGTATGCAGACTAGACGCATCACACACCATTATGTACTCAAAAATTGAACAATTTATATATTTATCTAATCAGAGAGAGTATTATGAACACCTTATTTACTCTACTCTTCACTTCTCTATTTTATTAAAAAATAATATTTATACATTCGGAAAAATAACACAAAGCGAGCTAGGAGACTAGGCTTGTAGCGTACTTAGGCGTGAATGAAAAACCGGACAACTACTTCCCTGTCTGTGTGTATAGTGTGGAAAACATTAAGTAAGTTTGTTATAACTTTCTGACAGTTTTTTTATAATTATTACTACTGTTATATTTTATTAACAAAAAATCGTGACATGATAATAGCTTATATAGAAAAAAGACCGCTGGATGCGGTCTCTAGTTATTGGACATGGTTACGGGCCAACGTATCTGCCCTAAAAAAGTAAACTTTAAATGGCACACGCTGGCCCGGTGTGGACTCCCTAGGATTGGACCCTAAGGAATACATATATATTGTTGTCAAGATCATGAACCACCGGTAACAAATGGTGTAAACATGGTTGACGACTTCCCAACCGCCTGTGTGGTAGTACAGCCAGGGTACACACTCCATAAATTGTGGGGTGTGAATCCTGGCTGCCTCCGGCGGATCAATGAGCACTCAAGGGCCTATAAGGTACAAAACAAACACTAGGCGTCATGAGGCATCCTCGGACAGTAGGGAAAATCTGGTCATAAAAAGCAAGGGGGCTGCTTTTTATGATCCAGGTCATCCCTACTGATACGACAGTACATGTTTGAGTTCATGTGCTGTCAAACAACTCGATTTTTCTAAAAGATATGTGTGGCATATATTTTTATTTTTGTTTTTAATGAACTAACTATGTACCCATTGTACCAAATGCTTATGCTTATGTCAATAACTTTTAACGTAATTATTACAATCTAACCTGTTGGACTATAGAGACAAATTTACAACAATCCTAGTTTTACCTTAACTTCTAATAGCTTTGCGGAGGCAATTTCGTTAGCTTTTCTATTACCTTCTTTAACTATTTCTAGTAGGTAGTCTTCATTTTTTAATAGTTCATGGTACTTAGTCTGAAGTTCGACAATACTATCTACTACCACATTTGCTAGATCCGTTTTTAGCTCTCCATAGCCCTTACCGGCGTATTTTGCTGTTATAGTTTCAATTCCATCACCCGTAACACCTGAATATATCTGTAGCAGGTTCGCTATAGCTGGCTTAGTGTCACTAAACTCTACTAATCCTTCAGAATCAGTAACTGCTCTCTTTATTTTATTCTGGATACTTTCTTTATTATCTAATAGTAAGATGTTACCAGACTGTCCCTCATCACTCTTACTCATCTTTTTGTCAGGGTTTTGTAGGTTCATTACTCTGGCGCCCACCTTTCTCACGACTGCCTCGGGTACTACGAAGGTATCACCGTAGATATTATTAAATCTTTCTGCGATGTCTCGTGCTAACTCAACGTGCTGGGCCTGGTCCTCTCCGACCGGCACGTGGGTGGCGCTATATAATAGAATGTCTGCCGCCATAAGAACTGGATAGGCAAATAGACCTACCAGCTGCCCCTCTACACCTTTTTTAGAACTTTTATCCTTATACTGTGTCTGACGTGATAACTCACCCATAGTTACGAAGTTATTAAGTATCCAGCAAAGCTCGGCATTAGCCGATACCCCGGACTGAACGTAGAGTATAGACTTATTAGGGTCAATTCCAGCCGCCATAAACCAAGCGATATTAGATAATGTCTCTTTCCTCAGCTTTGCTGGATCGGGTCTGGTGTTTAGTGAGTGCAGATTTGGAACAAAATAAATGCTCTCCCCTTCGCCCTGAAGTTCCACACAGGGCTTTATGGCCCCTAAATAATTTCCGATGTGCAGATCACCAGTGGCTTGAATTCCAGATAAAAAACGCTTCATGCTTAAAATTATATCACACTAGTCGTCGGTGTGAGGCTTCTCGATAGTAAGTGGCTCCACTGAAGGTTCAGTAGAGGCAATTTTAACTATATCTTTATCGATTTTCTTAAGCTCGCGGTGGGCAGTATTGTAGTGATTTACAGTTGTGCCTAGGGAGTTACCAAGTTTATTCATAAACTCGTCATAATTATCTATGTGTCGACTCAGCTGACCAACCCTTTTTTGTATTTCCTTGGCCTGCTCTTCAATCTGTAGTCCCCTCAGCCCCTGCATAACGGTCTGGAGGTAGGCCATAAAAGAGGTCGGGGATACAATTATCACTTTTTTCTCCCTGAAAGCATATTCTATAAGGTCTTTGGAGCTAGTTTTTATAGCCCCTACCTTATTTACTAACAGGTCATAGTAGATTGCTTCTGAAGGTATAAACATAAAGGCAAAATCCATCGTGTTTTCATTGGGTCTAATATACTTAGCTGTCTCGTCGATTCTTAATTTAAGGTCAGACTTAAACTGCTTTATTATGTTATCTCTTCTTAATTTATCCTTTTCTTCAATAATTCTGTTGTAATTTTCCAGAGAAAACTTAGAATCTACTGGCAAAACCTTACCCTTATCTAAGAATATAGCGGCATCTACTGTTTCTCCATTCTTAAACTTGTACTGCAATTTAAAGCTTTCCGGGGGAAGTACATTTTCTAAGACCTGACTCAAGTAGTACTCACCCAACACACCTCTCTGCTTAGGGTTAGACAATACATTCTGGAGAGTTTTTAGTTCATCGGCCACATCCACCACCCGCTTATTTGTTTCATCTAGCTTTGTAAGCCTATGAGTCACATCAGTTATTAGCTTAGCCGACTCACTCATTTGTTTATGAAGGCTCTCCTGCATAGACATATTGTTTCTATCTATACGCTCATGCATGGCATCCTGTGTCTGAGAAAGTAGCTGGCTAATGCCCTGTAGGTCCTGTCGAAGGGTATTTACTCCTCCATCGTCTTTAACTCTGCTTAATCTAGAATTAAAAGACAAGAATAGAACTACAAACCCCAATAGGAGTATAAGTATTACTATAAATAATAGTGCAACAATCATATATATAATTATACATTATATATTTACGAACACAACACGAATAAGGTAATTACCTAGAACTCTTCAGTAAGAAGTCTTTGTAAGCTCTTTAAAACTGCTAACACGAAAAACACGAATGTTAACATCAAAAGACCGGTCTGGAGGTATACTACAATCAAGAAAGCTAGACCCGTTGGAGTGCTATCGCCAGTAAATAAGACACTGTAAAGCAAGAATTTGATCATCTGGGCGGCAAGGAAGCTTAATAGTGAATAGACAATATATTTTTTAGCCTGAGACATAGCGAGTTTCTGAAATCTCTCCCTAGATCTAATCTTAGCTTTCACTACTCGCGAGCTACGGGGGCTCGATTGAATGCTATTTCTTAGGTTGCTACCAGAACTATTCTTGACGGACCTCTTGTTCTTAGTTTTCATGCTTAAATTATAGCATATAATTATGATAATATCAATGTTTTAGTGGTACTAGGCCGCTTTAATTAAACTCCCTACACCAGTGATAGCTAATTACATTTTTGAATATTTTTCTTTAACATTGGGAAAAAGATATATGCAAGTTGAGCAATTAATTAATACATGCTAAATTTTAGGCATCCACCACGGTGCTGCAGGCCTTCTAGGCGTCCGGGGCTTACTTATTGGAAAATAGATCATGACAAAGCCGCTCCAGTTATCTTTTAACCATTGTTTTTGCTGTAGATATAGGTCTTCAAGTCCCCTCTCAGCAAATTCTCTTCTGATAACTCCTCCACTGTGGGGGTGCTTTTGTTTTTGCTCTAAGGGAGAGTTAAAGCCATGAGCATAGTGTGTCATCTCATGTACTATTGTAGCTTCTACTACAAACTCTGGTATTTCAATGTCTTGGTAAATGGGATTTATGGTAATCACAGAGGTTTTCATGTCTTTCCTGTCTAAACTTATTGAGCCTAGCCTGCGCTTAGCCTTCCTACCGTACACTATCCTTACATCGTTATCTTGCCTGACCTCTCTAAAGTACTTATACCAAATATCTGCTAGCATATTCTCTAGCCACTCTTGATCTCTTGAACTACCGGTAATCAGCATCTTTTTGCTCATATCAACTTCTCAAAATTTAATCTACTTCCACCCGTATCCTTGAATCGTCTATTCCTGATACCGTCACAGACTTTTGAAAGTAGTTCTATTGTTTTCTCATTATCTATTTTATTACTTTTTGCCAAAATGTCATGCTCCACAAAGTACAAGCTAACGCTGTCTACAGGCGAGGCGTGCATTCTTTCCCAAGCTAGGGCATATATCTTCATCTGAATGCTATCCTTAAGCCTCTTTTCGGCAGTCTTTTGACTATCTACCTGTCCAGTCTTGAAGTCACGGACCTCAATAAGTCCTGTGCGATCATAAACTGCATCATATCGTCCGGTTATCTTAAGTTTTAGTGAATCTATCTTAAGTTGAAAATCTTTTTCAATGTAGGTAGGGCTGTCTTTAGTCTTTTCCTCTCTAAGGAAGAACTGTCCTAGTACTTCTTTGCCATGCAAGAACTGATCTTTCTCGTGCTGGTAGGACATAAAGCCCTCATTACTCCAGCTATTTTCAAAAACCTTTAGCATCTCAGCGAGTGCCGGCTTGGTATTTTGAGCTTTCGATAAATAATAGTTCTCGATGGCTGCATGGATAGCCGACCCGTAGATTAGAGTATGAAAGGGTCCCTTGGGTAGACTCAAAACCTGAAAATACCAAAACTCTTTTGGTGAATGCATATACTCTGCCACTTGATTGGTGGTAAGTTGAAGCCAGCCATCCTTGTTTATAAATCTATCTAGAGGATCTTTAGGGCTCTCGGGTAGTCTTTCAAATGTCTTGAGGGTATCAATGGCTAAGTTATCTACTTTGGTCGGTATACTAAAGCTCTGTTTGGTAGCCTCTAAGATGAACCTAGAGGGCTTCCAGACCATCTTTCCACCGTGATCAAAAGAACAGCTCATATACAAGAACTGCTTGGCTCTGGTGGCCGCTACGTAGAATAGACGCCTCTCTTCGAAGATGTGCCAAGAAACTTTCTCCTCGCTAACTGGCAACAGATCATCGGGCATCCTAATTTTATCCGAATAGTTTCTAGCCGGGAAAGTCTGTTCTACTAGATCAATCAAGAATACCACTCTAAATTCTAGGCCCTTAGACTTATGAATCGTCATAATGCTTACCGCATCCAGATCAAGCGGTGAGGTTTGAATCATTATATCGGTATCTAGTTTTCTGATCCCCTCCAGGTAGGTCCAGAGTGAAATTATATTAGAATCAGCATCGGCCTTCTCAAAATCTTTAATCAGATTGAAAAATTGTGTGATATTTTGGATTTGAATCACTGCATCTGGATCCATTTCTGCCTCATTAACTAGCCGTTCTAGGTAACCAGAAGATTTTATAAAGTCATACAGTATCTGGCCGGCATTATCTGATTGGGCAACAGACCTATACTTATCTATTATGGCCAGCACCTTGGAAATATCCTCTGAAATTATATCCTCCTCTCTTAGATGCTGCTCGAGGCTGATGTGAGACCGGTTGGCCTTAGAGCTATAACCGGCAATCATACTCAGTGGGATTCTATATAAATCAGATGATAACAAGCCGTACAGTGCAGCGGAAGCGTTTGGGTTGGCAATCACGTGGATGAAATTTATCAAAACCTTTATTTCTGGTTGAGTGAATAAATTTTGGCTCTCGGAAACTGTAAATGGTATGGAATTCTTTTGCAGGGCGTGCGCAACATCTACAGCTTGGCTATTTTTTCGTAGTAGAATTGCTATCTCAGAATGCGATACACCCTCTTCTTGCACCAAATTATTAATATTTTCAGCTACTGCGGCCATCTCCTCTGCTAAATTTGAGTACGATTTGGCAACTACCTCGGTACGAATTAATTTATCACCTATAAGTTTTTTGCTTATTCCATTCTCTATTTCCAATCGGTACGGGTTGTTGTTCTGGATTAACTTATAAGAACTATCTAATATCTGCTGTGAAGATCTGTAGTTGCGCCTCAGTACAATCTGTTTTGTACCTGGGTAGTCTTTTGTGAATTTAAGAATGTTTGAAACTGCTGCACCCCTAAATCGGTAAATAGATTGG
>CAILAD010000041.1 GCA_903832035.1 uncultured bacterium
AAGATTTCGATTAAAGCAACCCTGCTATGCTTTTTAGTAATTTTTATTACTATGATACTTTTCGATAACTACCTAACTACTATACCTATAGTAATGTATAATAGTAACCACATTTTAGGAGTAAAATTAGGCAGTATCCCAATTGAAGATTTTAGCTATTTAATAGCAGCCGTAATAATTGTTCCGGTAGTGTACGAATTGATGAGTGATGAATAAAAAGACAACAAATAATAAGTTAACTTTACGAGACGTATTAGCCACCAGTAGACCAGTAAGTTGGATAAATACTGCTGCACCTTTTTTTGTGGGCTTCCTGCTGTCAAGTCATGCTGTAAACTTACCATCGTTAATCGGACTGGTATATTTCTTATTTCCCTACAACTTATTAATGTATGGGGTTAATGATATTTTTGATTATGAATCTGATATTAAAAACCCTAGAAAGAATTCTGTGGAGGGTGGCTTACTAGAAAAGCATAAACATACTCCACTCTGGTACTACATAATAGCGAGTAACATACCCTTTGTAGTTTATTTCTTAGTAAGTGGTAATAGCCTTTCGAAAATAATTCTTTTAGCCCTAGTATTTTTCTGTTTTAGCTATAGTGCTAAGCCTTTTAGGTTTAAGGAAGTGCCATTTCTAGACTCAATAAATTCTGCTCTACATTTCACTATGCCCTTTGTTTTTGGACTCGTATACGCCGGACCAAGTAATATGTTCTGGCCAGTTATAGTAGCATTTATGGCATGGGGAATGGCGAGTCAAGCATTTGGTGCCATACAAGATATTAAGCCAGACCGGGCTGCAAAAATAAAATCAATAGCAACATTCTTCGGAGCCAAAAGAACTAATAGGTATGCATTATTACTATATGGCTTAACATGCATTGTGGTAGGAGTTACTTACTTGCCAGCTGGTATAATAGCCGCTTTAATTTTGAGCCTATACGTGCTAAACGTCAGTTTCTTCTCTAAATATAAGTCTGATGCTAACAGTGGTCAATTCCATCGCGGTTGGCAAAATTTTATGTGGTTAAATTTTATTGTTGGTTTTTGGCTAACTCAGCTTATCCTCCTGCTCCTAGACCCGTTCTCAGTAAGTCAGTACTTTGTTATTATGCTGGGTGGTTTCTTGGTGCTATTCTTTTTACTACAATTAGCTTTAACTATTTATAATATAAAAAGTTTCAGTAGGCCGAAGGTAGACAGGCTAAGCGAATGGCCAAAAATCAGTATTATCATGCACGCATATAATCAGGCTGATAACATATCCTCTACACTACTTGCAATACTAGGCCAACAATACCCTCAGTTTGAAGTTATTTTTACGGACCTTGGGTCTAACGATAATACTCTCAAGATAGCGGAGGGATTTCAGGATTCAAGGCTAAAAATAATTAAAACAAAAGTACTAGAGCCCGGCTGGACGTTGAATGCATGGGTTTCGCAACAGCTTATGGAGAAGGCTTCTGGGGACCTGGTTCTACTTATTACTGCAGATACCATTCTATTACCAAACGCCTTGTCGGTGATTGCTGGACTTATCTCTGAAGGAGGCATGAGTCTAGTTTCCATACTGCCCGCCGACCAGAACAAGAGCTTTGCCCAACAAACGATATTAAGTCAGAATCATTACTTCATGCTAGGCATGTACCCATCCGCAATCCTGGCAAACAATAGGCCTGAATCTGCGAATGCCAGTGGTAATGTTATGGCGTTCATGAGGAGTGGAGTTCAGGCGCTAGGCGGATTTAAAATTGTCAGAAAAAGTCCCCTTGAAGACTTTGATTTAGCTTCAGCGGCCAAGGCACACGGACTCAAAACAGGTTTCTATTTAGGCTCCGACGTTGCAGTGAGTCAAAACCACTCGAGTTTCAAACTTATACTCCGACAAAACATAAGGCGATACTACCCTGCCCTGCACTTTTCGTTCCCGCTAACAATTAGCCTAATTACAGGGGGTATCTTTGTACTAGTCATGCCTGGGCTTATACTGCTTTATCTGATATTCACAGGTATGTTTAGCGGTATTTGGCTTCTTGTTGTAGCTATAATTATAAGTTACATTAATAGACTAATAATTACTGTAATTTCCAAACAAAGTATTCTTTCAACTATCCTTTATCCAATAGGTAGCTTGCTTGCACTGTCCATACTTTTCTACTCAATGATTAGTTATGAATTACTTAAGCCAAGATGGGAAAAAAGGACAGAAGTTTTCTAAATTATATTTACAAACTATCTAAGAATAAGTACTATAGTTGTAGTACCTCTTGAAAGGGAGTCATGTCAAAAGAAGCTGTTCCAATTGAGATACTAAAAAGAGAACTTGCCTCAATACAGAATCACAAAAACAAGCTTGAAGAGAAGATTGCCAGAACAATACAGCGACTCGAACTATCACTCAATGTAGTGATAGCAGAAGAGAATAAGTTAATCGGTAATATTAGAGAAATACTTAACAGTGAGCCCGACAATTGCACAAATGGAAAAGATAAGGTATTTCAACTTTCCTTATTCTAAAAAAATCCTCCTACTAAGTAGGAGGATCTTTATTTAAGAATAATCTGAAAAGTCGTTTGGGCTAATGAAGATAAACATTTTCAACGTTTTGTTTGTTAATACCATTCACTAAGTTAGTGTAACCCATGGCCTCGAGGAGCAAAATGGCAGAAGATGCCCTATTGCCACTTCTGCAGTATACTATTAATCTTGTATCCTTTGGTATATTAATGTTGACCTTATCATTTGATTCTATAATTGAAAGTGGTACGTTGATAGCGCCATCAACTGCATCTTCTTTGAATTCAATAGGTTCACGGACATCAATTATTAATCTTTTCATATTCATATTTCTATAATTGTTTGGCAGGGGTGGCAGGAATCGAACCCGCGGCCTTCGGTTTTGGAGACCGACGCTCTAGCCATCTGAGCTACACCCCTAAAATATATTTATATTAAGACTGCTTCTTTATTATTATATATGATACCCAGTAAAGTAACACTCCTGGTACGACTCCAAGTATAGCTATTATTACAACTGTGATTATCCTCACTAGTGCTGGGTCTAGACTATAATAATCGGCTATTCCACCGGCAACGCCTGCAATAATCTTATCTTTTTTTGAAAGTATTAATTTTTTCGGTTTTACATTGGATTTTTTTGGCATGTATTGTTTCCTGGAGCCACCCGCGGGATTTGAACCCGCGACCCCTTCCTTACCATGGAAGTGCTCTACCCCTGAGCTAGGGTGGCAAATTAGTGGCTTTTCAATAATTACTGGAGCCGATGAAGGGACTCGAACCCATAACCTGCTGTTTACAAAACAGCTGCTCTGCCAATTGAGCTACATCGGCGTGGTGCCGGGTGAGGGATTCGAACCCCCGAAGGCATAAGCCGTCAGATTTACAGTCTGATGCGTTTAACCACTTCGCTAACCCGGCAAAAATAAAAAGGTCAAAATGACAGCATTTAGCTTAACATTTTATCAAATATTTTTCAATTGTGATTTCGTCTGTAGCGCCAATCTTGCACGGTTATTTTTAGGATCTACTTTTAGAATCCTAGTGAACATCACTCTAGCTGATTTATCATCTTTTTCATGAATGAAGGCTTCAGCCAGAAGCTGCATTATATCTATATTACTGGGGTCTAGGTGATGAGCTTTTTTTAGGGCCTCCAGCTGTAAATCAAACTTGTTCATGATTCTGTAAATTCTAGCTAAATTGACCAATCGATTAACGTGCATTTCCATGTCTAGGGATTTCTCTAGAGCAGTTGCTGACTTCTTATAGTCTCTAGTTTTAAAGTACATCATGGCTAGGTTGTGATAACTAGCTGCGTTTGGATAGGTATCGGCTACAATCTGAAAGCACTCAATAGCATCTTCATTATTACCTAGATGGGAATAGATAAATCCAAGCCTGCTATACGCTAGGCTATTTTTATGATCTACACGCAAAACCTTAAGATAAGCCTTTTCTGCGGAAAGATAGTTTTTCTCCGCATAAAATCTTCCGGCTACATCCAAGAGTGTGTCGAGGGCAAGGTCTTGGCTCGGTGGTGCCGCAGAAAGATTGCTCACCAAGCTATCCACAAACCTACTGCGTTTTTTTATGACTGCTAAAAGAGTTATAACAGATATCACTAATATTAATAATAATTCTACTACCATGTCTATTTGAGGCTCAGGGCCAAATCTTCAAGAATCAGCCTTGTGTTAATATTGTTGTTTACACAAGTACTTGCATGCATAACTTTATCTAGGTTTTTTAGGCTAATATCGACCTCTTTATCTCCTTGCATAAGTATAGTCGATTGCTGTCTGATTGCATAGGTCAGTTCTTGCAAAAAATCTTTACCCATTTTTTGTTCATTTATTATTTTTGCAATTACAAACCTATGCGGTATGTTAGATTTTATAAAATCTTTAACCAAGCTATTTAGTTGCTTAGTCTCATCTAGTAAGACCTCATCCATTAATCCCTCCGCCCTGGAAGGAACGCCGTGTGCCATCATTACCAATTCAGCAGCCAGTCCACTTTTAATATTGTATTTATCTACTAAGTATTCCTCGACAAGACTACTATTTGGCTCTCTAAAGTACACTAGCTGTACTCTTGATCGAATTGTTGGTATAACTTTCTCGCTAGATTCAGCAATTAATATAAATGTTGCACCCCTCGGGCAATCTTCTAGGTTTTTTAAAAGTGCGTTTGCTGCTGGTGCTAACGTTTTATCTATACCGTTTATAATGATAACCCTTTTTGAATCAGTACTAGATCCCGTTCGCCAAATCTTATTAGACAGATCCCTTACCTGGGATATTGCTATATTTTTCTTACCTTCTTCTGGACCTATGAGTACTAGGCCGGCATGTGCTGCTCCATTAGCTAGTTTGCTTGCATCAATTTTGAGTATCTTATAGGCAACATCGTAGGCAACCCTAAGTTTACCCAGTCCTTTTTGTCCATAGAACAAATATGCCTGGGATGGTGATGTAATTATTTTATCTATAGTCGCTTTGGTTTTCTGATGTACTGGAAAATTACTCATATGCTTTTAATAAAATTGTCTAGATCTTCTGGTAAATCTGCCTGAAAGACTTTGTACTGACCACTAGGCAAGGTGATGCCTAGTTTACTAGAGTGCAGAAACTGCCTATTTAGACCTTTTTGTGAATTCTTATTACCATACATTACGTCACCCACAATTGGATTTCCTAAATGGGAAAAGTGTACTCTTATCTGATGGGTCCTTCCTGTAAGCAGTTTTATTTCGATGAGGCTGTAATCTTTATACTCTTTTATAACCCTATATTCGCTAATGGCCATTTTACCTGACGTAGATACCATCATTTTCTCTGGATTTTTTTTACTTCTCGTTATGGGGAATTCAATTCTTGCCATTGGCTTATCGAGGCTCCCCCAGACCAGCGCAACATAGGTCTTGTCTACTTTTCTAGTCTTGAATTGATTCTGGAGATAATGTTTTGATTTCAAACTTCTAGATAGTATCATCACTCCGCTTGTGTCTTTATCTAGCCGATGCACAATTCCTGGTCTCAATAAATCATCATCTTCTACTTCGGCTTCAAAAGCACCTGCTACTGAAGCCTGATTGTGTTTACCACTAGGATGAACTACAATACCGGCTGGTTTATTTATAACTATCACATCTTTATCTTTGTATAGAAC
>CAILAD010000042.1 GCA_903832035.1 uncultured bacterium
ATACCTTTGTATCGAATACCTTTGTACTTACCGCAGTAACACTGCCAGTCCTTAGTTGGACCAAATATCTTCTCACAAAATAAGCCATCTTTTTCTGGTTTTTGTGTTCTATAGTTAATAGTTTCGGGCTTTGTAACTTCTCCATTTGACCAATCTAGAATATGTTCCGGACCAGCTACGGATAGTTTAATCGCATCAAAGTCGATTATCTGTTGTTCGTGCATTGTCATTTCCTTATCCATTTTTATACCTCTTCCGATTCTATTTCTTTTTGTAGCTCTGCCTCGGCAAGTACTTCGAAATCATCTTTTCCTTTATCATCGGCAAGATCGACAACGGCTTCGTTGGATTCATCGCCAACCAGTAATTCGTCCGTGCCTAAATCGACAGCTTCTTCTTCTGTAGCACTAGCTATAACGTTTTCGGCATCGACAGATCTTATCTTATTACCTTCGAGGTCTACGGCTAATCCAAGGCTTTGTAGTTCTTTTACTAAAACATTAAATGATTCTGGAACGCGTGGCCCCTTAATATCTTCATCCTTAATGATTGATTCGTAAGCCTTGCTTCTACCGATAACATCATCAGATTTGATAGTTAGAATTTCCTGAAGAGTATTAGCAGCACCATATGCTTCAAGTGCCCACACTTCCATTTCACCAAACCTCTGACCACCCATTTGGGCTTTACCACCCAATGGCTGCTGTGTAACCATGGCGTATGGTCCTGTTGAACGGGCGTGAATCTTATCATCAACCATATGCTGTAGTTTAAGCATGTATTTAACTCCTACAGTAGTTTTGTGAGTATAAGGTTCGCCTGTGAATCCAGAGTAAAGCTGAGCTTTACCGTCTTCTGGTAAACCTGCCTTTTTGAGTTCGGCCTTAATCTGTTTGATTGGTACGCCGTCAAAAACGGGGCTAGCAATCTTGTATCCTAGTGTTTGAGCTGCCCAGCCTAAGTGAGTTTCTAGCACTTGACCTAAGTTCATACGAGAACCCACACCTAGGGTGTTAAGGATAATATCCACTGGCGTACCATCTTCTAGGTGAGGCATGTCTTCTATAGGTACTATCTTAGAAATAACACCTTTATCTCCGTGTCTTCCGGCCATCTTATCACCGACTTGTATCTTACGGAGCTCAGCAACTTCTACATAAATCTGAACCGATACTCCTGCTGGAAGGTCATCACCATTCTCACGACTAAGTATTTTTACGTCGACAACTTTACCTGATGCGCCGTTGGGTACTCTCAAACTAGTATCTTTTACATCTCGGGCCTTTTCACCAAAGATAGCTCTTAGTAGTCTTTCTTCACTAGATAGTTCAGTTTCACCCTTTGGTGTAATTTTACCCACTAGAATATCTCCAGCGCCAACTTCTGCACCAATTCTTACAATACCTTCGTCATCTAAGTCCTTTAGACTATCTTCTGAAACGTTCGGGATATCTCGAGTTACGACTTCAGCGCCTAGTTTTGTATCTCGTACATCTATCTGGTGAGTTTCTATATGAATACTGGTGTATCTGTCGTCCTGAACTAGTCTCTGAGAAAGAACGATCGCATCTTCAAAGTTAAGACCTTCAAATGGCATAAACGCTACAACAACATTCTGACCCAGTGCTAATTCACCATTCTGTGTACTCATACCGTCGGCTAGTACATCACCTTTTTTTAACTTCTCACCTGAATGAGCTAGGGCTTTTTGGTGTATACAGCTACCCTGGTTAGATCGAACAAAATTAGATAAGTTATATGTCTTGTTTCCAAGCTTCTTGTATTTAACGACAATTGCGTCAGCGGTAGAAGATATAACCTCACCATCCTCTTCAGCCAAAATAACCTGACCCGAGTCTACTGCAACAGTTCCCTCAATACCCGTACCTACGACTGGGGATTCAGGTCTAACTAATGCTACAGCTTGCTTTTGCATATTCGCACCCATAAGTGCGCGCTTAGCATCATCATTTTCTAGGAATGGAATTAGGCTAGCAGAAACACCGACAGTCTGCTTACTTGCAACATCCATGTATTCAACATTATTAGCATCTTCTACGTCAGCTTCACCACCAACACCACGAACAGATACTCTTGGGTCAATAAAATAACCATCATCGCCTGTCGGGGTATTAGCTTGTGCAATAACTGCCTTTTCTTCATCGGAAGCATCAAGAAATACAACTTCTGAAGTGAGACGAGCTTTTACTGGTACGGACTCGATTCCTGATGAAGACAGTTTCTTAGCAATGCTCGCAGAAATTTTCTCACCAGCCTTTAAGATAACGACTCCCTTACTGTCTTTAACAGTCTTTGATGCAATCTGACCGGCTGCATCCTTGGGATCTACCGAGTTTACTACCTTAAGGTATGGGCTTTCTAAGAATCCATACTCATTTATTCTTGCATAGGTAGCCATTGTGCTTACCAACCCAATGTTTGGTCCTTCAGGTGTTTCAATTGGACAGATTCTTCCATAGTGAGTTCTGTGAACATCACGAACTTCGAAGCCAGCTCTTTCTCTGTTTAGACCGCCTGGACCCATGGCATTTAGTCTTCTTTTGTGAACAATTTCAGCAAGTGGATTAATTTGATCCATGAACTGACTTAGTTGGTGTGAAGCAAAAAATTCTTTAACTGTTGCTACTATTGGTCGGACATTAATGAGCTGAGCTGGCATAATGGTATCTGGATCAGCAAGACTCATTCGGTCTTTTACTATTCTTTCCATACGCATAATACCTGTTCTAAAACGCTGCTGCATTAACTCGCCTACCATCTTAAGTCTACGGTTTCCTAGGTGATCAATGTCTTCAGTCATAGCATTCTCGTTGCTCATTCTTATTACTTCTTTTACGATTGCAACAAAATCTTCACGACGTAGAATTCTATTTTCTGGAATATTCTTTACATTTAGACCTAGTCTTTTATTAACTTTATACCGACCTACCTTGGAAAAGTCGTATCTCTTGTAGTCAAAGAACATGCCATCGATTAAGCTCTTAGAGTTTTCCACAGTAGCTAAATCACCTGGTCTAATTCTACGGTAAACTTCCATTAGGGCTTCTGCTGTAGAGCTACTAGGGTCCTTCGATACAGTTTCATCGATAAATTTAACCTCACCAGTGTCGACATCTGAAAAGAGTTCTTTAAGTTCTTTATCAGTTCCATAACCAAAAGCTCGCAAGAGAGCAGTTACTGGAATTTTTCTCTTGCGATCGATCTTAACGCTCATTACGCCATTTTGGCCAGTTTCAATTTCCAACCATGCGCCACGGTTAGGAATAATTTTCGCACCAAAATAACTGACGTTATTTTCTCTAGTGAAAAATACACCAGGAGTTCTGTGTAGTTGACTTACAACAACTCTTTCAACACCATTGATTATAAAAGTTCCCCGTTCAGTCATGATTGGGTAATCACCTAGGAATATTTCTTGAATTTTTACTTCGCCAGTTTCTTTGTTAAGAAGCTCAGCTTCTACTTTTAGCGAGGCTTCGTAGCTTAAATTCTTGTCTTTAGCTTGTAGTTCATTAACTTTTGGCTCTTCAAAATGATAGTCTTTGAAGCTTAGTGCGTATTTTTTGCCGGTGAAGTCTTCAATGGGTGAAACTTCTGTAAAAAGTTCTTTGAGGCCCTCATCGACAAACCAATTATATGCGTCCGTTTGTATTTTTATAAGGTTTGGTAAACCTAGTTGCTCTTTATTTTTATTTAAAAAAACGCGTTTTTGAATGGGGGTATTTGCCATATTTCCCAGTCTCTCCTAAATTTATATTTGGTGTGCCGCACAGGTGGTTTTTCTAAACTGATAAAAAACCGGTACCCCAAATTTTTTGGGTATGCAAACCGGTTAATTGAGTTTAAGCGTCCTCTGTATGAGTCCAATCATATCTTATAAATGTTCTGTATGTCAAGTACTTTTTAGCTGTAGTCTTGAGAAGGCTTTGTGTTGAAATACACCGTAAATTGAAATTAGCACACCCGCGCCTGTTAGTGCATACAAAGGATTTATAAGATCGGCGGTAATACCTGCCAACAGCACGGGGACTATGGCTGCTATATTCATTGCCATATTTAAGGTACCGAATATTTTACCTCTTGCTTCATCGGTAGAGTTAAGCTGCAAAAGAGTTTGGGCTGATACACCCACAAGCCCATTTGCAAACCCTAATACGAACGCAACAGCGGTAACTATAAGTCCGAAAAAACTTAATTTATGAAGAACAGGTACAATACTTAGCAAGATAAGCATGGTAGAGGCCAGCATAATACCAGCGTCTATAACCTTTGTCTTGCTTATATGCTTAAACAGCTGACCAACTGTTATTGCACCGAATAACATACCTATCGCGGCCGGAAGTATAAGCATAGTACTTACGCTAGCTAGGCTTTGACCAAATAATATCATGGCAATAGCTGGAGCTAATACTGCTAGGAGTCCTAGCATTGCCTGGCCAATATTTAAGTTAATTATAGGCAGGATAAGCCTAGGGTTTGTGTATATCTGATTTAGGCTATTCCTTATGGTTGAAAATACTTCTTTGTTTATTTCAGATATTTTTTTAACAGATTTCTCGGCCCTTAAGCTCGGTAGAGTTGCGCAAAGTGCAGAGGCAATAATAAATGCTACGGCCGTCACATAATACACAGAGCTAGGCCCGAAGGCCAAAACGATAGGACCAGCAAGGCTATATCCGAGTACGAATGATGCGTACATGGTAAATAAAAATAATGAATTTGCACTCAAAAAACTTTTTTTACTAACTATTTTAGGTAGCGCGGCACCTTCTGCGGGAGTGAAGAATTGGGAGAATACTGAAATAGCAAATACTAGTAAATAAACCAGGAATAGATTAGTTCCGATTATTAGAAAACCAAGGACCAATACTGCTCTTGCTATATTTGTTATTACTAACACTTTCTTTCTGTCCCAATGGTCAACATATGATCCCGCTAGTACTGCAAATATCACAGACGGTATCCCAAAAGCTAGTATGAGAAGGCTAACTGCTACATTTGCGTAACGCGTTTGCGCTGAGAGGTCATACACTCGTATGATCAATGCGAAATTCAAAAAATTAACAGCTAGCTGACTTGTGAGTTGCGCTACCCATATTTTCAAGAAATTTTTATTTTTAAATACCTCTGAGTACACTATGGTTATTCTTCTTATTATTTCTTGAGTGGTTTATTAACCACTTCGTCAACTAGTCCATACTTTGCAGCCTCAGGCGCTGAAAGCCAAAAGTCCCTGTCACTATCCTGAGAAATTTTATCGACTTTCTGGCCTGTCTTCTCGGCTAATATCTCATTTAATTTCTTTCGGATCTTAATTATTTCATTTGCGGTTATCTCGATATCTGACGCTGTGCCCTGGAATCCGCCGCTTGGCTGATGAATCATAACCCTACTGTTAGGTAGAGCAAATCTTTTACCCTTTTGACCACAAGATAGCAAGAAGGCTCCCATGCTCGCAGCCATTCCAACGCATATTGTACTAACATCTGGGCTAATATGCTGCATAGTGTCGTATATCGCTAGTCCGGCTGTTACACTTCCACCAGGGCTATTAACATATAGCTTAATGTCTTCGTTAGGGTCTTCGCTCTGTAAAAATAGAAGCTGGGCTATTATCAAATTAGCAACATTATCATTTACCTCCGTACCCAGGAATATAATCCTCTCTTTTAGGAGTCTTGAGTATATGTCGTAAGCACGTTCACCACCTTGGGTTTTTTCTATTACTGTTGGGATTAGGATTGAATTTTGAAAATCTTGTTGGTTCATAATATCCATTTTAACATACCAGATGAGGCTTAGAAATGTAGTTTATAATTCTAATAACCAGACTGAAGCCTATTTCGGATTAATTCTTGTTTTTATCTGCAGCGTCAGTGAGGACTTTTACGGCCTTATTGGTAAGTAGATGATTGAGAAGATCATCCCTGAAATGGTCGTGAGTAAGCTCTTCTTGCATTTTAGGATCTGTATATTGGCTCTTCATTTGGATGAGCTGGGTGTCTAGCTCAGCATCAGTAACTTTTATCTTTTCACTTTCAACAATATATCTCAATATCAATCCGAGCTTGACTCTTTTTTCAGCTTCTTTGGCCAATGTAGCGTCGAATTCCTCAGGTTTCTGACCTTGGAGCTGGAGGTATTTTTCTAGATCTAGGCCGCTATTCTTCAAATTATCCTCGGTCTCAGATCGCAGTCTTGCAACTTGCTCCTCCACTAGACTAGCGGGGGCATCAAATTTTGCTAGTTCCACAGCTTTCTCCAATACTTTATTTTCAAAGTCTTTTTCTGATTGCGACTGCTTGTTCTGACTTAAGCTCTTCTCGATTTCAACCTTTAATTCTTTTAGGCTGCCAACTGGCCCAACGGTCTTAGCCCAAGCATCATCTGCCTTTGGTGTTTCAGTCGTATTAACTTCATGAATTTTTACAGTAAAGTCTACTTTCTTTCCAGCTAAATCTTTAGAGTGGTAATCCTTAGGAAATGTGACTGTGAAAGTTTTGCTTTCAGATTTCTTCAATCCGAGCATATTATCTTCGAAACCAGGTATGAAGCTACCTTCACCAACCACCAATACATGCCCGCTCGCACTAGCTCCTTCTACTGGTTTTCCTTGCCTAACACCTTCAAAATCAAACTTTACTTCATCGCCATTTTTTATTCCAGATTTGCTTTCTTTTTTTGATGAAGATTGTTTGAGTAGATTATCTAAAGTTTCGTTAATCTCTTTTTGAGAAATTTTAACTTCTTCCCTCTTTACTTGAACTTTATTTAGGTCGATTGAAATTTTTGGCATCACGGCCGCAACTGCTTCGAATTCTAACTCGCTATATGGGACAAATTTCTTAACGTTGATTTTAGGTGAGGCTATAGCGTCTATTTTTAGCTCCCTAACAGCACGCGTGTAAGCATGCATAATAACTTCTTCGATAACTTCTGACTGAATCCTACCTTCACCAATAGACCTTTCGGCTAATTTATCTGGGGCCATACCTGGTCTAAAACCATCTACCTTGATATCTTTTTTCAGTCTTTTCATCACGGACTTGTGATAGGGACTAATAAATTCACTATCAACGGCTATATTAATTGTTAATTCTGATTGAGATTGTTTTGAAATGTTGTGTTTTATCATAAGTTTGAAATTATAACCTAAATTAAGTTGCCTTTCCAGTTAATACTATCTGAACTAATTATTTCTGCAAAATGAAAGCCCCTTCTAAGGAGCTGTCTTTTTATAAACATAATCGCTGGTACCGCGGAGAGGACTTGAACCTCCACGAGTTTTACCTCACTAGCTCCTAAGGCTAGCGTGTCTACCAATTCCACCACCGCGGCAAATTTTTAAAAAAACTATTTGTCGTAACTTATAGCTTGGTTATTATAACACATTTATGTGATTATTTTAGTACCTATAGCAGATAATTTTTCTTCAAACTTTTCATAACCCCTCTCGACTATATCTAAGCCATCTATCTCGGTATTTCCATTGGCAATCAGGGCGGCAATTATATAACTAAAGCCGGCACGAAGATCTGGTACAGTAATTTTCGCTGAGTGTAGCGGTGTAGGTCCAGAAATTATTGCACTGTGCAAATGGTTTCTGTTCTCAAACCTACAGGAAGTTCCACCTAAACAATCCTGATAGAGTTGTATGTTTGCGCCCATTTCATTAAGTGCTTTAGTAAACCCAAATCTATCCTCATAGACTGTCTCATGGATAGTGGAGCTGCCCTTGGCTTGAGTTAGTAAAACAACAAATGGCTGCTGCCAATCCGTCATAAATCCAGGGTGAACGTCTGTCTCTAGGGTTATACTTTTTAACTCTCCTTCCCTCCAGAACTCGATACCATCATCTTTAATCTTAAATTCTCCACCAACTCTCCTAAAGGTATTTAAGAATGTCATCATCGGCTCTTGCTGTGCACCCTTAACAAATATCCTGCCATTGGTAGCTGCAGCAACGCATGCCCAGCTTGCCACTTCGATACGATCAGTTAAAACAGTATGCTCAAACCCACTAAGTTTTTCTACGCCCTGAATTGTTATAACCCTACCAGTCCCTACCCCAATTATTGCACCCATCTTTTGTAGAACACATATCAAATCTATTATTTCAGGCTCAATGGCGGCATTTTTAACCTCAGTCACACCGTCGGCCAATACAGAGCTAAGCAAAATTTGTTCTGTAGCTCCGACACTTGGGTATTCCAATTCTATCTTAGTACCCTTTAAGCCTGAGGTCTTAAGTTCAATTACTTTTTCAGATTGCGATATACTAGCGCCCATGCTAGCTAGGGCCTTAAGATGGAAGTCAACAGGCCTAGGACCTATTTCGCAACCACCTAATGTTGGTAACTGAGCGGTTCCTAGTCTGTTTAGTAGTGGCCCGGCAAATAGTATTGGAATTCTACTTGATCCAGCAATCTTATGTAATTCATCTGGCTGGGCTAGTCTTAGTCCTTTCGATTCAATCCTTATAGAGCCGTCTGATATTTTGGTTACCTTAGCGCCATGCAGCTCAATCATCCTACTCACAATCTCAACATCTGCAATATCTGCAATATTATGAAGTACAGAAGGCTCGGAACTTAATAATGCAGCAACCATTTCTTTAGTAATAGCATTCTTTGCGCCCCTGACATGCAAAGAACCTGAGAGTTTATTACCTCCGGATATAATTATTTTTTTATTTTTCATATGTTTTATAAATTATACAGTATTAGTTTTTTTACGGAAAAACCCGATTTGAGTATCTCCATACTTTTTTATCTTAACTAATTCTAGTTCAGACGGCGTCACCTCCAAATCAGTGTCCGAAGAACAACTAGCAATAATTATTCCCCCATTTGCAAGGTTCGGAATTAGTGTTGGTAATATTTCTATATTAAAATCCGAATAGGGTGGATCTAAGAATATTAAGTTAAATTTAGACTTATTATTTTTTAAAAAGTCAGAGGCCTTATCCTTTTTTAAGATTGCCCTATCATCTAATTTTAATATTTTTATAGTAGTACTGATTGCTTTAAAAGCCTTAGCCGATGAATCTACGAATGTACATTGCTTTGCGCCTAAGCTCATAGCCTCAAAGCCCAGGGCGCCACTTCCAGCAAAAATATCGAGCACAGTGAGTCCTTCTATGTCCCCAAGTACCTGAAATATTGCATGCCTAGTCTGTTCTGAGACTGGTCTAGTTAAATCAGTTTCAGGTCTAACGATTGTTCTTCCTTTGTATGAACCCGAGGTTATTGTAATCATTATGATTTATATTATAACTGAGTAGTCTGGGTCAAGTTCTCTTACTTCCCCGCCAGATTCTTTGTACGCAGCAAGGTAGGTAGCTGCCAATAGTTGAGGTATTCTTTTTACAACGATAGTCTTGACTGTTTTTGCAAGGCTGGCCGTCCAGCCCTTCTTAAGGAATTGTTCGTAAATCTCTAGCTTAGCTATTCGTAACGATTCTTCCCCTATAACAGATTTTATTCCTTCGTTTAAAATTTTCTCATAAAGATCTTGGTCAAACGTAACTCTAATTCTGTTCATTGCTATAGAGGTAGAAACTCCGCCTTCAAACATAACATGTGAACTCAATAAACCTTTCCTGCCAAGATAAAGCCACCCTTTTCTTGCCCTACTATCGTTCTGGTGTTCAGCGGTCATAAGCTTCATGCTAACGTGATGAGCTGGGGTGAGGCTATCTGTTATATAGTGAGACATAAATCCAGCCTCGAATGCAGCCTTGACCATGTCACCCTTCTTTAGAGCGTCTACAAGGTTATTAAAATGTATATCGATCCAAAGAGGCAATTCACCAATCTTATTTATTGGGTCCCAATGATGATCGGCTTTATATTTTCGGCTTTTTATTTTTAAGCCATCGGGGCCACCCATGCCTTCAAATTTTAATATTAATGACCTGGATGGAAACATATCAGGATTAATCATGGGTAAAATTAGCCGATAAGCTGTCTTATCAAACTTCTGATGGGTACCGACCGTATTTAGGACCTTACCTTTTGTGAAATATGTTACTAAACCAGAATTCATATAATTTAATCTAACGAGGTTAGTTTTTTAAGCTTATTAATTTTATCTACTATTAAAGTATAATTTAACATATTTCCACTGTTTATAAAAGAAGTAGCCGCCTGTTTAACGGAGCTTAATAGTTTAGCATCAAAAATATCCGCAAAACGCATATCCAGGATACCGTGCTGGCTAGTCCCATATATCTCACCTGGACCCCGCATTTCTAAGTCAATTTGTGCTAGCCTAAAGCCATCAGTAGTCTTTTCCATGGCCTGCAGTCTTTTTACCGTGTTGGGCTTATCACTATCTGAGAATAAATAACAATACGACTTTAGTTTGCTTCTGCCTACCCTGCCTCTTAGCTGGTGGAGCGCGGCTAAACCAAATCTGTCAGAATTTTCAACTATTAATGCCGTAGCATTAGGCACATCGACACCTACTTCGATTACTGTGGTAGCCAACAGAATATCATACTTTTTATTCCTAAAGTCACTCATAATATCACTCTTTTCTTCGGGCTTCATTCTGCCATGCAACATGGCAATCCTGCGATGAGCAAAAACGGTTTTTTGCAACCTATCAAACTCAGCTTGAACTGACTTCATTCCCATATTGTCACTAGCTTCAATAAGTGGGCAAACTATAAAAGCTTGTTGACCTTGAGAAATTAATTGATCTACGAAAAAATATACCGTACTGCGATCAATTTCTTTGACTACCTTAGTATCCACTGGTACTCTGCCTGGTGGTAACTCATCAATTATAGAAACGTCCAGATCTCCATAAACTACCAGGGCTAAACTTCTGGGTATGGGTGTGGCCGTCATAGTTAAGACATGGGGCATAAATTTAGACTTGGTCTTGAGCTCCCTACGCTGGTTAACACCAAATCTATGCTGCTCATCTATTATGACTAGACCAAGATCTTTAAACTCAACACCCTCCGAAAGTAGGGCGTGGGTACCGATAACTATATCTATATCACCAGAAGCGACTCTAGCTACTATTTCTTTCTTTTCTTTAGCCTTTAATGCTGAAATTAACAACTCTGACTTTATACCCATAGATTCAAATATTTTTTTAGCTGAAAAGATATGTTGGCGGGCGAGAATTTCTGTGGGGACCATCAAGGCGGCCTGGAAACCATTTTTTACACACATAGCAATAGACAAAAGCGCCACAAGTGTTTTACCGGAACCGACGTCACCCTCAAGCATTCTATTCATTGGGGTATCCTTATCCATATCTTGGAAAATCTGCCAAGCTACCTTGCGCTGAGCATCTGTCAAATCGAAGTCTACCTTGTTAAGCACCTCATCAACTACTTCTTTTTCAAATTTAATTTTTGCAGAAATCTCTGTCTTTATGTCTTCTTTTAGAACTAGTCCTGTGAGAATGAGCTCAAAGAGCTCTGCGAAACCTATCCTTTTTTCTGATGCAGTAATATCTGACATGCTCTCAGGCATATGTATCTGACTTACTGCTCTAGGGAAGTTTATAAGACCATACTCAGCCTCAACGCTATCCGGCAAGCTATCCTTCAACTCGTCAGATAGGTGTATTACTTGAGACAGAAGTTTCTGAATGGTTTTTGATGATACTGAACTTGTCTCGGAGTAGATGCTATATATTTTGCCCTTGTAGTTATCTTCATTAACTATTTCATAAGTTGGGCCATTTAAACTAAGATAGTTGTTCTTGAATTCAAAATTACCCGCAAAAAGGTACTGCTGATCTTTATTGAAGTAATTCATTAAAAATGGCTGATTAAACCAAACCGCCTTAATGGTTCCCGTACCGTCTGACAATATGGCCTCAGTAATTGTAAGTCTTGGTTGCCTTGCGCTTTTTCTAACATCGATAGCAAGTACCTTACATAAAACTGCTACCCTGCCCGGCTTGATTGTATTTAACTTACTTATTGTACTAAAATCGTCCCAACGTCTAGGCCAGTATAGGAGCAAGTCCTGAACAGTATTTATACCGAGCTTTGCGAGGCCCGTTTTTACTACCGGCCCCACGCCCTTAAGATTTGAAATTGGGCTGTCTAGTTTCATAGTTTATATTTTATCACGAACAAAAAACGAAAGGTAGGTGATTCGATCCTGACTAAATCTTAAAGTTGATAAACCTTCTCTTACCGACCTGAACTAGAGATGTGCTATCTATTTTATTTTCGGCATCAAGAATTACTTCATCATTAATCTTAATTCCTTTTTGTAATACTAGCCTCCTAACTTCTGATTTGCTTAGGTTGAGATGCATACTCACTAAATCAATAATTTTACCTGGCTTAATCTTAACTGTTTCTATATCGTTAGGCTTATTCCCGTCCCTGAACTGATCATTCCATGCATCCTCAGCTAGTTTGGCGGACTCAACACCATGATAAATAGTGACTATCTCTCGGGCTAGACTAGATTTTGTCATACGAGGATTATCTCCTTCAGACATATTCTTCTCTATCTCCTGAACAGTTTCCTCAGGAACATCAGTACATAGCCTGAAATACACCGGGATGAGCTCGTCTCGAATGGTCATAACCTTACCATACATGTCTGCGGGCTCATCTGTTATATATATGCAGTTACCCCAACTTGAACTCATTTTTCTACCGTCGGTACCCTCTAGGATATGCATGGTCATTACATTTTGCTGCGGCATACCGAAGTGCTTCTGAATTACTCGCCCAGCTAACATATTAAAAAGCTGGTCTGTGCCACCTATCTCAACATCAGTCCTCATCTTGACACTATCAAAACCCTGCAACATTGGATATAGAGTTTCATGTATTCCCACCGGTTTACCATCTGCTATTCTTTTTGCAAAATTTTCACGTTCTGTCATCTGTTGGATTGTAAATATACTGGTTAGAGAAAAAAACTCTTGAAGCTGCATCTCGTAATACCAATCTCCGTTGTAATACATTTCGATCTTTTTAACATCTAATATTTTACTAATTTGTTCTAGGTATGTCTTCATATTAGACTCTATAGTTTTACGTTCTTGCATCGGTCTCTCTGAATCTTTATCGCTAGCATCGCCAATTACCCCAGTAAAAGTACCTATAACCAAAGTTACCTTATGGCCAAGTTCCTGAAACTCTCTTAATTTCCAGAGTGCGCTTGCCCTGCCGATGTGAATCTTTGGGTTGGTAGGATCAATACCCAACTTTATTCGGAGTTTCTTACCTGATTTCAGTTTAGCTAATAGTTCTTTCCGAACGATAATATCTTCTACGCCCTTAGAAAGTAATTTCTCTATGGATTTATTGTTATTTTTCATAATCTAATATCGATATTATAACTGTTAAAATAATATTTTGATATAAGTATTTTCATATTGATATAGCATAAATGGGTGTATAATATATATTAAATTATGCCTAAAAAAATTAACTCCAAACTAAACAAAAGACGGGTTGTAAAAACTAATTCTAAATCTGGAACAAGTACTACTATAAGTAGTTCCAAGATAGGGGTAAAAAAAAGCGGTAGATTGAAAGCACTTGACTGGCTTTGGGTTCCAGCGGTACCTCCAGCTAAAGGCTGGGGGAAAATTGCACCCAAACATCTATTTAAAATACTTTCTAGCAAGAAAGCTCTAAAAATTTATGGAATACTCGCGCTCAGCCTTCTGCTAATAATAGCTTTAGTTTTTGCTTGGTTCGCGAAAGACCTACCAAGTCCAAACAAAATAAATGCAATAGCTAGCGCGCAGACTACAAAGCTATATGATAGGACAGGTCAGAATTTATTAGTTGAAATATATGGCGACAAAAACCGAAGTCTTATAGAATTCAATCAGATGCCTCAATGCATTAAAGATTCGACTGTTGACTTGGAAGACAAGAATTTCTACAAACAGGGAGCCTTCAGCCCACAGGGCGTGGGAAGGGCTTTTGCGGGCGTTTTGTTCAATGATCCAACGAAGGGTGGTGGGTCAACAATCACTCAACAATATGTAAAAAATGCACTCCTCACTAATGAGCGTAGTTACAATAGAAAGATTAAAGAGCTAATCCTGTCTATTGAAATTGAACAGCTTTACAAAAAAGATGACATACTTAAGTTATACCTAAATGAAATACCATATGGCTCGACAGCATATGGTATACAAGCCGCATCTAAGCAGTTTTTCGGCATTGATGCTAAAGACTTAAGTTTATCTCAATGTGCAATGCTAGCCAGTCTCCCACAGGCACCCAGCTATTACTCTCCATACGGTAACCACAAGTCTGATTTATTAGCAAAAAAAGACCATGTTCTAGATCTGATGGTACAACAAAAACACATAACCCAAGCCCAGGCAGATGAAGCAAAGAAGGTAGATGTTTTATCGGAGCTAAAACCATATAGCCCATACGCGAATGTTACTGCTCCGCACTTCGTGCAGTACGTAAGAGAGCTATTAGAAGACAAGTTCGGTGTAAAAAGAGTAAACGAGGGCGGATTAAAAGTTATTACAACCCTAGATGTAACAAAACAACATCAAGCTGAAGATGCAGTGTCTAGTAATATGCAAAGTGTCAGGGGTTATGGTGGTAGCAATGCAGCGCTGACTGCAGCGGATCCTAAGACGGGTGAGGTATTAGCGATGGTTGGGAGTTATGACTATAGCCAACCAGAATTTGGTAGCTACAACGTTGCTGTTGCTAGACGTCAGCCTGGTTCATCGATAAAGCCTATAGTTTATACAAACCTATTCAAGAAGAACTGGGGGCCGGGAAGCACAATTTATGACGTACAAACAGATTTTGGGGGTGGCTACAAGCCACAAAACTACACCCAAAGATTCTACGGAGTTCAGTCAATTCGTACCGCCTTCGCTAGCTCTCTAAACATACCAGCAGTCAAGTCGCTTTATATAGGCGGCATAGATGAATTCCTGGGCACGGCTAAGGACATGGGTATAACAACCTTTGATCGTAGCACGAGTGATTACGGGCTGAGCCTAGCCCTTGGGGCGGGCGAGGTAAAGATGGTCGATATGGCTAATGCATTTTCTGTTATTGCAGACAATGGTCAGAAACACGATCAGGTTTATTGGACTAAGATAACAGACTCATCTGGCAAGACTATTGATGAGGTTACCGCACAAAACAATAAAGGTAAGCAGGTGATAGATCCCCAGATTGCCTCTGAAGTTACTAGTATTATGAGTGATAATAACGCTAGATGTAGTCTCGGAGTGTTCACCTGTAACAACCCGCTAACCCTTCCAAACAGGCCGGTTGCCGCAAAGACTGGTACGACCGAATCTTACAAAGACGCATGGACTGTAGGATTCACACCATCATTAGTAACGACCGTGTGGGCTGGTAACAATGATAATAGGCCTATGACTCAGGCCGCTAGTATCGTATCAGCCCCGATTTGGAATAAATTTATGCGCTCAGCATTAGATGGTACACCAGTGGAACAATTCACCCAGGCACCTGGACTGAAACAGGTTACTTTAGACGCAAATACTGGAAAGAGTCCAACGGACAATACCAAGAAAACTAGAACAGATATATTCTCAAGCTGGTACTCCCTTACTAAAGCTGATAACACACAGAAAGCAACTATAGACATTGTAACCGGTAAGCTAGCAACTGATTGCACGCCCCCAGACGCCAGAAAAGAAATAACAGGATCGTCAATAACGGCAGAGATACCACCCAACGACCCGTCATTCAATCGCTGGAACCCACCAGTTACTGCTCTTGCGAGAAGTCTAGGCTATGATGCTGGAGGAGTAATACCAACTGAACAAGATGACTCCCATCAATGTGGTGATGCACAACCATCAATAAGTGTTAACGCCAATTCATCAGGATCGACTGTAACTGTAACAGCAAATATCGTAGGTGGTAGATATCCTCTAGCTCATGTAGACTTCTACAGAGACGGGACCATTATAAACTCCCAGTCGTCTTCTAGTACGGTTGTGTCGACAACAGACAGTCCTGGCTCAGGAGTGCATAGCTACTATGCCAAAATTTATGATACTGGATACTACAACGCGCAGAGTAATTCTCAATCAGTCAATGTGAGCGGTGGGGGTGGCTATACCCTCAGCTGTACCGGTGCTAAATTATGTAGACTAACTGGATCTGGGACATTCACCGGAACTCTGTATGTAAACAATAGTGCTGTTGCAGGGCCAACTTCATCGGTCGGAGGTATAATTAACTGGTCATCATGGCCTGGTGCAAGCTACACCGGCTCAAATACTTATGCCAAAGTTGGTAGCACTATTATTAATCCCTAGTGCAATTAGTTATTAAATAATATCTTCAATACTATCAACTAGATTGAAAAAAGCCTTAGAACGCTTATTCCTGGGTCTTGCTAATTTATTTTCAATAATTTTATGAACCCTGCCTGGCAAGGATGTCATCACTACTATTTTGTCAGCAAGCTCTACGGCCTCTTCTACGAGATGAGTTACCATAATAACAGTACAGTCTGTTTGGCTCCAAATTTTATTTAAGTCCTCTCTCAACTTTCTGGCAGTAATCTCGTCAAGCGCAGAGAATGGCTCATCTAGCAATAAAACATCAGGGTTAATAGCCAGCGCCCTAGCTATACCAACTCTCTGCTTCATACCTCCAGAAAGCTGCTTTGGATGAGATTTCTCAAACCCAACAAGACCCATCCTTTTTATCTCCTCTCTTGTCTTGCTAAGTATTTGTGTTTTATCTAGACCTTTCATTTTTAATCCAAATCCGATATTTGCAGTAACATCAAGCCAGGGAAATAATGCAAAATTCTGAAACACAAAGCCAATTCTCTTGGGATTATTGACTATAGTTCCCGTATACTTGCTATCCAGTCCAGCCAATATTTTAAGGAGAGTGCTCTTTCCACCGCCACTTGGTCCAACAATACACACAAATTCTCCCTGTGAAATACTGAACGACACATCCTTCAACACAGACATGTTTCCTAAGTTATCACTATACTTCTTGCTAATATTAATTAGTTCTATTTTTTTATTATGATTCATTTTGATACCTAGTTGAATAGTTTAGTAATGGGATCCAAATTATCTGATTTAATAAGAAAATAAGAAGTAGATATACACTGACAGCCATCGATAGCTGAAGCAGGTTACCAGATTCACCGATTTTACCAAGAAGTGCTCCAATACCGCCCACTTGAGCTATTATCTCAGCACCTACAATCACATCCCAAGCCTCTCCTGCACCAATAATAGATCCAGATATAAAAGCAGGAAATATTGATGGCAATCTAAAATAGACTAATTTTCTCCAGCCTTTAGCACCGAATAGTGTTGCGGCGTTATCTAAATCGTCCCTTGATGATTTAAGCGAACCAATGAGCGTAAACAGTATCGGCCAAACTATGTTAATGGTCAATATGACTATTACAACAAGTCCATTAGCACCAAAGATAACGATCAAGAATGGCAATAAAGCAAAGCTAGGGAAGCTCTGAGCTACATCAAGCACTGGCAGAAGTAGGCCTTCAATAAATCTATTTTTCAAAGTTAGAAAGGCTAGAAATACTGCAATTATGGCAGCCATCAAGTAGGCTACAAGAATCCTGAAAGAACTGATAGCAAAAAATTTATAATATGTAGGCCAGTCTATACCCTTAGGCCTAAAAAACAAAACAAAACTCATAACTACCAATACAAGTATCACTATACTAGTCAGCCTTTGGCGCCTTTGAATCTTGGGAGACTTTAGATGGTTACTTCTGTGTAAATAGTGTGAATAACGCATATGCTTATTATATCAGTACTTTTGATAAATAAGATTGTAGAGTGTTATTATCTTCTTTTTTGACGGCTATTACTTGGCGTTTTGGAGTTTCTTGCGCTTAGTTCTATTGCGAAAATCATCTTGCCTGCTACTGTCTGGAATATACGAGTAACTTCAACATCTATATCCTTGCCTATTAGCTTATCGCCGTTTTCTACAACTATCATAGTGCCGTCTTCTAGATATGCTAGTCCCTGGTTCTTTTCCTTACCTTTCTGAACTACCTTTACTCTCATTTCTTCACCTGGAATAACGACAGCTTTAATTGAATTAGCAAGCTCATTTATATTCAAAACCTTAACTTTTTCAATAGTAGCAACCCTGTTCAAGTTATAGTCTGTAGTTAGGATGTTAGTACCGTATTCTCTGGCTAGATAAACCAATTTGTGATCCACCTCTTTTACGTCGGCTGGATTTTCTTCTATAATATCTAATTCAACGGCTGGATTTTCTCTTATAAGGTTTAACATTTCTAGCCCACGACGCCCTCTACTTCTACGCATTGGCTCTTCGCTATCTGCGATGTTCTGAAGTTCAGCTAGGACAAATCTTGGCACTAGTAGCTTCCCAGGCACAAATCCAGTTTTTACTATATCGGCTATTCTTCCATCTATAATGGCTGATGTATCTACAAGTATCTGGGTATTGGAGCTAGATTTTATACTACCCTCCTTAATGCCTGTTGATTTATTTTTCTTATTATTTACTAAACTTGCTAATGCTGATGCCATTACTAGAACTACAAAGCTCAGTAACAGTATTATAATATTTGACATATTTATTCCTTTTATTTTTTTGTAATAATTTTTAATGCTTCGGATATACTTCTTGGTTTCAGTAAATCCTTACCCATAACCAAGGGTGGCACAATAGCTTTGGTAAAGCCGAGCTTTCTAGCCTCTTTGAGTCTTCTGTCAGCGCTATTAACTGACCTAATCTCACCGCTCAAGCCAACTTCTCCAAAAACAACCATAGATGAATCCAAAATAATATTCTTGCTAGCAGATGCTAGGCTTAAAATAATTGCAAGGTCGATAGCTGGCTCAGATATCTTCAATCCGCCTACAATATTAACATATATATCACTAGTGCTCAAATTAATACCGCCTCTCTTGGTCATTACTGCTGCTAGCAACCCGAGCCTATTAATATCTACGCCGACAGCGGCTCTCTTTGGATATCCGAATACACTTGGGCTTACTAGGGCCTGCACCTCGACCAGTAGAGGTCTAGTTCCTTCCATGGTGGCAAATACTACACTTCCCGGACTGGGCGACCTTTCTTCAAGTAGTAACCCGCTCGGATTAGCAAGTGGTTTCAGACCTGAGTCCGTCATCTCTAGAACACCGACCTCATTTGTGGAACCAAAACGATTTTTAACTGAACGTAAAAACTTTACACCTCCAAATTTTTCTCCCTCTAGATGAAGTACGGTATCTACTAAGTGTTCAAGCAATTTAGGTCCAGCCAAATTACCTTCCTTAGTTACATGTCCAATAATTATCATGGCTGTATGGGTACTTTTGGCCGCTTGCATTAGTGCGTTCGCACCGTTTGTGATTTGACTTACTGTGCCCGCCGATGAGGCAACGCTCTTACTTGCCATGGTCTGGATTGAATCTACAATTATTAAATCATAGTCACCCGTGAAGGTTTGAGCCAAGACTTGATCAAGATCGGTAGACGCTAAAAACTCAAAATTCTCATTCAGTCCCTTTATCCTCTCAGAACGAAGCCTTACTTGGTTTGCAGATTCTTCACCACTTATGTATAAAACCCTACAGTTTTTAGAGACATCACCGGCTAACTGCAGAACTAGTGTACTCTTACCTATGCCAGGATCTCCGGCTAGTAAAATGAGGCTTCCAGGCACAATACCTCCGCCCAGTACAGTGTCGACTTCTTCACTACCTGTCGTTATTCTAGGTGTTTTACTAGATTTTATTTCAGATATTTTTTCGACCGAAACAGCGCTTGGCAAATCAGTAATCTTATTACCAGACATCTTCTGCTGAACTGACTCTACTAAGCTGTCCCAGGAACCACAAGACATGCACTTGCCGCTCCACTTACTTGTTGTGGCGCCGCAGCTTTGACATATAAATTGTGTTGTAGACTTAGCCATATGTTCTACTCATTTTACCACAATGCGAACACCTATCGAAAATATACAATCACTCTAATTAACTCCGAGTGCTACTTTTAGCTCTATTTTTCCATCTTTATTCACATTAACCTTAACTGTGTCGCCTGGCTTAATTTTACCATCAACCAAGTCGCTAGCTAGAGAATCTTCAATCAGCCTTTGGACAGCTCTACGCATCGGCCTAGCACCATTCTCTGCATCATACCCGTCCTTCATCAGCAACTTCTTAACATTCTTATTAAACTTAATGGTTACTTCTTTAGACTCTAATCTTCTAGATAAATCCTTAAGTTGAAGATCTATTATCTTGTCTATGTCAGCTGGACTTAGTGCTTTAAATACCACAACGTGATCAATTCTATTCAAGAACTCTGGTCTAAAACTCTTCTTTAATTCAGACTTGACTGTTTTTTGCATAACGTTGTGGAATTTCTCTAGCTTATCAACTTCTTGCTTAGTGTGAGTGGAGAATCCTATCTCAGCTTCTTGATGCAGCTTACTGGCGCCTACATTGCTTGTCATTATTATAATCGTATTTCTAAAATCAACTTTTCTCCCTTTTGCATCTGTCAAAACACCATCCTCTAATATCTGTAGGAGCATATTGAAAACATCTGGGTGGGCTTTTTCGATTTCATCGAATAGAATTAAGCTATATGGCTTCCTTCTGACTTTTTCAGTCAACTGTCCACCTTCGTCGTAGCCGACATAACCAGCCGGTGCGCCAACAAGTCTTGCGGTATTGTGTTTTTCCATAAATTCACTCATATCTATTTTAATCATCGCATCTTTATCCTGGAATAGCTCACCTGCCAGAACTCTTGCTAGCTCAGTCTTTCCAACCCCGGTTGGCCCAAGAAATATAAACGAGCCAATGGGTCTATTTTCTTCCGCTATTCCAGTTCGGCTACGTCGAACTGCTTTAGCAACAGCTTCTACGGCCTCAGTTTGTCCAATAACCTGGGACTTAAGTGATTCTTCTAGTTTCTTTAGGGCTTCAGTCTCGAACTTAATTAGCTTGGTCATAGGAATTCCGGTTGTCTGACTTATTACTACTGCTATATCTTCTGCTGAAACTCCGATTGCAGCTTTCTGGTCATTTTTCTTGAGTTGTTTGTTCAGCTTTTCTTCAGTCACAGTAGCTTCACTTTTTAGTTTTGCAGCATACTCAAAATCCTGGTTATATACAGCATCGTCAATACTATTCATCAAAGATGATAATTTTTTTTCTAGTTGTCTATGTTGTTTACCTAGGGTGCCCCTGTTTATCCTTGCATGTGCAGCAGCTTCATCAATTAAGTCGATGGCTTTATCGGGCATGAATCTGTCACTTACATAACGCTTTGCTAACTTACTGGCCTGAACTATGGCTTCATCGCTAATTTGTACGTGGTGAAACTCCTCATACCGAGACCTTAATCCTTTTAAAATTTCGATAGTTTCATCAATAGTTGCCTCGGGAACTTGTACAGGCTGAAACCTACGCTCCAATGCAGAATCTTTCTCGATATACTTCCTGTACTCTTCAATAGTGGTCGCACCAATAGTTTGCACCTCTCCCCTAGCTAGTGCTGGCTTGAGGATATTTGCTGCGTCAATCGCACCCTCAGCACTTCCAGCCCCCACTACATTATGTAACTCATCGATAAATAATATTACATCATCAGCCCCTTTAGCCTCATCTATTATTTTTTTGAGTCGCTCCTCAAATTCACCGCGAAACTTTGTACCAGCTATTACTGATGCCATATCAAGCATCATTATTCTTTTATCAATGAGTAAATCTGGAACCTCTTCGTCTACTATTCTCTTAGCCAGTCCCTCTACAATAGCAGTCTTACCCACACCTGGCTCACCTATTAGTACGGGATTATTTTTTGTACGGCGATTGAGTATAGAGATCATCCTCTCAAGCTGAGACTGCCTGCCTACCATTGGGTCAAGTTTATCTTCACGTGCTTTCTGGGTGAGATCAATACTAAAGTGTTCTAGGGCTGTTAGTTTGTTGCCTGCCTGGAGTTTGTCATTCTGAGTGCCTGATAAGCCTGGCTGCTCAAATTTTTGTGGTTGATTTTGTAAATAGCTCTCGACATAATTTCTTAGCTTTATTGGATCTGCTTTTATCTCTACAAGTATTGTCTGTGCCCTAGAGTTCTTTTGACTTAGTATGGCAAAAAGAATATGCTCAGTGCCTGCGTAGGGCTGGCCAAACTCTTGAGCGACGCGAAGCGCTAATGTAATAGTCTTTTTAGCTGTTTCGGAGAAGTCAATCATCTGATCAGATATACCGGAGCTGGTATGGGTACCCACTAAAAGGCTAGGATTTATCTTATCAAGAGTAACTTTGTTATCGCTGAGAAGTCTTGCTCCTAGCGAAGTGTTATTTTTGAGTATAGCGAGTAGCAGGTGTTCTGTACCTACATAGCTTGCACCCATCTGAATTGCTAGTTGACCACTATAGTGTAGGGTCTTTTTAGCATTCTGTGTAAATCTTTCAAATACTTCAGGGAATTCTTCCTGCATACTACCTCCTAATTAAATTACTCCTTATCTTTATCTTGAACAGAATCTTCTTTAGGTGCAGGAGATTCTGTTAGATCTTCTGTGTCATTAGCCTCAGTCTCACTAACTTCTGATATTAAAGATTCTTCTAGATCTTTAATGTTCATTGCCTTTGGTTCTTCGGCAACTGCATCAGCTGTCTCTTCGATACCAGCATCATCCGCTCCATCTATATCGACATTCCAACCAGTCAGCTTAGCAGCTAGTCTGACGTTCTGTCCTGACTTACCTATTGCAAGACTAAGTTGATCTTCTGGCACCTTAACAACTGCCTTTTTATCATTTTCGTTCGTAGTGACCTTAATAACCTTGGTAGGGGAGAGTGCTGAAGCAATGTATTCTTTTGGATCTTCACTATAAGATATGATGTCAATCTTTTCTTCGCCTATCTCATTCATAACTGCCTGTACACGGCTTCCCCTGCCGCCAACAAAAGTTCCGACTGGATCTACACCTTCTAAGTTACTCTTAACTGCTATCTTCGTTCTAGCCCCAGCTTCCCTTGCTATAGCTACTATCTCAACACTACCGCTTCCAATTTCAGGTACCTCCATTTCAAATAGCCTACGGATCATCTCAGGATGAGACCTACTCACAACTATTTGTGGACCTCTAAGGGTTTGCTCAACCCTAACTACATATACTTTTATTCTCTGTCCTGTGTAATATCTTTCATTTGGCAACTGGTCATTAGGGAAAAGTACGCCTACGGCATGGCCTAGGTCTATATATACGTTACCTCTTTCAACTCTCTGTACGGTGCTTGCAATGATCTGACCTTCTTTATCTGAGAATTCTGAAAATACGACTTCTCTTTCAGCTTCACGGATTCTCTGCATAATGACTTGTTTTGCAGTTTGGGCAGCTACACGTCCAAACTCTTTATTGTCTTCCTCATACTCAACCATTTCACCTACCTGAGCTTCCTTATCAATCTTCTTGGCATCTTCTAAGTTAATCTGTAGAAATTCAAATCCCTCTTGGACCTCCTTAACAACTTCTCTACTTACGAATATTCTTGCCTCGCCGGAGTTCTTATCCAGCTCAACTCTAACTTCCTGATCTTTGTCACCGTAGTCTTTTTTGTATGCTGCGGCTAGGGCAGCTTCTATAGCTTCAATTACTGAGTCTTTAGAAATACCCTTCTCTTCACATATTTGTTCAATTGCTGATATAAATTGGTTTTGCATTATTTAATATTCTCTTTTCTCTTTTCTTATTCTATTGTATGTTGCTTGGAACAAAAAAGTCGGTGGTTTTTGTTTTTGTTGAAAACTTCTCCATCGACCCGTTAATTGCTTCGTTAAGCTTTTGTACCAAACTATGAATTTATTATATATAAATTAGCACTCCAATGTCAAGAGTGCTAATAGTAATTTAAACTAAATTCTTGCAAAATGATTTTCTGTGAATATCCGATAGTCCCTTATCTCTGATTAAGCTAATATGCTTAGCCGTTCCATACCCAACATTATTCTCAAAATCATAGTTACTATACTGGCTAGAAATATTAATCATGTACTCATCCCTAACATGCTTAGCTATTATTGAAGCCGCAGCAACACAGGCTATACTGCTATCTGCCTTCACAATATTTTCACTGAATTCATATTCGGATAAGTAATTATGGCTTCCATCGATAATAATCTTACTAAAATCACTTTTCATATCGACGAGTGCTCTCATAAATGACTCTTTAAGTGCCCATGACAACCCATTATTGTCTATTTCTTTATTATCTACCCAGCCCAGACCATAGCTCACCGCACTAGAAGTTATTTCGTTGTACATGTTAAATCGATCTTTCCTATTTAACATCTTGGAATCAAAATATCTTCTACTTGCTCCAGGAGCTAGTACCACAACAGCTGATACAAGAGGGCCAGCCAGACTGCCGCGACCCACCTCGTCAATTCCCGCGATCAAAAGACTACCCTGTCTGTGAAGTTTATTCTGGAATATGTAACTTGCAGATTTTTTCATCACAATAATAGCTTATAACAAAATAAGCTCCTTAACAGGAGCTTATTTATGTTTATTTACTGGATTTGTCTACGCCGTCTTTAAATTCTTCAGCAGCTTCTTGCTGTTCATCGTTACCGTCTG
>CAILAD010000043.1 GCA_903832035.1 uncultured bacterium
AGAGTAAATTTATCCAAAAACCAGCAACTGGCAACACAACTAATACTGGCACCCCTCCAGCCGGCCCTAATGATAGCTTCCCGCTTCAGCTAGGTTCTGAAGGACCAAATGTAGCAGCCTTACAAAAATCTATGGGATTTTTGACTAAAGACCAAGATGGCATATTCGGACCCACAACACAGTACTGGGTGAATCAAAATAAGGCTAAGGTAAACATGGCGCAAGATGGCATGGTAGACCCTATTATGTGGACTTCATGGGTACAAAATGGTGCCGCGCCACAATACGGTCCTCCAGTACCTCCAGCCCCGTTACCAACAAACTACGGCTATGATGTCTTACCGGGATATGGTCCTAAGCAAACCCAAACTTACCCAGCTCCAAAGGTCGATAATAGACCACCTTGTGGTACTTTGGACCTACTATGGCTTTTGAATCGATGCAAATAACTTCAACCTACTAATAATATCGTGCATTAACTATCAGTAAATATAAATGATTCTTAAATGAGAGGGGTGCGCTATCTGTAATGAGGTCAGTATTTATTGTAATAAGTAATCTCCCTGTGATAACATTATATAAATGACAATTTATTTGATTATTCTAACTATTTTTGCTCTAGTTATGCCTTTTATTAGCTATTATCTAGGTTGGCTAGTGTTAGTTAGTTTTGTGCCTTTTGTATTTCTGTTGAACTATTTATCTTCTAATAAATATTCATCAAAGAAGCAATTTTTAATAATTTGGCTAGTTGGAGTATTTAGTTTCTATGGAGTGCTGGGATGGAGCTTGCAGACAAATCCTCAGAGATGGGCCTTTGTGTCTGGCTGGCAGGCAATAACGGGTCAGTGGCTGATCTATACTGTGTTTGTACTACTTTTTAGTATTCAGTATGTGGTATTTGCTGCATTATATTTGAAACTAAAGCCCAAACTGCTAGACTGGAGATCCTACTTGATTATTCCTTCTATTTGGGTAATTAGCGAGGCTGCCCGAAGCTTGTTTTTTTCTCTGGTGATGTATGGCAAGGGTTCACTGGTTGGTTTGCATTGGAATTTTGGAGTATTGGGTGCGGCGGCTAGCGTTACCCCGTTAGTTTATCTGTCTCGACTAGTTGGGATGTTCGGCTTGAGTTTTGTTGTAGTAATGATAGGACTTAGTATTTATTGGATAATAAAAAAGCAGTACAAGCTGCCAGTAATCATATTATCCATTATTTCGCTAGTTACTTTTATATCTTGGATAGCATGGAGAGTACCGGTCCACTCAAAACAAATCCAGGTTGGCTACGTGCAGCTCGCTCAGAATTTCGATAACTATGAAAACGGCGATAGTTACTTTGATGAGCTAAGCAATATGGTAAAAAACCGGAGTACTAAAAATGATATATTAGTTCTGCCAGAGTACTCTAATTTTTTTGTAGATACCGGCAAGTCCTATTTAGCACATCAAATAGCTGATGATGTAACAAGTGATGATGGTTTAATAATTACCTCAGTTAGCAATGATGTAGACTCACATACGCATAAGAATAGACTTGAAATATATAACCCCAAGGGAGAGGTTGTGACTACTCAAGATAAGACCTTTTTAATACCGATTGGCGAGTACCTACCAAACCTAGTGGTTGGATTGTACAAGCTGGGTGGTATGAATCAAGCCCTCAAGATGCACGAGGATGCTAGGATAGTCGCGCAGGGTAGCGACCCTAATAAGCCAATTACGGTTCGCGGAATATCTCTAGCGTCACTAGCCTGTTCAGGGGCAATTACCCCAGAACTATACCGGGGACTGGTTAATGGTGGGGCTGAAATTATGACCAATAGTGCAAGTCTAGGAGCATTTACTGACGCCACACTCTACCATGCTCAAAGTCGGCAGTTTGCGCACTTTATGGCCGTTGCCAACAGTAGACCATTTGTGCAGTCTGCCGGCGGCGCCTATAGTTTTGTGATAGATAATAATGGCGACTTCGTATCTCAAACAGATAACCTTGGTACTAATTATGATAGTGTTACATTGCAAGTCACAAAATCCAAAACACCATACACAGTACTTGGTGAGTGGGTAATATTCTTTAGTCTTGGCGTGGTCCTTTACTTCTACTTTAGGCCAAGGGAAATTAAAGACTAGACAGCGCTTATGGTAAAATATTAGTTGCACCATGACTAACTTACCTCCAAAACATATGCATACCGCAAAAGGTATTAAAACTATAAACCAAGGCTTTATCTTTCGATGGTGGATGGCAGTTATATTAGTAGGTATAGTGGCAGCTATTGGAATTATTATATTAAGGTTCTCGCACGCTTCGGTTATTCCGCCTGAAGAGCTGGCAGTCATTCAGACAGGAATTGTGATTGACTCTAATATAACTGGCGCCACAGTTAGCTACCCACCCTATAATTATTCGAGACACTTTAATATTGCCGAAGCAATAAGGGCCCAGCAAGACCCTGTAGAATACCAGAAGCTAATGGATAAGGTCATTGCTGACCTTGAAGCAATATATGTCAAGAATCATCCCGGAGGTGGCTCACCGCAACCGAGTACCAATTCAGCCGCAAGTACAGCTAGCAGCCCAGACCAGCAGCAGACTACACAGACTACAGCTAGTGGGGTCGCTACATCAAACACCATCCCGTCTGGTAGTCAATCTGGCGCTACGGTAAAAAATTCAGGCAATTCTTCAACTTATGCAGTCCAGGACTTGGGTAATGTTAGTGGATTTACAAAGTTTGTATTCAATCCAGTAGATTCAAATAATGTTAAATCAGTCACTATGCTTATAGACAATAAGATGGTGAGAGTTATTAAAAAGCCACCTTATGATTTTTCTGTGAATACCCTAAACTACTCTAATGGCCAACATAAGATGCAAGTTTTCACAATTCAAAAAGACAACAAGTTAATCCAGTCTGACTATAGCTTACAGATTGCAAATAAATCTACCGTTAGTAGACTAATAAACATGCTCAGCTCTCCCTGGCAATTACTATTCAAATAGTATTGACAACATAAGCATAAACTGCTAAAATAATCATCGTTAAATCAATTAACAAGTCCAAGAGCTTATGAATTAGCTTTTGGAGGGTGCGTATTGAAAAGTCTGTTCATAATCTCTTAATAAATATAAGGAGATTGTCATTATGGCAGGAACAGAAAAAGGTGGCGTTAAAGCTGCAAGTACAAACAAAAAGCGTTATGGTAAGAACTTCTACGAAAGAATCGGCGCAATGGGTGGTAAGATCAGCCGCGGTGGTGGATTTGCTGCTAACCCAGAACTAGCTCGAATTGCTGGTGCTAAAGGTGGTCGTGCAAGCCGTAAGAACAAAACTAAGTAATTTAGTTTAGTAATTACCACAAATATATAAAGCCCCGCTAATCG
>CAILAD010000044.1 GCA_903832035.1 uncultured bacterium
AGGACATCAAGCGCATTTGTGATAGCATTCCTCTTTACAATCTTCGCGAAGGAGAACCGGAAGATTTGAGTGCAATGGCAACTGGTGCTAAAGATTATTTCGAGAAACTGACTTCGAATAAGAAACTCCAAAACGTTTTAGCGGGGACAAACCTGTTGTATGCCGGTACCGATAAGACACCTTTATATGTTCATGCTTTGGTGGTGAACAGTTACATAGAAAGTGCTTACAAAATCAAAAATGGAGGAGACCAGATTGTAAAACTGATGGCGCGTATAATTAAGGAGAACGGTGGCGATATATTGCGCAAGCAGGAAGTGAAAAGCATCGATGTAGAAAACGGAACTGCAAAGTCAGTTACTTTAAGCAATGGCTAGACCACTTGTCTTGGCGTTAACATTATTTTTAGCTTGAGTTGTTATTTTTTTTACTGTATTTTTTTTTGCTGGCACAATACCCTCCCTAGATATTTGTTATGTATATATGGTACGGCTATAAAATACTTTGTGCAATAGCACTAACTACCTTCTTATCAAAAACTGACGGAATTATCTTATTTCTGGATGGTTTTTTAATGACTCCAGCTAGAGACTTCGCCGCTTGTAGCTTAATTTCATCGGTAACATCTTTTTTTCTAGACATAATTAAACCCTTAAATAAGCCCGGAAAAACTAGTACATTGTTTATTTGATTTGGAAAATCTGAACGCCCTGTAGCTACTACCCCAGCGCCGGCCCCTATCGCATCTTCTGGAATAATTTCCGGATCAGGGTTAGCCAGGGCAAATATAATGGCTTGGTTATTCATTAACTTGATGTCTCTAGCTGTTAACTTGCCTCCAGTAGAAAGGCCGATAAAAATATCTGCATTATTTAGAGCTTCAGCCAAACCACCTTTTATTTTTTCATTATTGGTTACTAAGGCGAGTTCTTTTTTAACACTATTAAGGTCGGCTCTGTCAGGTACAATAATTCCCTTACTATCTACTAAAATAATATCTTTAAACCCGTACTTCACAAGTAGCCTAGCGGTTCCGATGCCGGCAGCCCCCACACCAAGTAGCACCACCTTACAATCCTCAGCACTCTTACCGACTACCTTTAGGGCATTAATTAGGCCGGCCAAGACAACAATGGCTGTAGCATGCTGATCATCATGAACCACTGGTATGGTAAGTTCCTCCTGTAGTCGTCTTTCGATCTCAAAACACTTTGGTGCCTCGATGTCTTCAAGATTAATAGCGGCAAAAGCCGGGGCGATGTGCTTGATGGTGCTTATTATTTCTTCTGTGTCTTGTGTGTCTAATACTATCGGAAATGACCTGAGACCTGCCAACTGTGAAAAAAGCATTGATTTACCCTCCATCACAGGTAGTGCGCCATAGGGTCCGGTATTACCAAGCCCTAGTACCGACGAACCATCTGAGATAACAGCTACGGTGTTACTTTTTATAGTGTACTCGCTGGCTAGCTCAGGATTACTGGCAAGTAGGCTAGATACTGCGCCAACGCCTGGTGTGTAAACTAGTCCCAGATCTCGTTCGTTTCTGACCTTTATTTTGCTTGAACTACTTATTTTACCGTGAAGCTTTTTGTGCAGCTGTATTGATAGTTCATTGTTAGTTTTTTTATTATTCATAGTCTGTTTTACCACTTTTTATTATTATACCAAAATCGATCTCTTAATTTAGTTTATTATTTATAGTAATACAGTGTTACCTGTAAGTTTATAACATAAACTAACAACTAATTATTTTTTTTCTGTTAATTTACCGTCAGACAAGGTGAATGTAATGTCGGTTCGTCCAGCTATAGATAGGTCGTGAGTTACGACTACTACGGTGGTTTTTTCACTCTTAGCTAAGCCATGCAGTAAATCAAAAATCATTTTTCCGGTCTGACTATCAAGATTTCCGGTGGGTTCATCTGCCAATATTACACTCGGCTTATTTGCCAGGGCCCTGGCTATTGCTACCCTTTGCTGCTCACCACCAGATAAATTACTTGGTTTACGGTGCTGCTTTTTATCATCTAGACCTACTTGTTTTAGCAGTTCTTGGGCTCGTTTTTTTCGCTCACCCTTCTTAACTTTAGAAAATTCCATTGGCAGCATAACGTTCTCTAGTGCTGTTAAGTTCGGTACCAAATTGTATGCTTGAAATACAAAACCTATCTTTTGACAACGATACTTAACCAGCTCACTATCACTTAATTTAGTAATGTCCTTATCATCTACCAATATTCTACCCTTACTAGGTCGATCTAGTGCCCCCAGGAGTGCTAACAGCGTACTTTTACCACTGCCGCTCTTACCAATAATTGACGCAAACTGTCCTTGCTTAACTGTTAGGGTAATATTATTTACTGCCAGAACCTTATTATCACCATTACTAAATTGTTTTATGACACTTTTTACTTGTAACATTACTCACTCCTCATAACTTCAGCTGGCCTTACCTTGGCAATTAACCAGGCTGGAATAGCACTTCCTAGTACAGCAATTATTATCGCTGCAACGAAGCCATAAAGTAGAACTTTCCAGCCAACTGATACTTTTACATTATTTATGGACCTACTGATGTTTTGGCCAGCTCCCCTAAATCCAGCAGCTGGTCTAGTGCCGGGTGTTGGTGAATTATTTGTGCTCTGAGTAGAGTTCGCTACGCTATTATCTACCAAGACTTTAGTTACGGGCGCGCTACCAAGCACCCCAATTGCCACACCTACTAGGCTAGCCAAAAGAGTAAGGGTAACTGCCTCTACCATGAACTGAGCCACTATTTTTCTGGATGTGGAACCGATTGCTTTTAAAACACCGATTTCTCTGCGTCGCTCTCTTACAATCATGAGCATGGCGAGAAATATTATCACTGAACCTGCAATTATAGAGCCTATGAGACTAATCATTGTAATACTTTTAATATTCTCTAGGGGTGCTAGTGCCTGAGTAGAGCTGTCTTGCTGACTGGTTACGTCTGCCGATGCACCCAATTTTGACTGAATCTCAGAAACCACTGACTGCACATTAGTAATGGAGTCTGCCTGAACAATAATACTTGATAGATTGCTAGTTTGCCCAGATAGTCTTTGCAGTGCGGGCAAGGACATAACAACCACATTATTTGAAAAACTATTTCCAGAATCGAAAATTCCGGCAACGGTTAGGGTCGCGCCGTAGGCTGTGAATGTCGAACCAACCGAGAGATTGTTTTTAGTAGCTAGGTCTTTGCCCAGCATAGCCTGGTTGCTATCTGATCCAGTATCAATATTCTGACCAGATGATAGGCTTATTTGTCCGCCGCCGTTTAGAATTGAACCATTTAGTGAATTTGTACCGACTTCGAAA
>CAILAD010000045.1 GCA_903832035.1 uncultured bacterium
GCCGAGACAGGAGTTGGCCATTCACTACAGTTCTAGTATCGTACTCCTGGGGTTCAAATATAAAGGAAACTTATACCGCCCTTGAGATTTCACCAAAAGTTGGGGAGTATAGTAACAGTAGTTATAGTAATGGTAATGATAAAGGCTCTACTTTTTTCTCCATACTGGCAGACATGAGGCTTACAAATTATTTAACGATATTTATAGGAAGACAAAATCCGAATAAATCTGCTCGGAGTAATCCAGTTAGAGTTGGAACACTTCCATACTGTAACCCTACCTAAGCTATTATACGGCGCTGTATGCGTTTTTGGGGCTCAGGACTAACTTGCCAGCGGGTGTCACATACAAAGCAGCTGTAACGGCTCTCCTTGTATTCTAAACAGAAGTTATCGCAGGTCGGGCAGCTACCACGTCTGTTTACCCACTCATCATAGCTTTCAATGCAATCTTTTATGTAAGCTTCATTAACGCGGACCCCATGCTGGTCAGCGAGTTTTTTGGTGTGGTTCCAGGCCGCCACCTCCATCATTAGTAGTTCCATGTCATAACGGTAGTGAAAGTGACCAAGCTCGCAATGGCTGATTTCGTGAAGTAAAGATATCTTACCGTTAGTCTTTTTGAGTCTAATTGGATCATAATTAATCACTTCATCGGCTGCGTCATAACTGAAATAGCCTGCTGGCAGAAACCTATAATTACTAAATTTAGCTAGTAACTCCAAAACTCACCCCCGTAAATATATATATAGTATATATCAGTTTGGGGGTGGTTCGGAATAGCTTTGCTAGCGAATCTTCTCAATTGCTAGAAGAATGGCGCCAATTGCTGGGGCGGTATCTGCGTAGCGAGCCTTAGTAATTTTTGGTAGTGGATAGACCGGGCTAAGTTCAGCTAGCTGTCTCTTAAGGGGTTTAATAAATCTTTTGTAATTAACCGACACACCTCCGCCCAGTACGACGCAATCTGGTTGAATTATGGTAATCATATTATATATACCAAGTGCTAGATCCTGGGCAATTATTTGCCAGGTATGGTGGTCGTGAATTTCAGAAGGTTTTTTACCGAAGCGCTGTTCTATGGCTTTTCCGTTGGCTTGGAGTGAAAACCTGTCCTCAGACGGGTCTGTTCCAATAAGCTGCCACCCACCCTCGGGGTTGTGCTTACTTGGCAGGGGACTGCCATTTACTATAATGCTATTGCCGATGCCAGTGGAGAGAGTTATGTAAAGTACGACCGAATGGTCTTTACCAGCACCAATTCGGGCCTCGGCGATACCCCCGGCTGTTGCGTCGTGTTCGAGTACTACTGGGCAGTTATATATCTTTTTAAGCCCCTGAACAATTCTTAAGTTGCGCCAAGGAATAGTGCGCGGTGATATTATCGTGCCCCTGTCTTTATTTATTGGACCTGGAGCAGCAATACCAATAGCGTCAATTTCAGTTGAGCTACCGACTAGTTTTTTGATAGTCTCTGAAATAGTACTAACGACTACTCGTTGATTAATTGGAGTAGGTATATCTATGTAATCTTTTAAGTGGTCACCGATCTCCGAGTAACCAATGCGCATTTTAGTGCCACCAATATCTATAGCAATAATCATAACAAGTATTTTACCCTAATTTAGCCCCTATTTGTAGCTCCTACTTGCGTGAATGAGCGGATGATCATACAATATATATAAATAATTTCAGGGGGAAACATGAGTCACGAATCATTACTTAAGGGTCTAATAGCCTTTTTCACAATAATTTTTATAGTATTGGCTACTTTCGTATACGGCAACATCGAGCGGTCTAAACAGAAAACTGCAAGTAGCACCAATCAAGCTACCGTCCTGCCGCCGGCGGAAACAACTAAAACTAACCCAACTCCAACAACTACAGCTGTTGCTCCGTCGGTAACGACCCCTAAAACAACACCAACTACGGGTGCGGGAGATAACGTTTTACCAATGACCATTCTCTCAGTTCTTGGGTATATGCTCTTTAGGTCTCGCAAGAAGCTTACTACTCAGAAAAGCTAACTCTAGATATTTACAAAACTCATATTTTCAGATATAGTATAGGTTAGTTATTTTGGTAATTACATTACCAAGGCTATCAATGCCGATCCGTCGGTAAATCTATACACAATAAGGAGAAATTAATTAATATGAGTACAAAGCAACCAGATATGGCTGAACTTTTAGCGTCAGTCGATTTTGCACCATTGCAAAAAAATGAAGTCGTGGAAGGGAAGATTATAAGTCTCGAAAAGCATGAAATATGGCTAGACCTAGGTCCACAAGGAACTGGACTAGTTGTCGGTCGTGAACTGGAAGACTCCAGCAAGGGCTTGCAAATTGGTGACAATATGAGCGCCTCAGTGCTCGAGACTGAATCACCAGAGGGATACGCAATTTTAAGTATGCGCCGTATTTCTAGAGAAAAAGGCTGGGAAGTCCTAGAAGAGCACATGAAAAATAAGGAAACGTTCGGAATTATTCCTTTTGATGCCAATAAGGGCGGAATGCTAATTGAAGTTGAGGGCGTACGCGGCTTTTTACCTGTAAGTCAGTTATCTGCCGAAAACTACCCTAGAGTTACGGGTGCAGATAAAGACGAAATATTACAACGTCTTAATCAGCTTGTAGGCAGAACCTTGATGGTTAGAATTCTAGATATGGACCGAAGCCAGAACAAACTTATTGTTTCTGAAAAAGAAGCCCAAAGAGAATTTACTGAAGGTAAGATCTCTGATCTTAAAGTCGGTCAAAAAGTAAAAGGCATCGCAACGGGCGTAGTAGATTTCGGAGTATTTGTGAATGTTGAAGGAGTTGAAGGACTTGTACACATCTCAGAAATTGCTTGGGATCGAGTAGATAACCCAAATAAGTATGTTAAGGTTGGTCAAGAAATTGAAGCCCTAATTATTGCTATTGACCAAGATAAGCTATCGCTATCTATAAAGCAGTTACAAAAAGATCCATGGGCCGAAGAAGTTTCTAAGTACAAAGAAAATGATGTTGTTGAAGGTAAGGTCACTCGCATTACACCGTTTGGTGCATTCGTTCAAGTTTCTCCAGCTGTTGAAGCTTTAGTTCATATTTCAGAACTCAGCGACGAGCACGTGTCCGATCCGAGCGGTCTAATTAAAGTCGGTGAAACTAAAGATTTTAGAATAATTGCTATCGATAAAGATCAGCACAAATTATCACTCAGCTTGAAAAGCAAAGCTAAGCCAAAAAAAGAAACTAAGACTGAGTCTAAAAAAGAAGAAGAGTAGGTCGCACTCATGACAACAAATCAACAAACTAGAATGTGTGTTGGTTGTCATAAAAAAATGACTAGCGAGCAACTCAAACGGTTTATTGTAACTTCGGAAGGCATCACCTTTGATACTTCAAAAAAGCAACCAGGCCGTGGCAGCTACATCTGTTCAGATCAATGCCTTGATAAATTTAAGAATAAAAAGCACAGAAAGAAGGGTGAAAAATGAGCGAAACAGAAAAAACAATTGCACTACCTCCAGTAATAACTGTTAGCGAGTTTGCCCAAAAACTCGAGCTTGGAGCAGCTCAAGTTGTTGGTGAATTAATGAAGAACGGTGTTATGGCTACTGTAAATGAGCAGATCGATTTCGATACTGCCGAAATTATTGCTGCTGAATTTGGCATCGAGGTGGTAGCTGAAGCTGAAGCACCCGAAGAGCGACCAAGTACTGGCTCAGATACCAGCGAAACTGTATCTCAACCCAGACCTCCAATTGTAGCTGTGATGGGACACGTAGACCACGGCAAGACCTCACTCCTAGACGCACTTCGTAAAACAGATGTAGTGAGCGGTGAAGCCGGTGGTATTACCCAACATATCGGAGCTTACCAGATTACTAAAAACGATAGAGTAGTAACATTTTTAGACACACCCGGTCACGAAGCTTTCGCTTCACTAAGAGCGCACGGAGCCAAAACCAGTGACGTTGCAATTATTGTTGTTGCCGCTGATGACGGTGTTAAGCCCCAAACTAAAGAAGCTATTGACCACGCTAAAGCTGCCGGAGTATCGATGGTTATTGCTATAAATAAAATGGATAAAGCTGGAGCTGATGCCAACAGAGTAAAACAAGAGCTTTCAGAAATCGGTATATTGGCAGATGATTGGGGTGGAGACATTCCTTGCGTTGAAGTATCTGCCAAGAACGGCGATAATCTCGATAAACTAATCGATGTAGTATTGCTTGTTTCAGATATTCTAGACCCCAAGGCCGTATTTACCGGACTAAGTAGTGGTTTGGTTATTGAATCCCATATTGACGTAGGTCGAGGGCCAGTTGTAACTCTACTTGTGCAAAATGGTGAGCTTAAGGTTGGCGACTGGATAGTTGTCGGTAAGAGCTACGGTAAAATTAGGAGCCTAGAAAACTATAAGGGTGAGCCTATAAAGAAAGCTACCCCGGCTATGCCTGCAGTTATTAGTGGGCTAAAAGAATTGCCAGCTTTTGGTGATTGGTTTGAAGAAGTTGAAAGTGAAAAAGTTGCTAAAGACTGGATGCACACCCAATCTCGCAAGGCTAGCTTTAAGAGTCTTACTGCCGCAAAAAGTATGAGCTCGCAAGATATTGCCCGGGCTGTTATTGAAGGTAAGGTAAAAGAGCTTGCCGTTCTTGTCAAAGCTGACGCCCAAGGTTCGCTCGAGTCACTGACTAGCTCACTTGAAGCAATCGGTAATGAAGAAGTAAGGGTAAAGATTATTGGCTCTGGTGTAGGCGATATTTCCGAGAGTGATATTAACGCCGCCAGTGCAGGTAATGCAATAATTTTGGGTTTCCACGTCGGGATATCTGGACCCGTCAACCAGCTGTCTAAGCGTAGTGGAGTCGAATTTAAATTATATAAAATAATTTATGAACTCCTAGATGATGTTCGAGATTGGTTGAGTAGTTTACTGCCACCTGAAATTATTGAAAATGAACTAGCTCGACTTAAGATTTTAGGTGTATTTAAAACCACTAAAACTATGGTTGTTTGTGGTGGTAAGGTCCTAAGTGGAAAGATTACGCCCAACCTAGATATAAAGATAATTTCAGCAGGTTCTGAAGTCGGCTTGGGTAAATTAGAAAACCTTCAAAAGAATAAGGAGCAATCCAAGGAAGTGGTCGAGGGTGAAGAGTGTGGTTTAAGTGTCACGACAAATGCCCCTATTAACTTAGACGATGAACTTGTTTTCTATACCACCGAAACTAAGGCCCGCACATTATAATATGGACGACATTACTCAGGGCAGTATAAAGAACCAGAAAATTGCCTCTATCGTCTATTCAGAATCAGCTAAATTCTTTTCGCAAAAAGAAATAGCAAATGAAGGCCTGATTACGGTAACTGGAGTGGATGTTAGTAAAAACTCTAAGAGTGTATCAATCTGGGTTGGTCTTATTAATATCGAAGCCGCGATTTTCGAGAAAAGAATAGTTGGACTCCAGAAAATATTAAGACGCTATATCGCCGACAACAGCTCATTCCAGTATGTTCCAAATATTTTTATTAAAATTGACACAAGCCCAGAGCAGACAAGCAAGGTTTTTAAGCTTTTAAGTCAATAGCTATTGAATAGCGTGTCATATTAAAGATATAATATGTAAATGAAAAAGATTGTTTTGCTTGTTGAAGATAATGACTTTATACGAAATATGTATAAACTTAAGCTGGATAAAGCTGAGCTGACTGTAATTGAAGCTGCTGATGGAAAAATGGCTTTAGATAAGATAGCTCAACATAAACCAGATGTGATACTACTCGACCTTATGATGCCAAACGTAGGTGGTATTGAGGTCTTAAAAGAGTTAAAAAAAGAAGGGCTAGTGCCTAGTCTACCCGTTATTGTACTTACTAATGTCCTGGACCCACAGATCGTAGCTGAGGCTAAAGCACTTGGTGCTAGAGACTATATAGTTAAGACCGATCTTACCCCAGCTCAAGTTATTGAAAAAATTCAACCTTTTATTAAGTAGTCAGTAGGGCTTTGTAGCCATTGATAAAGCTTGCCGAGTCCATCGGCTTTTTACCAGGAATTTGAAGCTCTAAAATTTTAATAGACCCCTCTTTGCACCCAAGGTAAATATCCTTATCTACTAATTTTATTTTGCCAATGTCGATCTTGGTATCAGTAGGCTGGGCCTTAATTATAATAATTGTATGGTCATTGTATTCAATAAAGCTCTTAGGCCAGCCAGCGTAAGCTCTTACCTCTCGACTTAAGGTTACGGCGTCTTTATTATCTGTATCGAGTAGGCCATCACTCTTAGCTACCTTAGTAGTGAAACTTGCACCCTCACTATCTTGCTCAACCGGATCGATATCTCCATTTAGGTAAAGTTGCAGGGTTTCTGTTAGCAGGGAGCAGTTTAAGTTACTTAACTCAGCTCTCAATTCAGGCTCAGTGATAGTATCATTGAGCTCGAACTCAGCCCAGGTTAAAATTGGTCCGGCATCGAGTTCGGCAACAATTTTAATAATTGTAACTCCGGTTACATCGTCACCGGATAGAATTGCTGCTCGTATTGGATCGGCCCCTCGAAAATTTGGAAGAAGCGAGAAGTGACTGTTTAGTATCCCTAGAGAGAAGCTATTAATCGTCGCTTCGCTGATAATTAAGCCATAGTCTAGCACCACACCGACATTGCTCGCAAATCGATGGCTTTGTATAACTTCATCTAACTTCTGGCGATTAGAAGGAGTATAGACCGGAATACCTAAGCTTTTGGCAAATGACTCCACTTCTGTTGGTCGGGCCTTACCGCTAGAGGTCATCAGTGCTGGCTTAGTAATTACGGCCTCAACTATAAAGTTATCCACCAGACTTTGTAGTGCCTCTAGGCTAGTTTCTCCAGTTCCGAAAAAAACAATTTTGGGCATATTCACGGCAGGACTACTTTGTCGTTATTTGTTATAGGGCTAAGCTTGCCATCCTCGTCGATATTTAAGAGGTTCTTACTATCTTTGACGTAGTCAAGAAATATAATTCCTTTCATATGGTCTATTTCGTGTTGGAGTACGCGGGCTGGAAATCCTTCCAGAGTTAATCTCACCTCATTACCATCTTGATCGAGGGCCTTAACCTTAACCTTTAAGTGCCTTTTTACCCGACCATAAATTCCTGGCACACTCAAGCAGCCTTCGATATCTGTAACCATTTCGGTACTGGATTTAACTACCTCGGGATTTATTAGGGTTGTGAAGGTCTTGTCCTTACCACTGTCGAAGCTGTTTCGGACAACTGTCAACTTTAGGGGTTCACCGACCTGAATTGCTGCAAGCGCCGCACCAAATTCACTGTCATGATCCCAGTCGAGGGTTGTATCGATCATGTCCTGGGCTAAGTTTTTTATGGAATCATCAATAAAGCCAATTCGACGTGACTTCATTCTTAGTATTTTATCTGGTATGGTGACTATCTTTTTTATCATGTGTTTAAAGTAAATTTGCTGGATCTAAGTCGAGGGTCCAATTGTCTGGTAGTGTTTGAGATATTTTATTTAAGGCCGCACGACTCTTAGACTTTATTATTATCTGGACGACACTTTCTCGAGCTAATGACCTACGGTTTTTTGAGGTTGGGCCAAGTATTCTGATAGCGGGTATTAATCTAAGCTTGGCTAGTAGCTCACTCGCATGCTTTGTAGCTAGCTTAGGGTTTTTATGTGCGTACTCTAATTTTAACAGATAACAGAAGGGTGGGTAAACAAAATCTTTTCGGTGCTTGCTTTCCAGGTCATAAAATGACTGGTAGTCACTATTTGCCGCAGCTTTAATTACGGCTGAATTGGGTGTATTGGTCTGGATAATAACTAGACCTTGCTTTTCTCTTCGCCCGGCACGGCCAGCCGCCTGGGATATTAACTGGTAGGCTCTTTCCGATGAAGTAAAGTCTGGTATTTGCATGGTTGAGTCTGCATCTACTACACCCACTAAGCTCAGATTGGCAATGTCTAAACCACGACTTATCATCTGCGTACCAATAAGGATATCCACTTCAGAAGACCGCATCTTTTCATAGGTCTGCTTAAGATGTTTCCAGTCATTATTATCACCATCAATTCTGGCTATTTTAGCTTTTGGCCAAAGTTCAACTACTTCAGCCTCTAGCTTTTTTGTACCATCCCCAACAAAGCGCATATCCGTGGATTTACATTGGCTACATTGGGCCTGGGGCGAGGTTCGGAAATTACAATAATGACAAACTAGCCGCCCGATATCGGCATGGTAGGTCAGACTGATGTCGCAATTTGGGCAATGCACCGCCTGGCCACAATTATTGCAAAGCATGGCACTTGCGCTACCCCGGCGATTTAAAAAAAGAAGTACTTGCTGTTTATTTTCAAGCGCCTGATTAATACTGTCTCTTAGCTCTTGAGATAGGATGTTTTTATTACGTTTCATGTCTACTATCTTAGTTTTAGGTAGGGTGCTCTGATGGCGACTTTTTAGCTCGGCCTTGGCAATTCTTCCAGCCTCAACTAGGCTGTACGTTCTGAGTGAGGGCGTGGCACTACCGAGAATTAGTTTTGAATTAGTTAGAGCTCGTAGTTTAGCTGCCACAATTTGGGCTTCATAACGTGGAGCTGACTCTTGTTTGTAGCTAGGCTCGTGTTCCTCGTCGACAATTATCAGGCCCAAGTTGTGGAGAGGAGTAAAAAGGGCAGACCGGGGCCCAATTATAATGAGTGGTTCGCTAGAGCTTCGAGCTAGAGCTTCGAGCCAGATTTTTTTTCTGAGTGCCTGGGTTAAGCCAGAGTGTAAGACTAGAACATTTTCGAAGTGGTCTCTGACTTTTTCCTCGAGCTGACTGGTTAGCATAATTTCTGGAACTAATATAATGCTGCTTTGGTTGGCTTTGTAAACTTTATTTACCGCGTGAAGATAAACCTCCGTCTTACCACTGCCAGTTATGCCGTGTAGTAGGGTAGTGTCACTACTCTCTATAGTTTCTAGAGCTCTTTTTTGATCAACGCTTAGCTTGCTAAGCACCCGGGGTGTGCCTCCAGACTGGCTGGCTTTTAGTAGTGACTTAGCCTTCAAGCCACCTGGTAGCATGGTTGAGTAGACTGAGCGTGGTGAGCAGGCGTAGTAGTCTTTTAACCAGTCTGCTAGCTTTAGGTAGTAGTTAGGTAGAGGGGTGGGTAAGTTGATCTTTTTACCGAGAGGTTTTATCTTGTAGCTTAGTTTGCTAGAGCTATTTATGATTTCTCTGATGATTCCAAGTGTTTGCTTGTTTGCAAAATCTATAATAAAAATATCTCCCACTGCGGCGGGTTCATTGGCGTTAGCTTGGTAGGTGAAAAGTTGGGACTTTTTCGTTGCTAAACTGGCACTATCCACCAATACTCTACTTGGGCTCACATCGTTTTTCACTACCCTAGTATATATCTAAAGAAAACTTTACTAAAGTAACCGTTTGCCTGAGGAGGGTTTTATCTGTTAATATAAATGTTATTAGTTAGTTATTCAAAGTTATGAAGCTTAAAACGCGTTTTTATTTAATATTAGCCTTTGTGGCAGTTGTGATGCTCTTAGCAATCCCAAGAGAAGATAAAATCTTCTCAGCTCTTGGCATAAAAGACACCAAGCTCAAAGTTCGCCAAGGTCTGGATTTGCAGGGTGGTGCTAGTTTGTTATACCAGACCGATTTAAGTAAGACCGATCAAGCCAACAGAGCCAAGGCTATTAATGGCGTGATAGATGTAATCAATAAACGTGTTAACCCCACTGGTACTTCTGAAGTTGTCGTCCAGACTTCAGGTAGCGATAAGGTGCTGGTTCAACTACCAGGAGTAAAAAATATCGATGAGGCCATTAGTATTATTGGCAAAACCGCTCAGCTAGATTTTTACGAAGTTAATACTGACAATACTATAGTGCCAAGTGACGTCTCGGGTAAAGATCTGGATTCAGCCAGTGCCGATATTGATACCCAGAGTGGTCAGCCGATTATTTCATTTAGCATGAAGTCTGCCTCCGTTGGTAAGTTCTCGGCCCTAACTACTAAAATTAACCAAACTGGTGGTCGATTGCTTATTGTATTAGATAACCAACCACTCTTTAACGGCACGGTCTCTACACCAATAACTGATGGTAAGGGACAGATGCAGGGATTTAATTCAGTTAAAGATGCTCAAAATACTGCCGTACTACTAAATGCCGGAGCCCTTCCAGTGCCTATTAGTTTAGTTGAGCAACGTAGTGTTGGGGCCAGTCTTGGCTCCGAGTCCATCGCCAAGAGTCTAGTTGCTGGTTTGATTGGTCTTATCGCCGTGGTCTTTTTTATGATCGCCTATTACCGCCTGGCCGGTTTAATTGCCAGTATCGCACTAGCAATCTATACCCTAATAAATATTGATATTTTTAAACTTAGTGTAGTAACACCTTATCCGATTGTGCTCACATTAGCCGGTATTGCTGGTTTTATATTGAGTATTGGGATGGCTGTTGATGCAAATATCTTAATCTTTGAACGCTGGAAGGAAGAAGTTAGATCTGGTGAGACAATTCAGTCTGGTTTAGAAACTGGCTTTAAAAGAGCCTGGACTAGCATTCGTGATTCAAATGTTTCTACCTTGATTACCTGTTTTATACTATATAACTTTAGTTTTGGAAATTCTGTAGTTAAGGGCTTTGCTATTACTTTGGGTATTGGAGTACTAATTAGTATGTTTACAGCCATCACGATTAGTCGAACTTTCTTGCAAATGCTAGTTAAGACTAAGTTTGGTTCAAATGAACGTTTGTATGGCTTTGTAAAAAAACGAGGTAAAAAATAATGAATATCTTAGGAATGCGAAAAATATGGTTTGCAATATCTCTAATTATTATCGTACCAGGGACGATTGCCCTAATTATGTGGGGACTGAAGCCGGGTATCGACTTTACTGGCGGCCAAGAGCTAGAGGTCACCGCTAGTGTCTCTCAGTCCGCACTACATGACCTAGTTAGTACCACTGGCGTGAAAGATATTACCGTTACTACTAGCGGGTCTAACAACCTACTCATCCGCTACAGCGATAAGGGATTAGGTGATTCACAGTCAATCCACCAGAGTGTGCGTGACATGCTAGCACAAAATGGCATTACCGAAGTATCCTTCAGTTCGGTTGGACCATCTGTTAGTAAAGATATTACCCGCAACGCTGGCATTGCAGTTGCAGTTGCGGCCCTGGCCATTATCGCCTATATCGCCTTTGCCTTTAGAAATGCGCCCCCACCTGTTAGCCCTTGGAGCTTTGGGGTTACAGCAATTATTGCCGTTTTACATGATGTCTTATTAGTACTGGGAGTATTTGCCATACTAGGACATTTCTATGGCATAACGATTGATAGTTTATTTGTCACGGCGATACTTACAGTTATTGGATTTTCCGTACACGATACGATTGTAGTTTACGATAGAATTCGTGAAAATCTAAGACGCTACAACAAAGGATTTGAAGAGGTCGTAAATGACAGTATTCTAGAAACACTGGCTCGCTCAATAAATACTTCACTTACGGTTCTTTTGGTGCTGCTTGCCTTCTTCCTATTTGGCGGACAGTCTATTAAGTACTTTATCCTAGCCCTACTTATTGGAGTATTCTCTGGAACTTACTCATCAATATTTAACGCGGCACCTCTTCTGGTGGTCTACAATAACTGGAAGATCAAGCAATCCAAAAAAAGTAAATAGCTAAATACTTTTGTTTAGTAGTAATACTATAATCGAGCCAATAATTGCTACTAGCGTTATGCTTGCAAGCAAGATAATGATTTTTGTTGTGCTACTTTTGGGTTCGACTTTTGTAACTTTATAATCCTCTTGAGCTACTAGTTCTGGCGCCTTGTCTGGTTGCATGCTAGGTCCCGGCTCGGCTAAAGGTCCCAGTGGAGTTTGGTCTAGGGATGTGTCTATCTTGCGAGTGCCAATCAGGTGGCTCTCATCGATGGGTTTGGGTAACTCAGCAATACGGGGTACTACAAAATTCTTGAGTTTGCGTCTAATACCTTTTTTTGGCGCTTGACTACTATTTTGGTTCAACTTGGGCTTGGTACTACTAGCTATTGTGGCAGTGTTTTTTCCAGAATGGACGCTATCGCTTATTTTCTGGAAGCTGTGAACGGCACCACAGTCACTACAAAGATAACCTACTATCGAGGGAGTTAGATCAGAATTACAATCAGGGCAGGGGTGGTTCATAGCTAAAGTATAACATAAGCGTTAAAAAAATAAAAAACTGTTGTAATTACTACTCGAGGCATTGTATACTATACGTAACAGGTTTGAGAGCCGAGTTAAAATAAATATTATGTTGCAATACTTTATCACATCTAAAACACGCCGTAAGATTATCATGCTTTTTTCAAAGTATCCGGATTACAAGATTCATATCCGAGGCTTAGCGAAGATAATAAGAGAAGATCCTGGTAATATTGCTAGAGAACTCACTAAGCTAGAAAAGATTGGTTATGTAAGGAGTGCTAAGGATGGCAACACCAAGGTCTATTGGGCTAATCAAACCTTCTTACTTTTTAAAGAATTACAAAGCATGGTGCTTA
>CAILAD010000046.1 GCA_903832035.1 uncultured bacterium
ATATATACATAACAAATATCTAGGGAGGGTATTGTGCCAGCAAAAAAAAATACAGTAAAAAAAATAACAACTCAAGCTAAAAATAATGTTAACGCCAAGACAAGTGGTCTAGCCATTGCATCACTTATATTGGCATTCTTCATGCCTCTACTGGGCTTAATTCTGGGTATCATAGCGCTAGCACTAATAAAGAAGAGCGGTGAAAAAGGGCGAGGTCTTGCAATAGCTGGTGTTGTCATTTCATCAGTCACAATCCTACTAGTGGTTATTATGGGAGTAATATTTTTTAGTATATTTAAAGATAATGTAAGTATAGGTAGTGGAGGAAGCATTTCGATAAAGACTAAAGATGGGTCCTCGGCCTCTATCGGTACAAATATAAGTCTGCCGAGTGGTTTCCCGGGAGACATACCAATATATAAGCCATCTAGTATTAAAGCGGCTGCTAATGATAAAAAGAACACTTACGCCGCCACCTATGTTGCCAACATTAACTATTCTGCAGTTGATAACTTTTACAATACTCAATTACAAAACCAGGGCTGGCAGGTGGATGCAAATAGTACGGGCTACAGTAATGACAAGAGTAAACTTACAAACTATACCAAGGGAAGTAGGAGCTTGAGCGTGATTATTACAGGCAACAGCCAGGACAATCAAACTACAGTGATAATAACTGTATCGCCTACTAATGCAGTTGGTTCAGAGTAGGGTATAAAACATGAAACTAACTAGCGACCAAGCTAAAGGAGCACTACTACCAAGCCTGAAACAGATTATTTTCATGGCGCTCTTTGGGCTAGCAATACTTACTCTTGTAAATATTAGCTTAATATCATTCCATTTTACACAAGGTACTATTCTCTCTAAAAATGATGTTCAGGCCAGCTTTGCGACTCAACTACAGTCTTGGTTTTCATCACCTATTCTTAGCAAGATTACCTTAGTGGTATTCTGGGTTGGTATAGGTCTATTTGCCTATGCCATATTGTATTGGGTTTATAATATATTTACCGAAGCTAAGAATGAAGTGATTGTAGAACAAGAATATACAAATTTGAACGTAGGGGTTGATAAGAAGAAATGGCCCGTCATTGAGGCCGGTCTGTACTCTGGTATGGTAGTACTGGCCATACTTACCGTTACTTTATTATTTCCTCTGTGGAGCTCATGGTACGTAAATTTTATTTACGATATTCCAAGCAACCTTGGCAGGGGTGCACTATTTCTCCTCGGCTCATTTGTGGGAATTTTTATAAATATCTACCTGTTCAAGTCTCTAGTCGGACTCATGCTAGTACTTGAGTAATTTAATACTTTCTAATCAAGCCGATTACTACACCCTGTATTTTTAGTGGAGTACCAGGATCTACATAGATAGGTTCCATACTCGAGTTAGCTGGTTGTAAACGAATTCTACGTGCTTCTTTATAATATCTCTTAAGCGTCGCCTCGGAATTGTTAACGAGGGCAACAACAACATCTCCGTTCGAAGCAACTTCTTTTTCTTGTACAACAACGTAGTCACCATCATTAATACCATCTTCAATCATACTTTGACCCTTGACCTGCAGAACGTATGAGTTTTTATTTCCTACCATGAATGGAGGAACCTCTAGTGTTTCTGCATGACCTTCGAGTGTTTCGATGGGGCTACCAGCAGCTATTAAGCCGAGAATTGGTAGATCGATGCCGGGCTTGTTCATTTGCTCCTGGAGCTCTTCAACCGGCATTAGAGACCTAGCTGAGTTGTTTCCCTTAGCTAGCAAGCCCTTAGTGACTAGTGTGTCGATGTGTTGAGCGACAGTAGCGACAGAGCTTAGCTTCAGTCCGTTAGCTATTTCTCTATAACTTGGCGAGTATCCTCGCTGTTCAATAAATGTTGATATGTAGTCTAATGTCTTACGTTGTTTTTTTGTTAAAGCTTGTTTCATTATAATTCCCTCCGAATTAATACAACTAGATTATAACGAACAGTATACGAACATGTCAACACATCAACTTAGTAAAAATTTTATTTGCTGTTGTTTCTTATAGCGCTAGACACTTTACTATCTGGTTTGAGGTTTTCCCAGAAAAGTACTTCTTTAGAATTTATATACATAGCATCTTCGGGACCATGTATTTCTCCTCCGAGCTTGGTCAAGCTAAGCTGGGACTGTTGCTGTATGTCTGTTGATGCGCTTGCTGTACTAGCTTTACTGTTTTGTAGATAGTACACATTAGTTATTTTAATAAATTTGTCATTTATTTCTGCTACTTTGCCGAAATAGACCATGTTGTTATTGAGAAATACAGCTTGATACTCATTAGATTTAACCGATGACTTGGTCTTTATTATCTCATCTAACTTAATTGCTCCGGCAGTAGCTATTGTTATTGCAATTAATACAATAGCAATTGTACTGACGAATGACCGATTGCCTTGATGTCTAGTTTTATGTACTACATTGTTGGTGTAGTGCTGTTGTGAGTGGTGAGGATTATTTTTTATATCCATAAGTTTTATATAAGTAATTATACCTGGTACATAAGTTTTTTACAATCATACTACATCTGTTGAAATAAAATTTCAGTCTCCAGCCTATTGACATTGATGTACAGGTTACGTAACCTAGTCTTTAGGTAATAATTAAAGAGGAGGAACCATTAAAATGGCATTCGAACAAATTAACTCAAAAGGTCAAACTTACTACCTGCACCAAAGAGAAGTAACTCTTAAGGGCGGTAGACTGCAGACAATTTTCTTTTTTGCTAAAGAAGTAAAAGATGGTGCAATCGATGCAATTCCAGAAGGTTACGAAGTTATTGAAAACACAAGAACTGGCTTGCCAATTCTTAGAAAAATTCGATAATTTCTAGTAAGTAGAAATAAATCGCAAAAAAGGCGCCAATTTAAACGGCGCCTTTTGCGTATAATTAAATTTTCAGGTATTATAATCAGGTAAATTAAGCAAAAAGCTTAATATTTGGGCCCGTAGCTCAGTGGTTAGAGCAGTCGACTCATAATCGATTGGTCGCTGGTTCAAATCCAGCCGGGCCCACCAAGGAATTATTTATGAAAAATCATCAGCACTACATGGAAATTGCCATACTGGCAGCCAAGGAGGCTAAAAAAGAACATGGCATAGCTATCGGAGCTGTCATAGTTAATGAAACCGGGGATGTAATTGCAAGCAGTGGTAGTCTTGCTGGCCCAACCAGTGACCCAACGGCTCATGCTGAAGTTAATTGTATTAGGATTGCGGCTGAAAACATTGATTCTCCGGATCTCAAGAGCTGCACATTGTATAGCACTTTGGAGTCCTGTCACATGTGCTTGAGTGCAGCTGCTTGGGCTAAGATCCCAGAGATATACTTCGGTGCTTACAAAAAAGATGTTAGTGATAGATTTTTTGATATTAAAGGTCAATATAGTAGTGAGGATGAAGCGCGAAAAATGAATCTTAGGGATGGAGAGACTATGCATGTGCAGGGTGGCATTCTGGAGAGGGAGTGCGCAGAGCTATTAAGCGAATAGATTTACTGTTTGCGCCTTAAATCAATTTGATGCTGAAGATAAGCAGTTCTACTAACAACGTTACTTTGTTTAGTATCTAGATCTATTGGTAAATTTTTTCTCTCAGCATTTATTTTAGCCTGAAGCATGGCAGTCTCATCGGCCGCCCTGCTTGCCCTGAGTAGGGCATTTTCATCAACTAACTTCATCTGATCTTCAGATATCATATTACTAGAATCATAGGTATGGTAAGTATAATCTTCTGATTCTTCATAGCTGGTCTGCTCAGGAATCTCCTTGGCAACAAATCGTCGAATCACTTTTTTATGCTGAATTTCATTCATACCTGTATTGTAGAAAGCAATTAGTACTTTTGCAATCTAAAAATTACTGATAGAGTAATAGGTATGAATAAAGTATTAGATAGTCTGAAGGTGTCCGTAACCCCCAGGACCAAGCTGTTAAATGTTAGTGATATTCATCTTGCCGCTAAGCAAACGGTCGCCAGCCGTATTGTTGAGGATGAGCTATCCAACAAGATAGAGAGTATTTCAGCGGAAAGCCCCGCAGTCATTGTTTTAAATGGTGATATTTTTGAGCTATGGGCTGGCAAAGAGCCTAGCGTAGATAAAGCACTACGAGCACACAGTAAGTTAAGTAAAGCATTGCATAATTTTTCCATAGCAAAAGACCACAGAGTAGTATTTATTGTTGGCAATCATGATGGATCATTAGCCTGGGACGAATCAGCCCAGTCCACGTTAGCTGCAAAATTTTCAGCTGACGTATGTCTATCACTAGAAGTTGCTATTAGTACTAAGAAAGGTACAAGAAGTATTTATTTTGAGCACGGCCATATGCTAGACAAAGAGAATAGTACCGACGACCCGAGAGACCCGAATAGTAAGTCTTTAGGACAATATATAGTTCAAGAAATAATGCCAATGATTATGCAAGTTCAAGGAGACATACTAAAGGGCCTCAATCACCTTCAGGAGCGAGATAAATATGGCAAGTTTGCAATATCTAAATTATTTTATAAAGATTTGCTAGCAAGGATAGTCAAGTTAGTAATAGCGATATTGTCTATATCTCTAATAGAAGTATTATTGGCTACATACATTAATAATTCTCTTGGATATGATCGAACCGCCTTTAACGGGTATTTACTATCGATAGTAACAATAGGAGTGCTTAATTTTATAATACTCGTATTAGTGGTTATAGTGCTATTTAAAGGCTTGGCTAGGCGGGCCAACTCACTCCCAAAGACTAACAGTAGTGAAAATCTTAATAAAATATCTGAGTCTAAGGCAAGAGAGATAACAAAAAAAAGTACCGTAGTTGGCTTTATTACTGGCCATACCCACCAGGCACAATTATCTAAGTTAGAAGACGGCTTTTATGCTAACAGTGGCTGTGGTGTTGAGCAGGTCGAAGAAGCTTCTTCTAGATTTAAAATGCCAAAACCCTTTATTTCAAGAAATAATCTTAACTGGATAGAGGTGGATTTAAACGGCGAAGGTTTGGAAGTTTCACTTTTTGAAAGATCTACAGACAACAAAGGATTGAACTTCGCTGAGAACCTATTTTCAATTAAGCCTAAATTGAATATCGATAGCCACCTGATTAAGACCATTTCAATTAAATATTAGTAAGCTCGCTATGCTAAAATACGTGTATGCATAAGTTTATCGACTTCAGCAAAGTAGCTTTCTGGATTGGACTAGTCCTGCTTATTTATGTGTTTGCTATTTTAACTAACGAAACTGGTAAAAATTATAGTTTAAGATCTAAGTCTGATCAGCTAGAAAACCAAATTAGCCAACTACAGTCCCAAATAGAAGACCTTGGGTATAAGGTAACCTACTATAAGACAGATTCCTACCAGGAGCGGTTAGCAAGAGAGAAGCTGGGGATGCAAAAGCCCGGAGAGTCCGTTGTAATAGTAAAAAAAGACCCTACCGTAAATGTATCGGCTACCGTTTCTAATACTGAGCAATTGAATTTAAGAACCAATGACCAAATAGAAAATTCTAAATCTCACTGGCAACAATGGCGTGACTTCCTCTTTAGCTCTTGAAAAAAATCACTTTTTTTGTTATAATTTCAAAGTATTAATATGCCGCGGGGTAGAGCAGTGGCAGCTCGTCAGGCTCATAACCTGGAGGTCGCAGGTTCGAATCCTGCCCCCGCTACCAAGAAAAGTGCCCGAATATCACTCGGGCTTTTTTCTTGGCTATACCAGTTATATTACTTAGTTATAGTATTTATTGTTGCTGCACTTGCGTAGAGTACGAATATTAGACCACCGATTGCTATACAGGCAATCGTTACGATAATTGTTGGGTCTATAAATTGTTTCTTTTTCTTAGCTAGCGGAGTCTTTGATTTTTTTACTGACATAACATAACCTTTTTATACTTTCAATATTATATTCTTTTAATCATATTCGCAAGTGGCTTGAAAAAAATACCTAAATATGCAACAATAACACCTTGAAGATACAAATGGCTGAGTAGCTCAGTTGGTTAGAGCGCGGGACTCATAAGCCTGAGGTCGCAGGTTCAATTCCTGCCTCAGCCACCAAAAAGATTAGACTTAATTAGTCTATTTTTTTTATTATGGCGGTTTTTCTCGTATAATATAACTGTGCTTACAAAATTCCAAGATAATCTATCCACAACTAACTTAATACCCCCAAAATCTAAGCTACTTGTGGCTGTGTCTGGGGGTGTCGATTCTGTTAGCTTGATGCACCTGCTTAGTCAATTGAAGGATTTCTACGGTTGGAATATTTCAATCGTCCACTTCGATCATAAAGCTAGACCCGACAGCAATTTAGACGCCGAGTTGGTAGCGCAACTAGCAGAAAATTATGACTTTAAATACTACCTGGGCAAGAACTACCAAAAAGGTAGAAGTGAGGCTGACCTAAGAAAAGCTCGATATGATTTTATGCTTGGTCTTCTAGATGATATAAATTATGACTATTTAATGACCGCTCATCATGCGGACGACAGGATAGAAACTGCAATATTTAATACTATTCGAGGCTCAGACAGGCATGGAGTTACTTCTCTCGCCCCTGTCAGGGGCAAGATAATAAGGCCGATGCTGCCATTTAGTAAGGCTGAAATTATCACTTATGCAGAACTACAGGACTTGCCCTACCGAAATGATAGTACGAATTCAGATATTAACTTTAGCAGGAATTTTGTTAGGAATATTTTAGTTCCTCAAGGGAGTATGTTATATCGTAACTTTCATCACAACTTCATAACTCGGCTCAATGAACTATCTGAATTGAATTTAAAAATTGACCATAAACTCGATGATATATTATCTGAAATATCTCATGAGTCTGGCTCGGAAGCAGTTGAGCTAGACAAGGTAATATTTAGGGGTTTTAGTGAGGCAGTTGCAACAAATATCTTGGTTTATATAATGCGCAAATTAAAACCCGGGCTCGCAGCATCTCGCTCAACTATTTTGAGGTCGGAAAGATTCTTAAAAACAGCTCAAAGCGGCAGTTCCATGCACCTCAAAGGTGGGTTGCATCTGGAGGTTGGTTATGATACCTTAAAAGTCACGTGTCAACCATATATAGAAGGTAGTAATGACGACATGATGACCCACCCCCTACGAATCAATAGACCCTTTGAAAATAAAGTTTTTGATATTAGACAGGTCGGTGCCGAGTCTAGTCATGGAGCGGTTGGTTTGAAGCCACAAAAGCTATACGTTAGATATAGACAACCAGGTGATAGAATTAGGCCAGTTGGTATGAGAGGTACAAAAAAGCTTCAAGATATCTTTGTAGATAAAAAAATATCTAAAGATAAGAGAGATTTCTGGCCAGTTGTAGTTAATCAAGAAAATGATATTCTATGGCTCCCTGGACTAGCTGTTAACAGAGACTTTGTGTCGGATGGTGAAGAAACAATCTACTTAAAATGTGAGGTAAAAAATTAGAAAATGATGAAAAAAATTCCGAAACAGCTTTTATATATATTGATTGCGATAGTAGTAATCGCAGGCCTTTTATACGCCGCCAACTATAACGAGCAGAAGCCAACTCAATCAACTCTAAGTGGAGTAATAGATCAGGCCAATCAAGGTAAGATCGAAAAGATTGTGGTAGATGGAGATCAGCTAAATATTACACTCAAGGATGGTGGTAAAGAAGTTGCTTACAAGGAGCACTCAGCAAACTTAAAGGACTACGGATTGGATTACAACAAAGTTAAGGTAGAAGTTAGAAATCCAGACACCGCACTAAATAATTGGCTTAATATTCTGGGTACATTACTGCCAGTATTTCTAATAATAGGCTTCTTCTACTTTATTATGCGTCAGGCTCAGGGTAGTAATAATCAGGCGATGAGTTTTGGCAAGAGTAAGGCTCGAGTTTTTGGTTTAGAGAAAGAGAAAGTTAAATTTGCTGATGTCGCAGGGTCAATTGAGGCCAAAACAGAACTGCAGGAAATAGTTGAATTTCTAAAGTACCCAGGAAAGTTTGAAGCCCTAGGTGCAAAGATACCAAAAGGTGTATTACTATTCGGATCCCCAGGAACTGGTAAGACATTGCTAGCCCGAGCTGTTGCTGGTGAAGCTGATGTACCATTCTTTTCAATTTCAGGATCTGAGTTCGTTGAAATGTTTGTAGGTGTTGGTGCTAGTAGGGTTAGAGATTTATTTAACAAGGCCAAGAAAAATGCCCCCTGTATAATTTTTATAGATGAAGTTGATGCTGTAGGTAGACAGCGTGGTACAGGTCTTGGTGGTGGTCATGATGAAAGAGAGCAGACACTTAATCAAATTTTGGTAGAGATGGACGGCTTTGAGCAAGGTACTAACGTTATAGTTATGGCCGCAACTAATCGACCAGATGTTTTAGACCCGGCTTTGCTTAGACCAGGCCGTTTCGACAGAAGAGTTACCCTTGACCTGCCCGACGTTAAAGCAAGAGAAGAAATATTAGAAGTTCACACTCTCAAGAAGCCCCTGGAAAAAGGTGTTGACCTAAATGAGGTAGCTCGAAAAACTCCCGGAGTGTCTGGTGCCGACCTTGCAAACATTGCAAATGAAGCAGCAATATTCGCAGCCAGATCTGGACGAAAGAAAATCACTTTAAATGATTTCCACGAAGCTGTTGAAAAGATCGCCCTAGGGCCTGAGCGTAAGAGCCATGTCCTAAATGAAAAAGAAAAAGAAATCACTGCTTACCATGAGGCAGGTCACGCAATCCTTTCCCACCTCCTACCTCACTGTAATCCAGTACATAAGGTATCTATAGTATCGAGAGGTTCAGCTGGCGGTGTAACTTGGAGTCTACCAATCGAAGATAAACATTTACATTCTGTTGAAGATTTCAAAGATGATATTGCCATGGCGTTAGGTGGTAGAACAGCAGAAGAGATTGTATTTAAAAGTATAACAACTGGTGCCTCTAGTGACTTAAAGCATGCCAATGGCCTTGCTCGTAGAATGGTTACAGAATATGGAATGAGCCCAAAGTTATCTAATCAGGTTTTTTCTGACTCAGAAGGATCTGTATTCTTGGGTAGAAGTGTTGGAGAGAATAAGAATTATTCTGAAGACATCGCGGCTAAAATTGATGAAGAAGTTAAGAAGCTAATTAACGAAGCTACTGATACGGCCCGAAAGGTTATTGCTAAGAACCGTGGAAAATTAGATCTTATTGCTAAAACACTGCTAGAAAAAGAAACAATAGAAGGCAAGGAATTTGAGAAGCTATTTGATAAAGTAGATAAAAAAGCGCCAAAAAAAGATATTCAAACTGCAGTCGGGGATAGCGAAAAATAATTTATAGACCAAGTTAGATTCGCCTTATATATGCTTATAAGTGTTGACTATACCTGATATAATACCAAACAGTGAAAGATATCTTATCAAAAATTAACAAATCACGAGCGCTGTCAGCAGCAGCGTTTTTGATTTCTCTTAGCTATTTATTAAGTCGCATATTAGGTCTTGTTAGGGATCGTTTGCTAGCTAGTAATTTTGGGGTCTCTGCTCCAACCGATGCGTATACTGCTGCTTTCAGGATACCTGACCTACTATTCACATTATTAATATCGGGTGCATTTGCGGTATCTTTTATACCTGTTTTTATTGGCTACATTGAAAGTGGTAAGGAAAATGAAGGCTGGAAGGTAGCTAGTTCACTACTAAACATCTTTTCTATTCTGACCTTGGGCCTATGTTTAGTAGCTTTTATTTTTGCTCCACAATTAGTCAGACTGCTAGCCCCCGGCTTTGATAGCGAGAGATTTATACTTACTGTTAATTTGACACGCATAATGCTAATAACTCCATTCCTATTTTCAATATCGAGTGTTCTGGGAGCAATTCAGCAGGCATTCAATAGGTTTACACTTTTTGCACTTGCGAGCGTTTTTTATAATGTAGGGATTATCTTGGGCATAGTAGTCTTTAGCAAATTCTTTCCTAGTCAGCCAATATATGGAGTAGCCTACGGCGTAGCATTTGGCGCTGCACTACAGGTACTACTACAATTTTTCGGTATAATTGGCTTGCACTTCAAGTATAGTCTGAGCTTTAAACTGTTCGATTCAGGTGTCCTAAGAGTGATAAAGCTCATGATTCCACGTTCTATCGATCTTGCTATCGATCAGATAAACTGGATAATCCAAACAGCAATAAGCTCAAAACTTGCTGTTGGTAGCTTAACCTCCTACTATTATGCTAATAATTTGAAAAACGTCCCACTTGGAATATTTGGCATGGCTATATCAACAGCAGTATTCCCAAGCCTAATAAAGGCTTCGAAATCAAAAGATAAATCTAGACTTTCTTCGGCAATCGTTCATGATATGCAGCTGATTATGTTTTTTGTCATACCCTCTGCAGCAATTGCTTTTGTATTGAGGGGATATATCGTAAGAATACTATTTGGTTTCGGGGATCAAGCGACTGCAGATACTCTGGGCTGGTTATCAGGCTCAATAATTGCAACCAGTATGTTTTTTATGATTGCTAGGGTTTACTATTCATTAGAAGATACCCTTACCCCACTACTTACTAGTCTGAGCTCTATTGTTATTAATATCATTTTTAGCATTATCTTATCTTCTAGGTATGGTGTTTCGGGACTAGGTATGGCGCTAAGTATTTCTACTTTCTACGAATTAATCCTATTGATGGTTTTGCTTAAGTTTAAGATTGGTAATTATGGGTATGGCACTATAGCTAAATCTGGTGCCAAGCTTGTTGCGGCCAGCGCTGTTATGTCAGCTTGGCTGTACTTCATGGTCCTAAAAGTATTTCCTTTGCTCAAAAATGACGTTGGGTTTGTTACTATGACTCCTAAATTTCTTGTCATCTCTATAAGTGGCATCGTAGTATTCTTTGTTACGGCTAAAATCCTAAGGGTTTACCAGACTGACCAGATTCTTAAAAAGATTACCCATCCGCTAAAAATAGTAAGGGGGGTATTTAAATAATGAACGGAATACGAAACTTTTGTATAATTGCCCACATCGACCACGGTAAAAGTACCTTAGCAGATAGAATGCTTGAATTAACAGGTACAATCGAAAAAAGAGACATGAAGTCTCAATTGCTTGATCAAATGGACCTTGAAAGAGAAAAAGGTATCACAATAAAACTTCAGCCAGTAAGGATGCAATGGAAGGGTCACGAGCTTAATCTAATTGATACTCCGGGACACGTCGATTTTAGCTACGAAGTAAGTCGGAGCCTAATGGCTTGCGAGGGTGCGATTCTTGTAGTCGATGCTGCTCAGGGTATTCAGGCTCAGACTTTAGCCAATGTGTATTTGGCGCTTGAGGCGAATCTTACAATAATCCCAGTGTTAAACAAAATTGACTTACCAGCAGCAGAACCCGAAAGAGTAGCTAAGGAGGTTGCAACGCTGATTGGCTGTGACCCAGATGAAATAATAAAAATATCTGCAAAAGAAGGAACTAACGTAGATACTTTATTGGACAGTATTATTGAAAAGATTCCTTCTCCCATGGGCACCCCAGAGGCTCCGACCCGGGCTTTAATATTTGACTCAATATATGATGAATATCGCGGAGTTATACTTTACTTGCGAGTATTTGATGGCAAGCTTAGGAAGGGTGACCAGCTGCATCTCATGGCGCCAGATAAAAATGCCCTAGCTGTAGACACGGGATTTTTCATTCCAACTATGCACCCGAGCGACGAGATATCGTGCGGAGAAATAGGTTATTGTGTAACTAATTTAAAATCAATCGCGGATGCCAAAGTGGGAGATACTTTAACCCTTCAGTCTAACCCTGCATCCGAAGCATTGCCCGGCTACAAGAGGGTCAAGCCTTTTGTCTACGCTGGATTTTTCCCTAGTAGCGGCGAGGATTACCCAGCGCTCAAGGACGCACTAGAGAAGCTCACACTAAATGATGCTGCACTTGAGTACGTACCCGAAAGCTCCCAGGTCCTTGGATTTGGCTACAGGCTAGGATTTTTGGGATTGCTTCATCTGGAAATAGTTAAAGAAAGGCTAGAGCGAGAGTTTAATCTTAGTCTGGTGGTAACTAATCCAAGTGTGGACTATCAAGTGGTAACAACTACTAAAGAAAGACTAGAAGTTAAAAGCGCGGCCGATCTACCTAATGTTTCAAGAATCGAAGTTATAGAGGAGCCTTGGATAAAGGGCGAAATTATTGTCCCTAGTAGATACCTGGGTTCGGTCTTGCAGCTCATTAACTCTATTCGTGGTATTCAAAAAAACCTTAGCTACATCGACTCAGAACTGGCTTTGGTAGATTTTGAATCACCACTCAGTAACGTGCTGACAGATTTTTACGATGATCTAAAAAGTATTACTTCAGGATATGGATCGTTTAACTATGATTTTTTGGAATATCGACCCGAAGACTTGGTAAGAGTGGATATACTAGTAGGTGGCGAAATGGTAGATTCGCTGAGTCTTATTACTCATAGAAGTGAGTCGATTAAGCTCGGAAGAAGAATTGTAGAAAAATTAAAAGAAATAGTACCAAGACAACTTTTTGAGATTAGTTTGCAGGCGGCTATTGGAGCAAAAGTAATTGCTAGAGAAGACATTCGAGCAATGGGTAAAAATGTAACTGCAAAACTATATGGTGGAGATGTAAGTAGAAAAAATAAACTTTTGGATAAGCAAAAAAAAGGCAAAAAGAAGATGAAGAAGATTGGAAAGGTAGATATCCCACCAGAAGCTTTTATGGTGCTTCTAAAGAAGAATTAATTGTGAAAATTCAGCATTAAGTCAGTTGACTGAATTCAATATTTTCCTCAATACTATAAAAACAAAATAAATCTAAATTAGCACTCTTGACATTAGAGTGCTAATTTTTATATACTTAAAAGGTAGTTGGCACTAAGGGTGCTCGACTGCTAGAAATAAGCTTATGAAACAACGACAAAATGAGATTCTCTCGGAGATAATCCGCCTTTATGCTGACTCAGCAGAGCCAGTTAGCTCAAGAGAGCTAGCTAACACTTTCGGTTTAAGCCCGGCCACTATCCGATCCGAGATGTCCTATCTTGAAGATAAAGGTTTGATATTTCAACCACACATATCTTCAGGGCGAGTCCCAACGGATAAGGGCTATAGGTATTTTGTGAACAACATGGTGCCTAAAAAGAGCCAAATAAGCAAAAATGTACTTTCAATTGCTAAAAAAGTAGACAGTCTAAAAGACCGAACCGATGGAGCTATAAAGATAGCTGCAGAAACCCTTAGCGACTTAACGGGCAATATGTCATTTGCAACACTCAGCGATTCAGTTTATCTGTACGGTATGAGTCAGCTCTTTTCTCAGCCCGAATTTCTCGAGCACCTTCAGGCGCTTGAGGCCGCAAGGTTTATTGATGCTATTCAGACATGGCTTTCTAATGCAGATATTGATGCCATGCAGATATTTATTGGTGAAGAAAATCCAGTAGCTCGCAGTAGTGGTCTAACAATGATGGTAAACAGGTTTTCTAGCCCATATTCTGACCAAAGCTATATCGGTATAATCGGTCCAACAAGACAGAGTTATGACAAGGTTATAAACCTAGTAGAAGGTACGACTAAAGCCCTTGAGGAGGTATTCAATCACTAGATATGAAAAAACAAGATAATAACAAGTCCAAGCAAACAGTAAAGAAAGCTAAAACTCCCCAGGATTATGAGCAAGAAATTGGTGAATTAACAGCTCATTTACAAAGTTTGCAGGCAGAGTTTGAAAATTATAAAAAAAGACAAAATGCTGAACGAGTTTCAGTTATGGAGACCGCCAAAGTATCAGTACTAAATGAACTATTACCCGCCTTGGATAACTTCGATCGAGCTGCTACACATCTGCCCGAAGATTTAGAAAATAATTCCTGGGCCAAGGGTATGCAGTATGTCGGCCAACAACTACTAGATATACTAGAAGGAATAGGGATTAGTAAGTTTTATCCTTTGGGTCAGCAATTCGACCATAACCAGTGCGAAGCAATTGAATATGTAGATTCGGAAAAACCAGAAGGAGAAGTCGTCGAAGTTATAACCCCAGGATATATGATATCGGATAAAGTAATAAGACCTGCCGGAGTAAAAGTCTCAGGTGGAAGTGATAAATAAAGTAATTATAAAAGGAGAAAATTATGGCAAAAATTATAGGAATAGACTTAGGAACCACTAACTCAGCAATGGCTGTAATGGAAGGCGGTGACCCAGTAGTTATAAGTAACATAGAGGGCGCAAGAACTACACCCAGTATTGTTGCTGTAAATAAGAATAAAGAACGACTTGTCGGACAGACCGCTAAGCGTCAGGCCGTTATCAACCCTGACAACACCATCTTTTCAGTAAAGCGATTAATTGGTAGAAAGTTTGATGATCCAGAAGTAAAACGAGATATAGACTTGATGCCTTATAAGATTGTTAATAAGGATGGTCATGTAAAAGTAGAAATGGCTGAAAAGGATTACACGCCTGAAGAAATTAGTGCGATGATACTTAGTAAGTTAAAAGCAGATGCTGAAAAGTACCTCGGTCAGCCAGTTACCGAGGCTGTCATAACAGTTCCGGCATATTTCAATGATGCACAAAGACAAGCCACTAAGGATGCAGGTAAAATTGCCGGTCTTGAAGTAAAGAGAATTATTAATGAACCTACTGCTGCTGCTCTTGCATACGGTTTAGATAAAAAAGAAGAAGAAAAAGTTATAGTTTATGACCTAGGTGGCGGTACTTTTGATGTTTCTGTTTTAGAACTTGGTGATGGTGTATTTGAAGTAAAGAGTACTAATGGTGATACGCATTTAGGTGGTGATGACTTTGACTTAGTCCTTATTAATCACTTGATTGACGAATTCAAGAAAGATCAAGGGATTGATCTAAAAGGTGACAAGGCAGCAATGCAGAGATTAAAAGAATCAGCAGAAAAAGCTAAAATTGAGCTATCTACAACTAATGAATCTGCAATCAATATACCCTTCATTACTGCTGACGCAGACGGTCCTAAACACTTAGATATACAGCTGAGTCGTGCAGATTTTGAAAAGATTGTTTTAGAGCTTGTAGAAAAAACCTTAAAGCCATGTGAAGAAGCACTAAAAGATGCAAAGCTAAAAAAAGAAGACATCAATGAAATTATCTTAGTTGGTGGTATGACGCGTATGCCTCTTGTTCAGAAAAAAGTTGAAGAATTCTTTGGTAAGAAACCACTCCAGGGTGTTAATCCAGATGAAGTAGTGGCTATTGGAGCTGCTATTCAAGGTGGCGTCTTGGGCGGTGATGTTAAGGATGTGTTACTACTAGACGTAACTCCACTGAGCCTTGGTATTGAAACCATGGGATCAGTTAGTACAAAACTTATTGAAAGAAACACAACTATCCCGACCAGCAAGAGCCAAACATTTAGTACTGCAGCAGACAACCAGACTTCAGTAGAAATAAATGTCTTACAAGGCGAGCGAGAAATGGCTAGCGATAATAAGTCGTTAGGCAGATTTACCTTAGATGGTATTCCTCCAGCACCTCGCGGTGTACCTCAAATTGAAGTGAGCTTTAACATTGATGCCAATGGTATAGTTAATGTTAGCGCTAAGGATAAAGCCACAGGTAAGGAGCAAAAAATTACTATTACTGGTGGTGGTAGTTTGAGCGAAGAAGAGATCAAGCAGATGCAGGCTGATGCCGAAACACATGCTGATGAAGATAAGAAAAAGAAAGAGCTTGTAGAAGCTAAGAATCATGCCGATACATTGGTCTACACATCCGAAAAAAGCTTACATGAAGCCGGTGAAAAAGTTTCAGAAGATGAAAAAAAGCCAGTTGAAGATGCAGTAAAGGCTCTAAAAGAAAAGCTAGATAGTGAAGATGCCGAAGAAATTAAAAAATTAAGCGATGATCTAAACGAAAAGCTTATGAAGATTGGTGAGAAGATGTATAAAGAAGAGGAAGCCAAGGAATCAACTTCAGAAGATGGCAAAGCCGATGAAAAAGACAACGATGCTGAAGAGGGTGAAGTTGTCGATAAAAAAGATAAGTAGAAATTAAAGTCTAAGCTTAAATCAAGGAATATATAAGTTAAATGTCAAAAAGAGATTACTATGAGGTTCTTGGCTTAAGCAAGGGCGCAACCGAAGAAGAGATAAAAAAAGCCTTCCGTAAACAAGCTATCAAGCATCACCCTGATAAAGGTGGTAATGAAGATGATTTCAAGGAGATTAACGAGGCCTACGAGGTTTTAGGTAATCCTCAAAAACGCCAAGCCTATGATCAGTTCGGCCATGCTGCTGGCGCTGATCAGGCCGGCGGCGGTAATCCTTTTGGTGGCGGTGGAAGTCCTTTTGGTGATGGTGCACAATTTGATTTCTCAGGCTTTGGTGGCGGTATGGGTGGTATATTCGATATGTTTTTTCGCGGTGCTCAGAATCAGACAAGAGATGTTGAGATAGCTATAACGATTGATTTCATGGAGGCTGTCCAGGGCGCTACTAAGGAAATAAGTTTGAGAATTGCTGATAATCAATCAGGAAACAGAAAACAAGAGAATGTTAAAATAAAGATACCAGCCGGAATCGATGACGGCCAGAGTATAAAGCTAGAAGGTAAGGGTGAAGTTAATTCTCAGGGTCAGAGGGGCGACCTCTATGTCTTGGTCCGCGTCAGACCCCATAAGAGCCTAAGAAGAGATGGTGCAAATATTATTTCTGAAATAACTGTAGACATGGCTGATGCTGCATTAGGCGTAGAGGTGGATATTGAGACACTTAAGGGTATGCTGACAGTTAAAATTCCTTCAGGTTCTCAGCCTGGCCGCGTAGTAAAGTTGAGTGACAAGGGGCTACCTATACTAGGAACAAATAGGCTTGGTGATCATCTAATTATAATTAATGTAGTAGTACCAAATAAATTAAACTCAAAACAAAAATTAGCGCTTGAGCAATACAGAAATAGTACTAAGAGGCACCTCTGGTAAAGTCCACTTTTAGGTACTGTTAGAATTCATGAAATAGCGTTATACTTAAGCTTATATGGGTCATTTGCCACAAATAACTTTTAATCTTATATTATTCAGCCTCTTAGGTGGTCTTAGCGTGTTGGGTTTTTTGTTTGGTGAAAATAGACTTAAATCCGTTAGTTATGGTGGATTTATGGCTTTCTTTATTATTGCAGTAAGTTCTGAGACAGCAATGTCCGGAGTAGCTGATAAAATCAATGCTCCAATCGCTACAGCTAAAATAACCTTTGTTGTAGTAGTCTGTGCCGCTTCGTTTCTGGGGTCATTAATAAGTCAAAGAAAGTCTCAAGGTAAATTAAGGTCAATACCCCTTGCTGTTGTTACGACCTTGTTTCTATGTGGGTTTGGACTTAGTCTATTAAATGATAGCTCCAGGGGAAGAGTTGTTACTGATTTTAACTTAGCAGCTCAGATTTATAACTTAAGATTTATATTTATGGGAATACTTGCAGCGTGGCTTGTAGTTACTCAGTTCATACCTGTAAAAAAGGATGATGATAAGAAATAGGGTTTGATTTTTATATTGACTTTTAGCTGTTAAAGTGCGATAATTACCCGATATTTTATAAAACTAAAAAGGCTAACTATATATGAAAAAAGTTGAAAAAATATTAGTTCTGCTAGTAAAAAAGAACACTAAAGCCTACAGCAATGGACAACATAAATTCGTTGAATCCCTGAAACAGTATCTACCCAAGACTACTGTGATTGACTTTAGTTTTTACGATGACCTTATCTATTCAATTGCTGATGGTAACGCAAGTATTTTTGATACAAAAAACGGCACAGATATTAGTAAATATGACGCAGTCTATTTTAGGTACTGGCGTGGTGCCAGCGAGCAAGCCAGTGCTTGTGCGGTTTATCTCAAGACTAAGGGAGTAACATTTTACGATAAGGAAGTCGGCTCAAATAATTTCAAGTCCAGGCTGACTGAATATTTTAGGCTATGGTCTAAGCAGGTTAGTATTCCAGATACGCTATTTTGTACAATCGATACGATGGATAGAGCCTTTAAGCTTAATCCTCGTTTCGAATTCCCTTTTATTGCTAAGGATATTAGTACATCTAAAGGTATAAATAATTTATTGATTAGTTCCAAGTCCGAATTAAAAAAGTCTTACGTAAGTAATTCTGAAAGTAAGTTTATACTGCAAAACTTTATTGAAAATGATGGGGACTACAGAGTATTAGTTTATGGTAGAAGTGTAGCAGGTGTTATTAATAGAGATTTAGATAAAAATGAGGGTATTTTTAATAATAACTACCAAGGTAAAAATTCTACCTTAATAGATCCCTCAGAATTTAGCGAAGACTTTAGGAGACTAGCTATCAAAGCTGCGACAGTATTTAATAGACAGATAGCCGGAGTTGATCTTATTGTAGACAAGAAGACTGGCCAGGCATTTGTTCTCGAAGTTAATGCAAAACCGCAATCATATTTGGGCCACTTTGCTGAAAAAAGGATGCAGGCCCTAGCGGAGTATATAAGCAAAGGCCGATCAATCAAGGTTAAACAAACAATTAATAATTTCGTACAGATAGACATGCCAGAAGTTGGAATAACTGGCCTTAAAAGCAAGGTGGATACGGGTGCAGGTATAAGCTCTATACATGCTACTAGCTTTGCGGTCGACCCGAAAACAAAAATACTAACCTTTAAACTATTAGACGAAGAGCACCCGCAATATAATAACAAACCATTCTCAGTTAAAAGATATTCAATAAGAAAAATCAGGAGTTCAAATGGCCAGGAAGAAAAACGCTATACTGTTGAGCTACCAATAATATATAATAATACTAAGTATAGAGTTAAATTCTCACTTACTAATAGAAAGACCATGCACAATCCAGTGTTACTGGGCAGGCGATTCTTAAAAGAAAATAATTTTATAGTTAGCGTAAAATAGGAGAAAACAAATATGAGAATTGCAATATTATCTAGAGGACGCGGTAACTACAGTACGAAGAGACTGCTTGAAGCCGGAAGAGAACGTGGTCACGAAATGGTTGTAATAAACCATGCTAACTCCAGCGTAGACATTGAAAGAAATAAACCGGGAATAATGTATAAGGGAAATAATGTTGAGAACGTTGATGCAATAATACCTCGAATCGGACAATCAATAACATCTTATGGGGCAGCCGTAGTTCGACAATTTGAGATGATGCGGGTCTACACTCCTGTTAGCTCGCTCGCGCTAGTCAGGTCTAGGGATAAACTCCGAAGTCTTCAGTTGTTGGCTAGATCAGGTGTTGGGATCCCTAAGACAGTTTTTGCAAGACAGGCGGTAGATACAGAGGACATTATAGAGTTAGTTGGGGGTGCACCAGTAGTTATTAAGCTTCTTGAAGGTACACATGGAATTGGGGTTGTTCTAGCCGAAACTCGCAAGGCTGCAAGATCTGTTATTGAAGCTTTTTATGGACTAGGAGCAAATATCTTGGTTCAGGAATTTATAGAAGAAGCCCATGCCGCCGATATCAGGGTGATTGTAATTGGTGATAAAGTGGTAGGTGCTATGATGCGCCAGGGTGACGAGAGTGACTTTAGAAGTAACTTGCATCGCGGCGGACAAACCTTACCTGTAGAACTCACCAAGAAAGAAACTAATATAGCCATTAAGGCTGCACGCACGCTAGGCTTACCAATCGCCGGAGTAGATATTATTCGCTCTAAGAGAGGCCCACTGGTGCTAGAAGTAAATTCGAGCCCAGGGTTAAGGGGTATAGAATCTCAAACTGGCGAAGATATTGCTGGGCAAATAATTGATTATGTCGTAGCTAAGTCTGCGGGCAAAAGAAGAAAAGACAGAATCGGTGCATAAACCAATAATGTAAATTAGATTAATAAAAAAGACCCCAACTATGTTGAGGTCTTTTTTATGGTGGGTCCGGTGAGACTCGAACTCACGACACCCTGCTTAAAAGGCAGGTGCTCTAACCAACTGAGCTACGGACCCAAATAACTAAAATTTTAGTATTTTACGGGAGAGATACCTACTAATTTAAACTTATTTTGACCAAAAAGTCAATCTGTAAAGTATCCACCAGCAACACTACTTATATAGTTAAAGCCCAGGGCTCTTATCTGGTAATGAAAAAAATGATATTATATACTAAGAGAAATTATATCGATAATAATTTAAATTAAAAACTTTTAATTTAAGGGGAAAATATGAGCGGACACAGTAAATGGGCATCAATAAAACACAAAAAAGGTGCCGCAGATGCCAAGAGGGGAAAGATATTTACAAAGATAGCTAGCGAAATAACTGTAGCAGCACGCAGCGGAGCAGATCCTGATACAAACTTTAAATTAAGACTCGCAATACAAAAAGCTAAAGCTAGCAATGTTCCTGCTATTAATATTGAGCGAGCAATCGCAAAGGCTAGTGGCCCTGCCGACGGCTCTTCGCTAGAAGAATTAACTTATGAGGGTTATGGACCAAGTGGAGTTGCAATTATGGTTAAGGCGCTTACGGATAATCGTAACAGAACTGGTCCCGAAGTTCGATCAGCTTTTTCTAAGCATGGTGGCAACCTTGGCGCTACTGGCTCCGTAGACTACCTCTTTGAACAAAAGGGTGTTATTGTGTGTAATGAAAATGCTGATAAGGATCTACTATCCCTTAGTGCAATCGAGGCTGGAGCTGAGGATATAGATGATAGCTCAGAACAGCTCGTAATTTATACCTCGCCGGAAAAACTTGAGCAAGTTAGGGATGCGATAGGCGAAAACGATGTCGAGAGCGCAGAAGTTAAACAGGAGCCTAGTCAAACTATAACAGTCGAGGATGAGTCGAAGGCTAAAACTCTATTAAATCTAATGGATTCTCTAGAAGACATAGATGATGTAGTGGAGGTAACTAGTAATTTCGATATACCGGAAGACATTCTTAACAAACTAGGTTGATATGACTAAAATACTTGGTATTGACCCTGGTACAGCAACAACGGGCTTTGGTGTAATTACAAAGTCTAGTGGCAAGCTTGAGGCTGTAGATTACGGTGTAATTTCAACACCCAAAGAACTTGAAATGCCGAGGAGATTACAAATAATATTTGATGACCTACAAGAGATAATTAACAAACATAATCCTGATATAGTTGCAATCGAGCAACTATTTTTTGCTAGAAATGTAACAACTGCTATAACTGTTGGTCAGTCTAGAGGGGTAATACTACTAGCCATGCAAATTAAAGGTATAAAGATTACAGAATTTACTCCGCTACAAGTAAAGCAGTCTGTAACTGGTTACGGCCAAGCTACTAAGAAGCAAGTCCAGTCTATGGTTCAAAAGATTTTGAAGCTTGATACTATACCCAAGCCTGATGACGCCGCAGACGCACTAGCAATAGCAATCTGTGCGAGTTCAAAATCTTATCTTTAAAGTGATATAATAAAGGCATGATTGCAAAAATTTCAGGTAAAATTGTTGATATTTTACCTAAGGGGGTAATAGTAGATGTGGCCGGAGTGGGCTATGAGGTTCTCTTGACCGAGCCTGATCGTCTAGGTTTATCATTAGGGGACGATATGAGTTTTTATATTGCTGAAAATATAAAAGAGGATGAACATAGCTTGTATGGATTTATTTTATCTGCTGGGCGTGAAATGTATTATCGTCTTACCTCCGTTAGTGGGGTAGGTCCAAAAGCCGCCATGTCTATTCTCTCTGTGCATAGTAGCTCAGATGTCTCATCGGCTATATTTAATGATGATGTATCGCTTTTTTCAAGCGTCAGTGGAATTGGCAAGAAGACCGCACAAAGGATCATTCTAGATTTGAAGGGTAAATTAGTGGATGGTTTAGATACAAAAACCCAAAACGAAGAAGACCCTGCTTTTCAGGCACTATTAAGTTTGGGATATGGAGATAAGGATGCTAAAAACGCACTGCAAGGTATAGACTCTGGTCTTGATACCCAAGAGAGAGTAAGGCAGGCACTAAAGGGAAATAAAAAATGATAGAGAGGGACAGTTCTGAATTAGATCCTATATTAAAGAAGGATGATGCCGAAGAGAGGGTCTTCGAGGATGATCTAAGACCTGGAACCTTTACTGACTATATTGGCCAAGAACAGATAAAAAAAGGACTTCTTTTAGCTATAACTGCTGCAAAACAAAGGAGTGAGCCAATTGACCATGTGTTGCTATATGGCCCTCCAGGACTTGGTAAGACTACACTTGCCCATGTTATAGCCAATGAAATGGGTGGAACAATAAAGATAACTAGTGGCCCTGCTATTGAAAGACCTGCAGATTTAGCTTCGCTCCTTACTAACCTAGAAGAGGGCGACATATTGTTTATTGATGAAATTCACAGACTCCCTAGAACAGTAGAGGAAATACTATACCCTGCGATGGAGGACTATGTGATTGATATCATGCTAGGTAAGGGACCTTCTGCACAGAGCCTAAGGCTCGATATACCCAAGTTCACCCTTATAGGTGCGACTACTCGATTTGGGGCTCTATCTGGTCCTATGCGAGATAGGTTTGGGTTGGTTCACAGGCTAGAGTATTACAGCCCCGATCAAATAGAGAGTATTATAGCCCGGTCTGCAAATATCCTTGATATTAAAATAGATAAGCCTGCCTTAGAAAAAATGTCTTTTAGGACCAGGCTAACCCCACGTATAGCTAACAGGTTAATAAAGAGGGTTCGTGATTTTGCGCAGGTTCATGGGGATGGCGTGGTGACATCGGATATTTTAGACGGCACATTGAAGTTACTCGATATTGATGAGTATGGCTTGGAGAATTCAGACAGGAGAGTGCTTAGGACTATAATTGATCACTACGGTGGTGGCCCGGTGGGAGTTTCGGCAATTGCTGCAGCGACCGGCGAAGAAAGGCTAACAATTGAAGATGTATACGAGCCTTATCTGATCCAAATCGGATTTCTGCAAAGATCTCATAGAGGTAGAATTGCTACCGATAAGGCCTACGGTCACCTTGGTATTGAAAAAACAGACAAAGAGTGAACATTAGTCTTATGGGCATATGATATACTAGCGGTACTATGGAAAATAATATAAATTCAGATTCTAATCGTACAGTGTACCCCGGTCAGCCCCGGGACGAGATAACACAAAGGGTAGTATACAAACACATTTTTTCTATTCTCCCTTTTCTGTTTGCAATATTTGTAGTTTCAATCGTAGCCATTATCGGGATGTACTATTTGGGCACCAACGAGGCCTCTTTTGATAAATACATTAATTCGTCACTTGTAAGCCTAATAGGTTTTTTACTATTAGTGTTACTAGTTGCGCTTTTAGCGAGCGTGCTTTGGATATGGAAACGTAATAAAATAGTAATTACTAATGAGCATATTGTAGATATAGACCAGTTAGGTTTATTCAATAGACGGGTTTCTACACTCCGACTTCAGGAAATACAGGATATTTCTGCAAGAGTAACCGGACCGATTCAAACTATGTTTAAGTATGGTTCAATAATAATTCAAACTGCAGGTGAGAGGGAAAACTTTGTCCTTGACTATATGGCTCTACCATATGAGTTAGAGCAGTACATACTTGAGGCTAGAAAAAATAACTATCGTCGCGCAGATGACTCCGGCGTTAAGAATGCCGAAGTCCATATAAAGAAAGTGCTATAGCTCGGGCATACTCGGGCTGTATTTTCTTAGGCATAGGCTTCAGGGGGTAGGTGCCGGTGCCTTCCCAGGGATCTATTTTTTCAACACTAATTCCTGTGTTGGTCGATAGATATTCACTAAACCCCGGCATCATTGCAAGCTCTCCTGATACTAGTACCTTACCTAGTTCGTATTTTTCTATTTGTAAAAAATCACATAGCTCATCTAGGTAGCTAGCTATTTCTGAGACTAGGCCTGCAAGAAGTAACTTAGTAGCCGCATATATTTTTTTACCCAACTCACTCTCATTTATGCCGGTCTTTGACAATAATACTAGTGATTCATACTCAGATATATTTAGCGCCTTAGATAGAAGTTCAATAAAAGACTGAGCCCCCATACTAATATGTCTCTCCATTCTAGCTACTGTATCTACGGTAAATATCTTGGTATCGAAGTAACCAATATCTATTACGACTATTTTTTTTTCATTTTCTTATTTTTTATTATTA
>CAILAD010000047.1 GCA_903832035.1 uncultured bacterium
TTACCCCTACTAAGATTTGCTATATTTTTCATTTTGAAGAGCCTGTCTAATAGATAATTAATTCACTTGTACTATATAACGACAACTGGTAGCTACCAAGCATAAGCAACAGATAGGGCAACATAATTTATGATAAAATGTTTATATGAAAAAATTATTAGTTACCGGAGGGGCGGGTTTTATCGGTGTAAACTTCGTTCACTACACTGTAAAAAACAAGCCAGAGTATGAAATTACCGTATTAGATAACCTAACCTATGCGGGAGAAGAGCATAATCTAGATCCAGTCAAAGGTAAGGTTAAATTTGTAAAAGGCGATATTACTGACGCAGAATTGGTAAATAGTCTGGTTGCAGACTGTGACGTAGTCGTGCATTTTGCAGCAGAAAGCCACAATGATAATTCACTAAGTAACCCCTGGCCATTTGTACACACAAATTTAATTGGAACTTACACCATCCTTGAAGCAGTACGCAAGTATAGTAAGAGACTACACCACATTAGTACTGATGAAGTCTACGGCGACTTAGAAATCGGTAGTCCAGAACGATTCACCGAGGATACTCCTTATAATCCATCCAGTCCATATTCTTCAACTAAAGCCGGCTCAGATCTTTTAGTTAGGGCCTGGGTTAGAAGTTTTGGGGTTGAGGCAACAATTAGTAACTGTAGTAATAACTATGGACCCTACCAACACATAGAAAAGTTTATACCTCGACAGATCACTAATGTTTTATCAGGCAATAAGCCAAAACTATATGGTAGTGGAGAGCAAGTTAGAGACTGGATTCATGTAGATGACCACAACAGTGCCGTTCATGTAATTATTGAAAAAGGCAAAATAGGTGAAACCTACTTAATTGGTGCAAGTGGCGAAAAAAATAATAAAGATGTTGTTGAGACCATCTTAGAAACTATGGATAAACCAAAAGATGATTACGAGCATGTCGCAGATAGACCTGGACATGATGCCCGATATGGCATAGATTCGAGTAAGTTACAGACCGAACTGGGCTGGAAGCCGAAGTACACCGATTTCAAAGCTGGACTTGCTGATACCATTGCTTGGTATCAGGAAAATGAATGGTGGTGGAAGCCTTGCAAAGACAAGGTAGAGAATCGGTACAAAAAACAAGGCCAATAGCCACTTTTTTGCTTGAAAAAAGCAGTAAAATATTATATATTACTTGGTGTTAATTTGTACCTACTATCTGGAGGATGAACTTGTATTCAATAGCGTCTTCAAAAATACCAGACGTTAGGCTCTATAGTCTAGACATGCACAAGGATGAGCGTGGCTGGTTTAAAGAGTCGTACAACAACAGAGACTTGGTTTCAATTGGCTTTCCAGCTGATTTTAAGCCAGTCCAAAACAACATCTCATTTAATAACTATCGAGGAGTAACGCGCGGTATGCACGCTGAGCCATGGGACAAGTACATCAGTCTGGCTTCAGGAGTGGCTTTTATCGCCCTAGTCGATCTCCGAGCAGGATTTAATTTTGGCTCGGTGCAGACTTACACAATTGAGCCAGGTGATGCTGTCTACGTACCTAGAGGAGTAGCTAATTCCTACCAGGCGCTAGAGGGCAAGACCAGCTATACCTACTTGGTAAACGATTACTGGAGTGAGTCCAGCGTCTACACCATGGTGAACCTGGCTGACCCGTCACTTAATATTGATTGGCCAATTAGCCTTACTCGTTCAGTTATCTCAAAAAAGGATTTGGCCCATCCCTTTCTGACGGATATTTCGCCCATTAAAGGTACTTAAAAGTGAGCGTTGTTGTTTTAGGTAAGGATGGCCAACTTGGCAAAGCACTACAAAGTGTATTGCCCGACGCGATCTTTCTTGGCCGTGAAAACTGCGACATGGCAGTCTTTGATGAAATTTACAAAACTATTTCATCAATTGACAATGTCACCCATATTATCAATGCAGCGGCATATACCAATGTAGATAACGCCGAGATTGATGAATATAACGCCGATATAATTAATGCCAAAGCAGTAGGTTGTTTGTCAATTACTGCCGATCAGGTTGGGGCTAAGTTAATTCAAATTAGCACCGACTATGTATTTGATGGTAAGGCGGACACCCCTTACGGGGTAGATGCCAAGACCAATCCAATGTCGGTTTATGGCAAGACAAAGCTTGATGGCGAGAAAAATACTGCCCAAACTAAAAAGTATAATATCGTCAGAACCTCTTGGCTTTACGGAGATGGAAATAACTTCGTTAAAACCATGTTTGGTCTCGGTCAAGCCAGAGATAGCGTGTCGGTCGTTGATGACCAGTTTGGAATTCCGACTTACACCAAAGACCTTGCCATTTATTGTAAGCATCTCACTGAAACCGATGAGCCTAATGGCATATATCACTTTAGTAGCCGTGGTGAGCCAATATCTTGGGCGAGGCTTGCAGAGTCCATTTTTGTAATTAAGAGCATCGACTGTCGGGTTGATAGAATTACGACAGAAGAGTTCAATAAAATGAGAGGTGGCGTGATAGCCCCTAGACCAAAGTATTCAGCCCTAGAGCTTGACCCCAATCTTTACATCCGTAGCTGGCCGCTATGTTTGAATGATTATCTTATGACCCCTGCCTTCAGAATATAGGCAGGGGCTTTTTATATCTGGTATAATCAAGTAGTTAAAAAAGGAAGTTTTGTGAAGGGAATTATTTTAGCTGGGGGCAGCGGAACACGTCTTTACCCAATTACCAAGGGCATATCCAAACAACTTATGCCAATTTATGACAAGCCGATGATTTATTATCCGCTTAGCACTCTAATGATGGCTGGTATTAAAGATATTTTAATTATCACCACACCACACGAACAAGATCAGTTTAAACGTTTACTTGGCGACGGTAGCGATATTGGAATTAAAATTAGTTATGAAGTTCAACCTAGTCCTGACGGCCTCGCTCAGGCCTTTATAATAGGCGAGGAGTTTATAGGAGATGATAAAGTGGCTTTGGTGCTCGGGGATAATATATTCCATGGCCACGGTTTTGGAGAAAGTCTCAAGCAGTGCGTTGATCCAGACGGCGGAGTAGTGTTTTCTTATCAAGTATCTGACCCAGAACGATATGGCGTAGTGGAGTTCGATGAAAATATGAAAGCTATTTCAATTGAAGAAAAACCCAGTAGTCCTAAAAGCAATTATGCAGTAGTTGGTCTTTATTTTTATGATAGCGATGTAGTAGGTATTGCCAAAAATATTAAACCAAGTGAACGTGGTGAGTATGAGATTACAAGTATTAATGAAGAATATTTGAATCGCGGTAAATTGAAAGTCAAAGTTATGGATAGGGGTTCTGCCTGGCTGGATACTGGGACTTTCGGCTCTATGGCAGATGCCGCCGAGTACATTCGTGTAGTAGAGAAGCGGACAGGTCTCAAAATTGGTTGTATTGAAGAAGTAGCTTATAGAGAAGGATTTATTGACAAAGTTAAGCTAGAGGAAATATCTAGGGACTTAATAAAGAGTGGGTATGGTAAATATCTAGAAAAACTTATATGACTACTTGTTAACAATCAGCCATACACCCAATAGTAATATTACTAGACCCAGTATTTGCTTTGGTGTAATACTTTCATGAAACAATAGATGTGCAGATGCAAATGTAAATATTAAAGAACTTGAGACTACAATGGTTTGTACTATACTGTATGGGTACTTGCTTAGTGCGAAGAAATACAGAAGTGTTGCTAGAGCATAAATGATCAGGCCACCCAAAAGGTAAGGCGAAAGAATAAAACTAAAGAATTTTTTTGAAAATATGTAATCTAAATTGAAATTTTCTCCTGCTTTACTTATTGCTTGCTTCCAGAGTGACTGCGCAGCGACAATCATAGCACCAATAGATAATGAAGTGAGAATTGTATTTAACATGACAAATTTACCATAAATCCATTATAATATACTCTGAATGAAAATAAGCCGAAAAAACTCAATTAGAATACAATATGTTTTAGATCAGTTAGTTCCACCAATACTAAGGGATTCAAAAATATTTATGTATTTACCTATGAAACTTGTATTCAAGGATAAAGCAAGTATATTTATGAACTTCAAGAATACTGTCTTTGACTTAGACGAGAGCGGTTTCTCAAGGCTTTACGAGTCAACAGCAGACGTAAATGAGCTGCAAGGTGAGACAGATCTCAATGAAGAGTGTACTAAAAAGATACTACGCAGTATTATTGGTAGAAGCACACTAGAGGTTGGTTGCGGGAGGGGTTACCTCTCTAATCTGCTGTCAAAAAAAGGTAAAACCACAGCAGTTGATATTAGTATTAGTCAGAACCTAAAAGACAAATATAAAAAAGTGAATTTTATAGAAGCAAATATTCAAGATCTACCATTCAAAGATAACCAGTTTGACACAGTTGTATGTACGCACACGCTTGAACATGTACAAGATTTGTCTGGAGCTATCGAAGAGCTAAGAAGAGTGGCAAAGAAAAAACTAATAATTGTAGTTCCAAAGCAAAGACCATATAAATATACCTTCAGTTTACATATTCACTTCTTTGAGTACGAGTGGTCACTAAAAGAATGGTTTGGTACTGCACATGAGTACTATATTAAAGACCTTGGAGATTGGTATTATCATGAAACTTACTAAGAAGGGCTTAATAATACTGCCTTGTTATAATGAAGAAGAAGTCATTAATAATGTACTTAAACAAATAACAAGAGAGATTCGCGACCAAAATGAGTACAATCTGGATGTCTTATTAATAAATGATGGCTCAAAAGACAACACAGTAGAAGTTGCAAGAAAACACCCAGTATTAATCATATCTCACCTGGTAAATATGGGGTCTGGTGCAGCAACAAGAACGGGTTTAGAATATGCAAAGCGGAATGGTTATAGTTTTGTAGTAACGATTGATGCAGATGGCCAACACTCTACAAAAGACCTGTTCGCAGTTATGAGTAGGCTCAATAGTGAAGAATGCGACCTCGTTATTGGAAGTAGAATGATGAATACAGAGGGGATGCCGGCAATACGAGTTGTCGGCAACAAAGCATTAAACATAGCAACAAGAATAATTTTAGGTGTTGGTGTGACAGATTCGCAGTCCGGCCTAAAAGCATTCTCTAGAAAAGCAATTGAAAAGATAGAAATAAGGGCAAATGGGTTTGAATTTTGTTCAGAAATTATTTGGCGTGCAAAGCAACAAAACCTGAAGATAGTAGAAATTCCCATAAAGGCAATTTATACAGAATACTCACTCAAAAAAGGTCAGAATAACGTGAATGCTCTGAGAATTATTAAGAACCTACTTAAACAAAAAATACGGGAAGTTTAAAATGATAATTTCAAAATATAATGTACTAATAATCCTTTGTCTCCCTATACTAGTACTATTTTTTATAAGAATATATGATGGCTACAAAAGAAAGAAAATTAGCTTAAGAGGCTATACTATTTTACTCTTCTTACTTATTATACTCACAGTTGGTATATTATTTAATCAACAAATATTTACCCATCTCGAGTCAAGCCACCTAACTAATAGCACCCCACTAAGCTTATTTGATGTAATACAGATAGCAGCGATTATACTATTACTATACCTTGTGTTTAGACAAACCTATAAAGTCGAAGACTTACAGAA
>CAILAD010000048.1 GCA_903832035.1 uncultured bacterium
TAAGAAAAAAACTGTTAATGCTCTTAAAAAAGCTATGAAAGGCAAAGATGTCTACCTCGCAACTGATGAAGACCGTGAAGGAGAGGCGATTAGTTGGCATTTGTGTGAGGCCTTAAAGCTAGATCCTAAAACTACCAAACGAATCGTATTTAATGAAATAACTAAAGATGCTCTTGTTAAAGCCGTAGAGCATCCACGCCACGTGGATATCAACTTAGTTAATGCCCAACAAGCCCGTAGAGTACTAGACCGACTAGTTGGCTATGAACTAAGCCCCGTTATATGGAAAAAGATCCGTACGGGCCTAAGCGCTGGTAGGGTGCAGTCTGTTGCTGTGCGAATTATAGTTGAACGAGAACGCGAAATCGAAGAGTTTAAGTCTAAGGCAACTTACAGGGTAACTGGTGAATTTTCATCTGGCGCAGATGTAATTCCGGCCGAACTAAAAGCCAAACTGGAATCAAAAGAAAAAGTCACTAGTCTATTTGAATCTATAAAAGATGCAAAGTTTATTGTCTCTGCTCTTGAAAAGAAAGCTGGGAAAAAATCTCCAGCTCCACCTTTTACAACTTCAACACTTCAACAAACTGCCAGCAGTAAATTAGGGTATTCCGTAAAGCAGACCATGGTTCTAGCACAGAGACTATATGAAGCCGGTAAGATTACCTACATGCGAACTGATTCGCTTAACCTATCTCAAACTGCAATCAACCAAGCGAGCAAACTTATCGAGACCCAATACGGTAAAGAGTACTTGAACACTCGCCACTTTAAAACCAAATCAGCTGGCGCCCAAGAAGCTCACGAAGCCATCCGTCCAACTGACTTTTCAGTAGACACCGCCGGTGAAGACGCTGCTCAGCAAAAACTGTATAACCTTATTAGATCCCGCGCCCTAGCCTCACAAATGAGTGAAGCTAAAATTGAACGAACAATACTTACAGTTAAACCGGATAAGTCTGATGCTGAATTTGTAGCAAAAGGTGAAATAGTAATTTTTGATGGATTTTTAAAAGTCATGGGTAAGATGGCCGATGATATAATTTTGCCAAGTGTAACTCAGGGCCAGGAACTAAAGCGTGAATCAATGATGGCCCGCGAAACTTTTGATCGTCCGCCAGCTCGTTATACTGAAGCAAGCCTTGTTAAAAAGCTCGAGTCAGAGGGTATTGGTCGCCCAAGTACCTACGCACCAACTATTTCTACAATCCAAACTCGGTTGTACGTCGAAAAAGCCAGCAAGGATGGAGAACCACGTGACGTAGTGGTTATCAAGCTTGATGGCAGTAAAGTATCTGAGGAAGTCGAACAAGAAAACTATGGTGTAGAGAAAAATAAATTATTTCCAACTGATATCGGTAAAGTAGTATCTGATTTTCTGGTGAAGAACTTCCCAGGCATTGTAGATTATCAATTTACCGCCAAGGTAGAAAAGGAATTCGATAAGATCGCCGATGGTAAAGAGAAGTGGAATACCATGATTGCAGATTTCTACGGTCCTTTCCATAAGCTAATTGATAAGTCTGACGATATTACCCGTCAAGAAGCCACCCAGGGTAGAGTTCTAGGTAAGGATCCTAAAAGCGGTAAGCCTGTGATCGCCCGGGTCGGTAGATATGGCGCCATGATTCAGATAGGTGAAGCCGAAGACGAAGAAAAACCGAAATTCGCTCCATTACCTCCTGGAAAGCAACTAACAACCGTAACTCTTGATGAAGCTCTAGAGATGTTTAAGCTACCCAGAACTATTGGTGAAACCAAAGAAGGCGAGGAGATAACCACAAATATTGGTAGATTCGGGCCATATGTGAAATTTAATAATACTTTTGTATCTATAAAAGGAGAAGATCCATTCACCATAACTCATGAAAAGGCCATGGAGTTTATTGATGCTAAAAAGAAAGCAGATAAAGAGAAGCTCATACAAGACTTCGTCGAAGATGGCATCCAGGTGCTAAACGGCCGATACGGGCCATACATAACTGATGGTAAGGTGAACGGTAAGATACCGAAAGACACTGACCCTAAAAAGATTACTCTCAAGCAAGCCAAAGAGATCCTGGCAGAGCGAGCCAAGGCTCCAAAAGGCCGGTATGGTAAAAAACCAACCAAGAAGCGTTGACCTATACAAATTAAAATGATATAATTTTATTTATATTTGACTGATAATTACAGTCATTTTCTAGATAAAGGATAGATTTATATTTATATGACAGCTAAACAGAGTATCGACAAAAAGCAGCTGGACGCCTTGATTGATGAAAGTCTCGGGCTCTTAAAGAAAGACCGCGACCGCGAGATTCTACTCAGACGTTACGGTGTGGCTACTGGACGCACTCAAACTCTAGAAGAAATTGGTAAAGATCTAGGTATAACCCGAGAAAGAGTAAGACAAATTGAAAAAGCTGCAATCACTAAGATTCGCCAGCAAGCTAACCACGATAACGATCTAAATAACATTCTAGTTGCCTTAACCGACAAAACCGGTGGTATTATTGGTTTTGCATCACTAATTAATGAGTTAGATGCATCGGGTAAATTCAAACCACACCTAAGTTTTCTAATCAAACTTAATCCCAAGTTCACCTTCATGGATAAAAATGAAAATCATGCTGAATTAGTTTTTTTAAGTGAACTATACGATGAGAATGGTGTTAAGAACTTACATGAACAGCTAGTAACAGTAGCAAACGATTTCGGCAAACCAGTTCGTTTCGATAAGCTAGTTAAAAAGATAGCCGGCACTAAAAACAGCGAAGCGATGCAAGAAATTGCAAAAGCTAGTAATGATTTATCTAGTCTAGATAATATTTGGGGTCTGAGTATTTGGCCAGAGGTAAACCCGAAAAGTATTAGAGATAAAATCTATCTTGTACTCAAGCGTGGCGGAAGACCAATGCACTTTACAGAAATATCCACACATATTACAAGTTTGCCAGCCAACCCTAAAAAAGTTACGACTCAAGCTGTGCACAATGAACTCATTAAAGATGGTAGATTTATCCTAATTGGACGTGGTATTTATGCATTAGGGGAATGGGGCTACCAAGCTGGCACCGTGGCTGATATTATAGAAGAGATCCTCGCCGGAAGTGCATCATTTACAAAAGAAGATATCATTACTCAAGTACTTGCGCGAAGGCAAGTAAAAACTACAACAATTACTTTAAATCTTCAAGAGAAGCCGCAGTTTGTACGTAGCTCCAAAGGACTTTACAGTCTAAAGCCGGGTTACGAAGCAGGCGCCAGCAAAAGACGACGCGGTGGACGCAGTAAGTAATAGATATTTTTTACTAAGTTAAAGCACCAATAATTAAACAACCATAAATGAATATAATTCTAGACTTCTTAACAACCCTAATAAACGTAATTGGCATAGTGCTTTTTAAGTTCTGGGGCTGGGTAATAATAGCTGGATTTTTAGCCTACAAAATTTGGCAGAACAATAAACGAACTGAAAAGATTGTATCTAGAGAGCCAACCGAACACACCTTGCTTCATATTATCGTCCCTAAGGATAACGATAAGAAGGAGTTATCTGCAGAACAGATGTTTGCTAGCTTACATGGCATTCTCAGACCGAGTGGTGAGCTTATAAGCGAGGGAGCATTCCAAGATCATATTAGTTTTGAAATTGTTTCAGATAGTCAGGTTATTAATTTCTATGTCTGGGCACCGACGCACTTAAAGGACTATGTAGCTAGCCAGGTTTATGCCCAGTATCCGGCTGTGCAAATTACTGAAATGGAGCATGACTACGCCAACCGAGACTTGGGAGGTAGAAGTGCCTACACAACTGAAATTGTTTTATCTAAAGATGAGATATTCCCGATTAGGACATTCCAGACTTTTGAAGTAGACCCGCTAGCTGGCCTTACTACTGTTCTAGCATCTTTAAGCCAGGGAGAAGAAATGTGGATCCAATTCTTGATGGAACCAATAGATGATAGCTGGCACTCCAAAAGCCTTAAGTATATCGACGAAGTTATTAATGGTGCGAAATCAAAAGTAAATATCGAACTAAGAATCCTAGCTGCGCCATTTAGATTCCTTCAATTACTTGGAACACCTCCAGGATCAGTCGAGAAAGAAAAACAAGCAAAAAAGGAACTTACCCCGGGGCAAACAACCGTCAATGCCGCAGTAGAAGCTAAGGCCCAAAAACTAGGTTATGCTGTTAAAATTAGAGCCGTCTACATCGGAGACAATGATGCGGCAGCTAAGCAAAGAGTCCAGGCCCTAGTTGGTGGATTTAAACAATTTAATACCATTAACTTAAATGGATTTACTAACACTGGCTTAGTCGGTGGAGCAGAGGGAGTAAAGGAATATAGAGATAGAAGATTTGATGACCCGGGCTATGTCTTAAATATTGAAGAAATTGCTAGTCTTTACCACCTTCCACACACCAGCGTAGAAACTCCAGGCGTAGCTTACACTAATACAAAGCTCGGTGAGCCACCAACCAACCTACCAACCCTCGTCAATACCTCCCAAGAAGATATAAGCCTATTCGGAACAACCACATTTAGACAGGCCCACACCAAATTCGGTATTAAAAGAGAAGACCGTAAGAGACACTTATACATTATAGGTAAATCTGGTTCTGGTAAGTCATTCCTACTAAATCTACTGACGCTGTCTGACGTATTCCATAATCAAGGTTTTGCAGTTGTAGACCCACACGGTGACTACGCTCAAGATATTCTTAAATTTATACCAGAGTCCAGAATGAAAGATGTGGTGTACTTTAACCCTGCAGACAAAGACTTCCCAATAGCATTCAACCCAATGGAAGTTCACGATGAAAATCGTAGAAACAATGTAGCCTCTGAAATAGTTGGTGTTTTAAAGAAGATGTTTGCTGACAGCTGGGGTCCTCGGCTTGAGCACATCTTACGTTTCACTCTACTTGCACTTTTAGAAACCCCAGATACAACACTTCTAGGGATCACTAGAATGCTTAGCGATAAAAAGTACCGCAATGAAATTATTCAAAACATAACCGACCCCGTGGTAAAAGCTTTCTGGGTTAATGAGTTTGCTAGCTGGAATGATAAGTTCGCGTCAGAAGCTGTAGCTCCAGTACTAAATAAAGTTGGGGCTTTTACGGCCAACCCACTTGTTAGAAACCTGATTGGCCAACCAAGGAGCTCATTCAATATTAGAAAGATTATGGATGAAGGCAAGATCTTAATTGTAAACCTAAGTCTTGGTAAGATTAATGAAGATAACGCAGGAATACTGGGCGCTTTAATGATTACCAAGATTCAGCTTGAAGCCATGACCCGAGCTGATATAACCGATATTGGTGAGCGTAAGCCGTTCTACCTGTACGTTGATGAGTTCCAGAACTTTGCAACAGAGAGCTTCGCGACAATTTTATCTGAAGCCCGTAAGTACGGACTATATCTAACTATGGCCAACCAATATGTAGCTCAAATGCCAGAGGAGGTGAGTGATGCAGTATTTGGTAACGTAGGGAGTATGGTGACTTTTAGAGTAGGTGCAGATGATGCTTCAAGACTATCGAAGTATTTCGAGCCAGTTTTTGAGCCACTTGATCTAGTCAATCTAGATAAGCAAAATGTCTATGTATCCATGTCGATAGATGGCGAAACTAGCATGCCCTTCTCCGCCAAGACCCTTTACATGCCCACCCCATCAGAAAACCACACTGAACAGATTGTGGATAACTCCAGGCAGATGTACGCAACACCTAGAAGCGAAGTCGAAAAGATGATTTCAATTTGGACCGGTACGGACGAAGCTGAAAATAAAGATGCTGATAAGCAGCCTCAGAACTACTCATCCAAA
>CAILAD010000049.1 GCA_903832035.1 uncultured bacterium
ACCCCAGATGAATATAGATTACTAGATTCTTTTTTCCTTAGAGCACTATTGGTCTTATTAAAATCCACCCAGGTAGCCGGTGGCCCCAATATGCTGGCCTGAAAAAACCTATCTTGGTTGTAAATCAGTCCAAGAGTCGCTAAGCCAAGCGGAGCACCAATAATACTATTTCCGCTGATCAAGTCATTGCTAGCAAGATCAGCAAATGTTTTTCTGAATTCATCTGTAGTAAATACAGGGTCTGGAGCAGCTTTGAGATTATTTTTATACTGAGGTAGTTGCTCGCTCCTTAAAATAGCCATGTCTGGCAGGGTCCTACTTAATATTGCTTGATCTATTTTTACCTGATATTGAGAGTCGTCAGTTACCTCAATATTAATCGTGGCATTAGGATGAACTTTCTTAAAATCACCAACAATCTGGGTTAAATTGTTTTTTTCAGATAGTGGCATCCATAGACTTAGAGTAAACGGTTGCGTAGGGTACTCGACGCTGGCAGTATATGTTTCGCCACTAGTTGCACTTTTCTTCTGGGTATAAAGGAATGCAACATAAAAAACCAATATGCTGGCAATTATTATTGCAAAAATCTTTACATACTTTTTATTCATAAGTCTATTGTAACAAATAAGTAGTGCCACAATGCGGCACTACTTATCTTTTGAATATATATTTTTATTTAAACTGATTAATAGCAAAGTTGACGATGGCGTAAGAGAGAAGTGCAACAACTAGTCCAATAACTGCATACAAAATAGTGTCTTTAGCGCCACGGGTAGCATCTTGGTTACCACCAGACAATACATAGCGCAGACCACCTATAATTATCATAATCACTGCAATTATTCCCAGCGCTAGTAGTAGCGTGTCGGTAACTGTTCCAATCTGTTCTGGTAAGCTCTTGCCCGTGGTAGTTCCTTGGGCACAATTAGCTCCAGCCTGAACCCCAGTTGTTAGGTCACAGCCAGCGGCATAAGCTCTATGCGCTAAAGTTAGGGCTGCCGAACTTGCAACTGTCGACGTAAGTAAAAATTTATTTCTCATTATTGGTATTTTTTTTAGTTAGTGAACTGACCTAAAACAAAGTTAACAATTGCAAATGATAGCAGCGCAACAATTATACCGATTACAGCATAGAGAATAGTGTCTTTAGCGCCTTTAGTGGCATTCTCATTACCAGCACTTAATACATATCTAAAACCACCGACGATCAGCATAATAACAGCTACGATGCCAATAACAAGTAGCATGGTATTCGTAACAACCTGGATCTCTGTTTTTAGATTGGTTGGCGTACCAGATGGCTTGGCAATGTCTGCACCCTGAGTAGCAGTAGTAGCAGCGTGAGTGGCCATCGGGGCTAGTGTTATAACGCTAGATCCTGCTATAACTAGGTTCTTAGTTTTGTTTGATAGTGACATTTAGTTTCTCCTTAAAATTTGTAAAATTAGTTTAACTTACTTTTTATCATACCTCAAGGCTAGTAAAAATCAATAGAGCTTAACCTTTGAATACTGTTTTAATAACATAATTGACTATAGAGTAGGCAAGTATAGTCACGACGAGTCCGATTACGGCGTACAAAATTGTATCTTTTGCGCCCTTTGTGGCATTCTCGTTACCACCCGATGTTGCGTAGCGTATACCACCAATAATTATCATAATCACAGATAAGGTACCGGCTATACCCAGCAAGAAGTTAGTGACAATGTTAATTATATCGCCAAAAGTAGCGGGGCCACCGATTGCGGACGGGGCTGTTAGTGCGGCTAAAAAAAGTTGTTGTTTTATCATGTAATTATAATACCCTTAATTTCTTTTAGCTTCAATTTATATGTGGAACAATTGACCAATTGTATTAATTATTGCAGTAGTAGAAAGTGCTAGAATTAAGCCACCAATTGCATACATTATAGTTTTTTTAGCCTTCTCAGTACCGCTCGAGTTGCCGGTTGAAGTAATGTACTGAATTCCACCTATTATAATAAATACTACCGATAGAGCACCAATAAAGCCCATAAGTATTATTATGACGTTATTGAGAAGGGTGGTTATGCCGCTAAGGCTGTTAGTATCTACACCTTGAAAAAGCGAAACTGCTAGAAAAATTTTCATAAATTATATCCCGATTAATGCTAATATTGATCTAAATGATATTAAAAGTCCAAGACTAATTGCTGCTTGAGCGAGTCTACCTTTTGCGGACTTAACGGCATTTGGGCTACCTGCTGATGAAATTATCTGAATTGCACTAATAAGTATAGTTATTGCCAACAATGTTCCAAGTATACCCATAAACCAATTTGCTATGCTGTTAATTATATCGTTAGTGGTATTTGAGTTTGCCTGCAATGCACCGCTCTGTCCAGCACAAAAAAGTTGCTGTCCCGCTGGGCTGAGGTCTTTTGAACAGTCAACGTTTGCTGCATCAACATGAACGGGTAAAAATATACCCGAAATCAGAAAGGCGGTGAGTGTAAGACTAAATAACTTATTTTTTATAAATTCCATTGTACATATTGTATTACATAACTACTATTCATTAAAGCATCAAAAGTTCTTTTGATTATTTTTCCTTAGCCTACTATAATATACATAACTACTATGAAAAAAATTCTCACGGTTTTACTAGGCGTTCTGGCAGCAGCTTTATTATTCTGGCCAAGCTCTGCTCGTGCCGACTATGAATCTATACAGGGTCCGTATGGTCCAGATAATTCGGGCGGGGGATCGTCCTGTTCTTGGCACGGGGATTCACAGATTAATTGTGGTGATGAAATGTTCTGGCTGGATGTTGATAAAACACAACAATACGGGAGGCTTGTGTATCGATGGAAGACAGGAAACCCGGCGGATTGGACCGGCAAATATCTAGTTCTTGAAAATATCGATACCTCTGCGCGGCTGTTCAAAAAAGAATACGACTTTTCACAAAACTCAATTATTAAGAAGGGTACCTGGGAGTACATACTAAATAATGAGAATCGCACTACGGTAAGAAATTTTTCACCAAATAGTCAAGACCCCTGTGACACGAACGATACTGGGGGGTGTTGGCGCTGGAACCCGGACAAGGGAGTTGATAATTCTAAGCTGAGTGCTGATGGCAAGAAAATGGTCATATATACAAAAACCATAGATCCAACAAATATCAATAATTATGTCCAAAATACCGTAAGGGTAGATATTGCTAGTGATGGATCATTCGAATACGGTGGCAAAACTTTTCATTTTTACTGTGGTATTGATACTAAATCAGGTGAAAAATGTTACGATGGACAAGATGGGCGGTTAAGAACTATAGATGAAACAACCGCTAAAGCTATTTCTGATGCCACTGCTAAAACTGCAGTAGATGCCTCTAATACACCGTGTGTGAATAACCCCTTGAGTTTCTTTTTGTGTCCTGTTATGTCCATGTTGACTGATGCCGTGACGGGTCTTTCAAACTTCCTTGTCGGCTTGCTCAAACTACCCCCTTTGTCACAGCCCAATGGTGTCTCTGGGACTCAGAATAATATGAGCGGACTTCAGGATGGATTCGTTTCTTTTAGAAATATTGCCAATGGTCTTTATATTTTAATTTTTCTAATTATTATATTTTCCAATTTTTTCAGTGTGGGGCTAGATAATTACTCAATCAAGAAGATGTTACCTAGGCTGCTCGCTGTTGCAATAATCACACAATTTGGATATCTATTGCTTTCACTTGTTGTGGACTTATCTAATGTCCTACTTGTAGCTATTCCTGCGGCAGTCAATAATGGTAGCACAGATCTCGGGGGTGCTATATTTGCAAATTTTCAACATACTGTTTCTGGCACCAAAAATTCGGCCGTGGGGGCCCTAAACGGAATTGGATACTTTTTAGTGATGCTAATACTGATGGCAGCGATACTGGTTGTCCTACTCATGTCTATTGGCTACTTGCTTTTTAGAATAGTTTTCTTGGTGATACTTGTATTTATTAGTCCCGTAGCGTTTGCGGGCTGGATATTACCACAAACTCAAAGTCTGTCAAAAAAATGGGCAATGTGGTTTATTAAGTTATGCCTAATGGGTCCAATATTAGGCTTGATACTAGCTCTTACCACGGTCATTCAAACTATATTTACTGGAATGCAAGGCCAGAGCGAAATTATTGATTGGGCAAGCGTATTTGTTCCTTTCTTTGGTGTAGCAATGATTCCGAAAGCCTTTAAGTGGAGCGGGGATATTATGTCTCAAACAGGTAAGGCAATTAGTGGTAGTGCCGTTGGCCAAATGGGTAAAAATATGGCCAAAAAGAGTGCGCAGCAGGGACAATTAGCTAACCTTGGTGGAAAAGCCCTTACTAATACCTTCGGCAGAGCCCCTGGAAGACTTGGCGAGAAAGCAGCTTTCGCCGGAATGAAAAAACAGTCTGCTTATCAGGCAAGGGGTCGTGAAGATTACGACAAACTTAATGTCGATCAACTTATAAAGCTGAAAAGTAGCGGTAAGGGTAATGTTAGCAAACAGGCAGGCGCAGCTCTCGGCAAGAAAGAAGCTGAGATAATGAATCAACAGATTTGGGGTGGGGCAAGCTATGAATCCCTAAACAAGATAAGGGCTTCTAGGGGTCAAGGTGTTGTACCTTTACCACCTGGTACAACTTATGATTCTAAGAAAAAGAACTTCAACACCCCAACTGGTGTTGAATATACAATAAAAAACCCAGACTACTACCGTGGTGGTGGTGCTGGTGGTGGTGGTGCTGGTGGTGGTGGTGCTGCTGGTGGTGGTGCTGGTGGTGGTGGTGCTGGTCCTACGGGTGGTGCTGGTGGTGGTGCTGGTGGTGGCAGGTTCCCGGGTCCCTAATTTTATTTACAAAATTGCATTTACCTGATATGATTACTCATTAACTCTAAACCTGGTTCTAAGTTGTACCAACGGTTCAAAAGAGTTAGTGAGCTTATGAAAAGAGCAACTAAACTTTTAGCAAATAGATCTAAGCTAAGGGTCGCATTTTTAGCGACCAGCATTTTTGTGTTCATAGTTACCTGCCTTGCACCAACATTTACTGCCATGGCTGCGCCTAGCCCGACATCAAACACCGCAACTAGCGCTAGCTCTTCTCAACCAGCAAGCTCCCAGACTGCAACAAACAAAACTAATCAGAGCAACAGTCCTAAAAAGACTTCTCAAAATACTAATGAAGCCCAAACTTGCGAAAATGCTGCCGGACCCCTTAGTTTCTTCCTTTGTCCTTTCTTTACACAAATAATGAAGGCCATTAATTGGCTAGTCAACCCTCAGGATGGGGCGCTTACCGATCTGCTTAAGCTAGATCCTTTACAGTTTAATAACGATCAAGGTCTGCAACGCGCATATATGAATGTACTCAATTTTGTAAACAGCCTGTTTATAATAGTATTTTTGGTAATGATATTTGCAAGTTTTGTTTCTAATAGTAGTGGGTTTTTAAGTAACTATAATATTAAAAACACCATGCCGAGACTGGTTGGCGCGATAATAATAGCTCAATTTGGCTATCTAGCTTGCGCCCTATTAATCGATTTCGGCAATGTCTTAGGCGCAATTTTACCAAGCACTATAATGCATGGCGTACTAGGAAGTAATACAGCGACACCCAGCATTGCTGACGGGGTTGTAAGCCTGCTGGCCTTCGGAAACCCTAGTGCAGTAGGTGGGGGAACGGCCGCAGTAACAAGCACTGTATTTTTTGGTGGTGGTGGTGTCGTCTTCTTACTACTTCTTATAATGGCTATTGTCGCTCTTTTTGCACTACTTGTAGCATTTATTTACATGGTGGCCCGTAGCCTAGTTCTAATAATTCTTATCTTCTCTGCCCCTTTGGCCTTTCTAGCCTGGGTTTTGCCGGGTACCCAAACTTACTTTAGTAGATGGGGTAAAACTCTAGTAAGGCTTGTGTTCATGTACCCAATTGTTGCAGTACTAATAACTACCGCGGAGGTAGTTTCGTTTATGCTACTGCACCCATCTTTTGATCCGACTGTATTTACCACAGACAAATTGAAACTATTAATTGGTGGCTTAGTGCCCCTAGTGGCACTACTGATGATTCCAAGATGCCTAAGGCTATCAGGTACGATGGTCGAACATGCCGGCGGAGCATTGGCTGGCTACATGACAGGTAGGGCTACGGGTGGCCTAAGATCAGGCTATAGTTCTAGTAGAGACAGATTAGCGGAGTCAGACTTTGGTAAGGAAAATCGCTTTGGTCGGTCACTGGCTGGTGGCGGTCTTATGGCTTTGGCTAGTCCAAACAGCGGAAATGTAACTCGAAAACTAGGTGAAGCAAGAAGTCGCGCAGCCAGTGTTTATGATAAGGCTGGAGCCGTAGGTACAGACAATGAGGTAAAAGCAATGCTCAACTCTAGAAATACTGTCGAGAGACAGGCGGCAATTAAGGCCCTTGCAAAACGTGGTAACCGAGCTGCAATCCAGGATGCCTTTGACGCTAGAAAGATTAAACCTATAGATATGGCCGCACTTAAAACAACTGATTTCAAGGAGTTTTCAGGTATGCCTGACTTTAGAGAGTATTCACTCGCAGCTGATGGTAGTTACACCTTCGATGAAAGTAAATTCTTTAGTGGACTCAATGCTGGCTCTGTAATGGACGCTAGTGCCTCAACCCAAAAAGACTGGTTCTTGCAAAATACTATGGTTGGTGGAAAAGCTGGTCATGGTAGCTATAGCGCAAGCAAGGTACGCCGTGTCCAAGCCGCACAGTTACAAAATATCTTAAAGAATCCTAAGCTACAGAGTAAAATGTCTGAAGAAGTTAGAAAAGGACTTGCAGCTTATGCTGCCCATTACGGGGCGAGTGATATGCACGGAGCTGCAATATTAGAAGCTATGGACACTAATGGCGTTTGGAAAAGTTAATTAGCTCTTTTTAGATTGTACATAGTTTAAGCATAAGGGTATAATTTTAATATATGGGTCAGTATAAAGTCCCCCAGGATGTTGAGACAGAAGACAAGATTTTAGGTCCTTTGTCGATAAAGCAGTTTATCTATGTGATAATCGGTTTGCTTTGGGCTTTTTTAATGTGGAGGGTATTCAGTTTTTCGATTATTGTGGCAATAGCTTTTGCACTACCAGTAACCGGTTTTTTTCTGCTGCTGGGCTTTGGTCGCAGAGAAGGCGTCCCTTTTGAAGACTACGTGGTAGCCTTCATACGTTTTTTAATTGTTCCTAGAAAAAGAATATGGATAAAAGACGACACTAAGGAGCAGATGGTACGTGAATCTCCAAAAAGTCTGCAGCCTGCTGGGTCGGCTAAGAAAGAGGTCTCAGTTGGTCAACTCAAGCAGCTAGCGACTATTATTGATACCCGTGGTAACTTCAAGGACCCTAGTGTGCAAATTGCTAATGACGATACAGATGCAGCGGTGTATGCAAATAGGATAATAGGACCCTCGCAAAACATGGATAGCAGTCAGATAAGTGTTCAGGGGCAGTTAGCGACCCAAAATGATGATGTCTTAGATGAAGCTGGTCAAAGATCTCTAGCGGTGAATCAACTTCTAGAGAATGTGGAGCAAAGCACTAAGGCTAATGCAATCAGTCAAGTACAGACCGCTCTGCAAGAAGGGGTTGCGGATAGTTCGGCTAGCGATATGGCTTCTCACCTGGGAGAAAGGGTAATAAACCCACTTGCAGATCAGATGGCCAAAAAAGCTGGCAGTCTTACAGTTACACAATTAGCCGGTCGCATAAATTACCAACAAGCTAAGGCGCTAGAGCCTGGAAGCACTGTTCAACTAAGGCAACCTAGTCTATGAAAACGACATTTAACAATTCTTATGTTTTTAGATATAATTAGAGATTACAAATGGCACAATTAAACCCTCAACAACAAGAATACGTAAATTCAACTACTGCCCCAGATAACAAAAAAGGCGGTAAACAACTCAGCACCCAGAGTCATTTGCAGTTTTCTGAAATAAAAGACGGTGTAATTGTAATGCGCGACGGAAGCTTGCGAATGGCCATCTTATGTTCACCAACAAACTTTGATCTTAAAAGCCCTCAAGAGAAGGATGCCGTAGAATTTGCTTTCCAGGGATTCTTGAATGGATTACACTTTCCAATTCAGATCGTGATTCAATCTAGAAAAATTGACCTTGATGGCTACTTAAATAAACTTGATGTAATTCAAAGTAATCAGGCCAACCCGCTACTCGCCAGTTTAATGGAAGATTATATCCTTAATATTCGCGGTCTGCTTGATGAAGTTAATATTATGGAAAAACGCTTTTACGTGGTTGTGCCTTACTATCTAGCCGCAATATCCAAGGAAAATATTATCACTAAGCTTCGAGGCGCTACTACAGTTGGTGTTGAAGTTTCACAAACCTCAACAGAGTATGAACAAAGAAGAAGAGATTTACAGCAAAGAACTGGGTTAGTTGCCCAAGGTTTAGCTCAAATTGGTGTTCGTTCTGCGGTTCTTAATACCCAAGAAGTGGTCGAATTACTTTATAGCTCATATAACATCGACGAGTCTCAAGCCCAGAGCCTAGTAAATATTGATGATGTTAATACGCCGGTAGTTACTAGAGAAGGCGACCCGGCTATGGTCCACCCTGAGCAACCAAAAGAACCCGAACCAGATGACCTTTATTCAGCCGCCAACCGACAGTCTACACCTCAGCAAAATCCAACAGGGGGTCCTAGGTAATGGCTTTGGGTATGAACAAATCTAAACAGCCGGTGCTTACTCCCGAGCAGCAGGCTCAGATGAATCAACAGGCTTTAGCAGAACAGGTCTATAGGCAGGGTGTAGTGACCTTGCGTGACGTAATTGCACCAAGTTCAATAGAGATTGAATCAAACTACATAAAGATAGGGAGCCGGTACGCTAGGACGCTCTTTGTTTTTGCTTATCCTAGAAGTCTGTTCACCGGCTGGCTAAGTCCTCTTATTAATATCGATGAAGTAATTGATATAAGTCTAAATATTGAGCCTGTTGAAAGCCAGGTCGTACTGGATAACCTTAAAAAGAAGGTAGGTCAGCTAGAGGCTAACTACTCAATTAATGCCGAAAAGGGTAAAGTCCGCGATCCAGGACTCGAAGCCGCTATTGGTGATGCCGAGGAATTGCGTGACAAATTACAGGTAGGTGAGGATAGGTTCTTTAGGCTTGGGCTTTATCTAACAGTTTATGGTAAGGATTTACAGGAACTTGATGAAATAGTTAAAAAAATTGAATCTGTATTTGGTAACAGCTTAATCTATACTAAGCCGGCTACAATTCAGATGGAACAGGGGTTCACTAGCACCCTACCTCTGGGTAGCGATTTGCTAGGTGTTAAGCGCAACATGGATAC